>NZ_JAKIVI010000002.1:0-464338 GCF_023614015.1 Acinetobacter sp. ACZLY 512
CGATATTTTTAAAACTTTATCTTCAAACCCACAACCTAACCACTCAAGCCAAGTTACTGTTTTTCAACAAGTTTCTATCTGCATCACCGCCGATGGATGTGCATTCTACACCATCCCCATTCCTTTACAACCCCTTTCGCCTTTCTTTTTTTTCAAGCGAACAGTTTTTGTTCGAAATTATGATTTTCGGTTTATTTTTAATCTTTTTTTAGTATACAAGGCTGAATTTCAGTGTTTTTAAGCTCTAATAATGCACTTTGATCTTTTTCTTGCCAGTGTAACGGCCGCATATCGATGTATTCGATATACCCAGCTTCGCCCTTGTAATGTTGATTGTTATAAATCGCATTGAATTGAAAGCTTCCGGCATAACCTGCTGCCAAACCGAATTTAAAATCGCCTCGACTCTTTCCTTTGACCTCTAATAACAAACAGTCTTTCACATATACCTGCCATAAGAACTCACGCGGCAAATACATTTCTTTAAAATTGGGGGTCGTCACTTTTGGATAGACGCGCTGTATCTGAAAAAACACATTGTCTTTATAGCTTTCTACACGGCCATCCAAATTCCGTAAATCGGCGCGTGAATAAATAATCTGGTTCCATTGATTGCGTACTTGAGTCAAAAGTACCTGTAACTGATCAGTCAAATTTAAAACATGATGAGTAAAGAAACAAACGGGCATATAAGGCAAATGCGCAGAGCGTGCATATTCAAAACTCCCCATGCCCTGCACTTCATAGCAGTGATTTTCAAACATCACGCGCCCTTGACACCAGCACAAAAGCGACCAGTGTTCAAACACGCCCCACTTTAAAGGAGTGTAGTGTGACAGTACATTAACAGTATGTACTTTCAAATCCACGCTCAAAGCAGAGTCGGTTCGTTTAAAGTGAAAATCTGGAAAATAGCCTTGAATAACGTCTTGCTGATCAAAATTAAATGCGTCAGATCTGAAATGACATTGTTCTGAAATGGAATAGGATTTGAGTTGACCTGCCAGATGCGGACTCGAACTGACAAAAACTGATGCGGTATCTAACGCTTTGTGTTTGAGAATATTTTTATTGTATAAAATCGGAATTTTCGCCTGACCGATCAGGCTCATGAAATTGATGTAGTGTAGCGGTGCGGGTAAGCCCGGCAAAATCAGACCCTGATAAATCAACTTAAAACGCCCTTTGGGCGGATGATATGCCAAGGTCCGTTGTCGGGAGTGAGGACTCAGTTGCATCGATGGATTAAATGGTGTCATCAACATCTGCATACTCAACCTCACTTCGAATTTATGTCTTGGTGACTGAAGCCTGTTTTCGAGCAAATAAAGTGGTCACAAAACCAGATAATGCATAAACCAGTGATACCACTAAAATACCCATAGGAATATTATACGTGATTGCTGCAAAAATTAGCACCACTGGCAACATCACGGCAAATGGAACGCGTTTACGATCCATTTCTTTAAACGAATAATATTTAATATTCGAGATCATGAGCAAGGCCACAACAACCATATAAACCGCATATCCGATTTGAACGGCGATATCTCGCACATCAAAGATAAACGGATAATCACGACTGACCCAAACCAATGAAATCACAAGAATAGCCGCTAGAGGACTGGCAATACCAATAAAATAACGTTTATCGACTACACCAATTTGAACGTTGAAGCGTGCCAGACGAAATGCGGCACATGCTGTATAAATAAAACAACAGGCCAGCCCGATTCGACCCAAATCATGCAGACTCCAACTGTACATCAGCATTGCTGGTGCAACACCAAAAGCCAGTAAGTCGGATAAAGAATCGTATTGTTCACCAAAAGCACTTTGCGCACCAATCGCACGCGCCACTCGTCCGTCTAGACCATCGAGCAATGCTGCCAGGAAAATGGCATACACTGCGTGAACGAAATCGCCATTAAAACTTGCAATGATCGAATAAAACCCCGACAGCAATGCTGCCGTGGTAATCAAATTGGGCCAGAGATAAATGCCACGGCGTTTAACTTTCTGACCTTCATTGGTGTGCTCTTCTTCGACCACTTCAAAAGTGATGCCGTCAAATCCATGCTCGTCTGACTTGGAGTCATTTTCAAGTTTTGGTGTATTTGTCATTGTTATGTATTCCCAAGAATCCTCTCGCTTAGATGCCGCGTATTATTCACCAACCAACCAGCGCACTGCCGCGTGTCCACCGGTCTCTTGCATACGCAAATGGGGAAATAACCACTGTAATGCTTGATCTGCTTGCTCTGAGAACTGCCAAGGTGGGTTGATCACCAATAATCCGCATCCATTTAAACCGACCGGTGTATCGTCAGGCCATACGCAAATTTCGCAAATCAATTGACGACGAATGCCGGTTTTCATCATTTTCTTTTCAAAACGATCAATCATGGCGCGGTCTTTGATTGGATACCATACCGCAAAAACGCCTGTCGGCCATTTTTTGTAGGCTTCACACAACAGCTCGACCAACTGCGGAAAGTCTTTACGCTCTAGCTCGTAAGGTGGATCAATCATCACCAAGCCACGTTTTTCTTTGGGTGGAATCACCGCAAGCAAGCCTTCGTAAGCGTCGCGCTCATGTAAGCCAGCACGCTTGTCACGAATGTTGTCACGTAACTGCTGAAAAACATCACGCTGCATTTCAAATACAGTGGCTTTATCAGTCTCGCGCATACCTTGAAGTGCAAACCAAGGCGAACCCGGATATGTTCCCCGCCCTTCTTCAGCGCGAAGTGCTTCAACGAGTTTTAGATACTGCTGAACGCCTTCAGGTGCTTGACGCTTTTCCATGTCGCCCAATTGAACCAGACGATGAATACCGGTTAGAAACTCACCCGACTTCTGCGCAGGTGCAAGTGACAAGTCGTATTTTCCCGCCCCACCATGCGTATCGATATATCGATATGGCTTATCTTTGGCATTTAATTTTGTCAAAAGTTGTAGCAGGAGCACATGCTTCATTACATCCGCAAAGTTGCCCGCATGAAAATGGTGACGATAATTCATCTTTCAAATAATTCCTCAAATCAGCGGCTATATTAGCATGAAAAAACTTACTTACGTGTCGATCGGATGTTTTAGAATACTTCAGAGTATTGATTTTTAGTTTTGAGAATGTATGCAACCCGAGTATTCAAATTGTGAATTTGACCTGGATCGTGTGCTCGATGATCTTAATTTTAAAGGCTTTAGTCTGATCGATCAGTTGCATCCATTGAGCTTGATGCAAAAACTAACCAACGAATGCACTCAGCATTTGAATGCGTTTCGTGAAGCACAGATTCAAAATGGCGTGGTGAGCCAGATTCGTAGTGATCATATTTTATGGATTGATGATCAGCTTCCTATCGCACAACAACACATCGATGTATTACACGCTTTAGGACAAGAGATTAATCGCGCTTTTTATACTGGAATACAAAATATTGAAGCGCACTACGCACGCTACAATGCTGGTGAATTTTATGCGCTGCACCGAGACAACCCGCAGCAAAAAAATCATCGCGTGATTTCAAGCGTCTATTATTTACATCAAACATGGCAAGACAGTTGGGGTGGACAACTTCGTCTTGAAGATAAAAATGGCGAGTGGCATATCATTCAGCCACGACCTAATCGCTTAGTAATCTTTCAAAGTGACTTGTTGCATGAGGTTTTAATGTCTCATCAGCAGCGATTATCCATTACCGCTTGGCTGCGAAGTGCAAGTAGCGCTTGGTCAAGCTGAGATCATATCGATCACCAATATTACCTTGGGTCTTTTAAACGATAAATCTACCCTCATTAATGTCATAAGAATCTCGAGGATCAATATATGTCTGATACAAGCAAAATGATTGTAGAACGAATTGGAGAAACGGATCAGCGTTATCTTGACGGCAACTCTCCTGAGCTTGCATTGGAGCGAGGTGATCTGCGACTACAACTGGTCACTTTAAGTCATAATCGCCAAGAGCGACTGCATTTTTTACACGAAGCGATTGCCATTTTAGAGCAGTCACGCGTGGAGTTTGAGGAAATGCCGATGTCGATGTATATCGACCTGTCGTTGCAACTGGCAAAAGCCTATATGGTTTATTTTGAATTAAGCCAAGACAACAAATTTGCGCTCATTACCCAGCAAATTTTAAAGCCGCTCGCACATTTAAATCATGGTGACGTGTATTTCTTTTTGGCTTATGCGTCTATAGTCAAAAAAGAGCTGGCCTTCACACGCCACTGGCTCGACAAATACATAAAGAGTGAACAGCTGGATCTTGAATTGCTGCAACAGCATAGTGCATTTAATTCAGTACGTTCGCTTGATTGGTTCAAAGCTTTGATACATTCAAAAACTCACTAATCAATTTCCAGCTTCGAGCTGAGACTATAACTTAAGATGAATGCGCCTCAACATGCAATTGTTGATTGAGCTCATCGACCACAATGGCCCATTCATCATCTTTTTCCCAGTGACTCTCTAGAAACTGGCGTTGTCCAGCCGACCAGAATTCGGCCTCATGAAGTTTAGTTTCAGCAGCAATCTGGTGAGTTTGGATAAATTGCTCGATAGCCTCCGGGGTTGCTTCCAAGCCCAATTGTTCAAACAGTAGTTCTAATGTAGGTTGTGACTCAAACATGCTGACATCCTCTTTTAAATCATATTGTTATATATTCAATATAAACAATATGATTTGAGTTTTCCGTTTGAGCGGTGTGTGTTCTTGTGAGTGTTTGTATGAGCATAAAAAAAGCACTTCATAAGAAGTGCTTTTTTTATGCGAGGGTGAATTATTTCACCATGTCTGCAATTGCAGCGCGCTCTTCTTCAAGTTCATTCAACGTGAAGTTGATGCGTTCACGGCTGAACTCGTCGATTTCAAGACCTTGAACAATTTTGTATTCGCCATTTTCACACGTCACAGGGAAACCAAACATTACGCCTTCTGGAATACCGTATGAACCGTCAGATGGAATACCCATCGTCACCCATTTGCCGTTTGTACCCAACGCCCAATCACGCATGTGATCGATCGCTGCGTTTGCAGCAGATGCAGCAGATGATAAACCACGTGCTTCGATGATCGCAGCGCCACGTTTACCTACTGTTGGAAGGAACACGTCTTTGTTCCAAGCCGCATCGTTGATCTTGTCTTTTAGGCTTTCACCATTTGCAGTTGCAAAACGATAGTCTGCATACATGGTTGGTGAGTGGTTGCCCCATACTGTCATGTTTTCGATGTCAGATACAGCAACGCCCGCTTTTTGCGCAAGCTGAGTCAAGGCACGGTTGTGGTCAAGACGTAGCATGGCAGTAAAGTTTTTCGCTGGAAGATCTGGAGCAGATTTCATTGCGATGTACGCATTGGTGTTCGCAGGGTTACCTACAACCAATACCTTTACGTCACGGCTAGCAACTTCATTCAGCGCTTGACCTTGACCGATGAAAATCTCGCCATTCACTTTAAGAAGGTCAGCACGCTCCATACCTGGACCACGTGGACGTGAACCCACTAACAATGCATAGTCTGCATCTTTAAATGCAACTTTTGGATCATCTGTACCGATCATACCCGCCAATAATGGGAATGCACAGTCGTCAAGTTCCATCATTACGCCTTTTAGCGCTTGTTGAGCTTTCTCAACTGGAATTTCAAGCAATTGCAAAATAACTGGTTGGTCTTTCCCTAACATTTCGCCGCTTGCGATGCGGAATAATAAGCTGTAACCAATTTGACCTGCAGCGCCAGTAACGGCAACGCGAACGGGTTGCTTCATGTAATTATCTCCAATTGAGGATCGTTAAGATGATTAAACAGTTCGTCCATTTAATCTAATAATCATAAACGGCAAAGATTGTACTCCAAACCCACAACAGTTGCATGTAAAAGAGAATGGATTTCAACAAAAGTATGATAGGAAATATGAATAAAATAACAAGGCTTTGGACCAAGGTCTAATAACTACCTTTAATGGTAAATTCTTCTGGGCAACTCGACACCACATGACTGGCACACTGCGTATAAGCACCGCTGACCTGATAACACACCTGAACCTCGGTCAGAATGGGTTTAGAGCGCGAGCTTTGGCAGGTAAATTTAATGCCACTGGCGGGAAGCGATGGATTAAGTCTTAAAAACTGCTGTCGAATGGTATTTTTCTGCACATCTTTAGTGGTGGGACCAGTCAGCTCAGATGGAATTTTCAAACGATCTGCAAAGTTAACAATCGTTCGGAAATATTGGCTGGCATTCATAGGCACACATCCGCCAACTCCTCGCCAGAGTTGCGTACGAGCACTCTCGTCTGGCATCAAACGGGCCACTACACTGGTTTGTATCGGAGAGAGCATGGCCGATGAATTGGTTTTACATTCGGTAATATTGCCTGTTTCTGGAATCAGGCCCATCACTGTAAGAGAATAACCTTCGAGACACTTGCGCTGTTTACGTTTGGATGCATCTATTGAGCAGACTGCGGGTGTCATTTCAATTTGCATGACATAGCCTTGTAATCGACCAGAATCGGCGTGGACCTGTGGTGTGACGATAAGTACATAGACCCATAAACATGCGCCTATCAACCCTGCCAAATATTTGGATACAAAACTTGTTTTTTTCATCGAATCAAAACTTAACGTTATTTCAAGGAAAACCCGATTAAGGTGTACTTCGTACTGGAATAGCACGCATTCGCTGTTGCAAAGATTGCGCACCTTGCCCCAACAGAACACCATAGTGCGATGCATTGGTCATCACATGTTTTACATAGTCACGTGTTTCGGTTAACGGAATACTTTCTGTGTATTGATCTGCTGCAATCGTTTGGGTATCCGGTTGCCAACGTCGTGCCCGATTCGGGCCTGCATTATAGCCTGCCGTCGCTAAAACGGCATTGCCACTCAGCTGATTCTGAATCATGGACAAGTAAAAGGTACCATATCGAATATTGGTATTCATATCGGTTAAGGCCGCCGGATTGTAGGTTTCTCCCATCTGACGCGCAACCAGTTTGGCGGTATCAGGCATGATCTGCATCAAGCCTCCTGCACCAACATGAGAACGCGCAGAAGTCACAAAACGGCTTTCCTGACGCATTAAACCGTATGCCCACGCCGGATCAATACCTGCATTTTGGCTATGGTTCACCACCGTCACCTGATGCGGCATAATATAACGATAACCATAATTATGCTTGCTTACTGTACGGTCTGCGGCATAAATCGCACGATCATACCAGCCCATTTCTTGGGCACGCTGTGCAGCTGCAAGCAATAAACCATCGTCGTTACGCAAATACGCCTGACGAACAGCCCAGTTCCACTCACGATTAACATAATTGTCTGGTGCATTGATACGGCGCAGTGTAAATGCACGATTAAAATGAATATCTCGGCGTAACCGATCGAGGTCGCTGGCGGTGGCTTGCGCATACGGCGGAATATTACTGTAGCGCTCACCCAAACGGTCTTTGGCAAGCAAATTGTGATAGTCATCGCCAGATTGCGCCAGCTTACGATAGATTTGCTGGGCTGTTGCCTTGGCATTTGCATCATTGCGCTGCTCAGAGGCGCGTGCAAGCCAGTATTGCCAGCGATCTTCTTGCTTTTGCGCCACCGACATACTATCAATCGCGCGAATCACACTTTCCCATGCCCCAAAACGAATTGCCTGTCGTGCGTAAATTTCGGCTTCTTCTGGGCTAAACGGGTAACCGTAACTCATGTCAAACAAGGTCAACACATCGCGGTTAAAGTTATTTTTCATCACCGTGGTGCCGCCAATATAGGCGACAGTGCGATAAAGATATTTCTGAACGTCTGCTGGCGTGCCTTCGGCGTTGCGTCGAACCGAAGCCAGCGCACCGTTTAGGTCAGTATCTGCCAAACGGCCTGTTGCATAAATGAGATAAGCATAATCGGCATCGTTGTTTTTAGGTGCCGACCATAAATAGTTCTGTGGTGCCGCCTGAATCTGATTGAGCTGCGCTAAAGATAAATTCACGCCAATGGTCTGTGCAGTACTGAGCGCCAACCCGGACTGACCCGCACGCAACTGCCCCCACAAACGCTGTTTTTTATCCTGAGTGGTCATCAGTGGACTTGAAAGCATCATACGTCCCAAACCGTTACATAAATCTGGCTGGGTATTTGTCGTGAGCCAGACATCTTTGTATTCGGCAAAAACCAGATCATCGCCCGCTTTGGCACGTACTTGTGCCAGTGCACAGCTTTCTGCACGATCGGGATTGGTCACATACGGCACCACACTTTGCGGACTAACATAGTCGCCAAGTTTGACTTTTTCTTCGACATAATCTGCAGAAAGCTTTTCTGCCATGGCAGACTGTGGATAGCGCTGGGCAAAAGCAACAATATTCGCGGGTGGTTGCAACACCAGATTGGTATTGAGTTTCCAGTACTCGGGGTAGTAACCCAGAACATCATTTTGCATGGACAGCTGATACTGCTCTAAGAGTACGGTGTCGCCAGCACTGGCGGCACGGAGCGCATCGTTAAACTGTTCTTCGGCAGCAAAAACGGTAGAGCCTGACAACGTAGCCAAACTTCCAAGCATACTCAAGCGAATCAGCCGGCGATTTAGAAGCGTTGCAAGTAATGATTTGCTGTTTTTATTCCATGCCATAGATGCTTTTTTTCAAACCCCAACATTCGGTATGCAGTGCTAGTGTAATTATTCTTCATGCATCCTACTGTTGTGTTATGTAACCTTCTGATTCACCAAAATTAATCATGATTATATTTTAACTGGAAAATCAATACGTATTGTGCCCGATTTAATTTGCTATCTTTTGTGCAATTACTGCTACAATTGCGGCCTTTCAAAGTGCGTAGTTAAAATACGTGCGTTATCCCGTTTGTTTTAGGAGCCTACATGACGGTTCAAACCTTCATTCCAAATGGTGCCAAAGCTGCCTCAGAAAACACTGTTACCCAGCCAACGCACACCCCTGATGTTTCAATTAAAAAACTGTATATTGAAACTCAAGGGTGTCAGATGAATGAGTATGACAGTCACCGTATGGCAGATCTTCTCGGCGACTCTCACGGTTATGTGTTGACGCAAGATCCCAAAGAAGCCGACATTTTGCTAATGAACACCTGTTCGATTCGTGAAAAAGCGCAGGAAAAAGTATTTAGTGAATTGGGGCGCTGGCGCAAGCTAAAAGATAAAAATCCAGAGCTGATTATTGGCGTGGGTGGCTGCGTGGCCTCTCAAGAAGGCGACAATATTCAAAAACGCGCGCCATATGTCGATATGGTCTTTGGTCCGCAAACCTTACATCGTTTGCCACAGATGTTAGATCAGTATCAAGATCAGATTGAAAAACCTAAAAAAGACAAAATCAAGCTGGTGGATATTTCCTTTCCAGATATCGAGAAATTCGACTTTTTGCCTGAACCGCGAGTTGAGGGCTTTAAAGCATTTGTTTCGATTATGGAAGGCTGCTCAAAATACTGTTCGTTTTGTGTAGTGCCGTATACGCGTGGCGAAGAAGTGTCGCGCCCACTCGACGACGTTCTGGCTGAAATTGCGGGTCTGGCCGAAAAAGGCGTGCGTGAAATCTCGCTCCTTGGTCAAAATGTAAACGGTTATCGCGGCGAGACATTCGACGGCGGGATCTGTACCTTCCCTGAATTGTTACGACTCGTTTCAGAAATCCCGGGCATAGGTCGCTTGCGCTATACCACATCGCATCCACTTGAGTTTTCAGAAGATCTTATCCAGTGCTACCGTGATTTACCGCAAATGGTCTCGCACCTGCATTTACCTGTTCAAAGTGGTTCAAATGCAGTTTTAAAAGCCATGAAACGAAACCACACCATTGATGTGTATATCGAGAAAATTGCCAAGCTACGTGCTGTTCGCCCCGATATGCATCTCTCTAGTGATTTTATCATTGGCTTTCCGGGTGAAACCGATGAGCATTTCGAAGAAACTTATCAGTTTATCAAAGACTTGGATTTTGATCATTCGTATAGTTTTGTTTACTCAAAACGCCCGGGAACACCGGCTGCCGAGCTTGAAGATACGACCTCTGAAGATGTGAAAAAAGAGCGATTGGCCAAGGTGCAACACTGGATCAAACAATCGAGTATCCGTAAGACCGATGCCATGAAAGGCACGATACAGCGGGTTTTAATTGAGAAAGTATCTGATAAAGATCCGAATCTTTTACTCGGCACAGCGGACAATACCCGTATGGTCACTTTTATTGGTGATGCAGCATGGGTGGGGCGTTTTGCAGAAATCGAGATTACCGAAATTAAAACTTTAAATTTAGTTTACGGTGAGCTCTTGAATCTTGAGCCTGACGTGGCGTAATGTAAGGGTACTAGAACAAAGGCTACAAAAAGGATAATTCTTTGACTGCAGCGATTCGACGTACCGTTAATTTTCCCGGCGTTTCAATGACCCGTTTAAAAAGCATGCTTGGTGCATACAACGGTCATTTGAAGCAGATTGAACAGCGTTTAGATGTACAAATTACTCATCGTGGTGACGCGTTCTACATCGATGGTGACATTGATGCAGTCGAGCGAGCTGAGTCCCTGCTCCAGCGTCTTTACGACGAATCTGAAATTTCCGATCAGATCAGTGCCGATATTTTGCACCTTATGATTCAAGGCAGCCAGACAGATCGAGAACTGATGGATGATGCAAATCAGGAACATACAGGTCTTGATAATGTCTGGTTACAGACCCCAAAAGGTCGTATCAATCCACGCGGAACCAATCAAAAACGTTATGTGCAGCGTATTTTACAAAGCGATATTTCGTTTGGGATCGGGCCTGCAGGAACAGGTAAAACCTATCTTGCGGTAGCTGCGGCCGTCGATATGCTAGAACGCAATGAAATTCAGCGCATTCTACTGGTTCGACCTGCAGTTGAAGCAGGTGAAAAACTGGGGTTCTTGCCGGGCGATCTGGCACAGAAAATCGATCCGTACTTACGTCCCTTGTATGATGCGCTTTACGAAATGCTCGGTTTTGAAAAAGTGGCCAAGCTGATCGAACGTCAAGTCATTGAGGTGGCACCACTGGCGTATATGCGCGGTCGTACACTGAATCATTCCTTTGTTATTCTGGACGAAGCCCAGAATACCACACCAGAACAGATGAAAATGTTCCTGACCCGCTTAGGGTTTGGTTCACGCGCGGTCATCACTGGCGACATCACTCAGGTGGATTTGCCTCGCGGTCAGCAGTCGGGTCTGGCACACGCTCTACGCGTGCTGGAGCCGGTTAAAGAAATTCACATTACGCGTTTTCACTCGCGTGACGTGGTCCGTCACCAATTGGTTCAGAAGATTGTTGAAGCCTATGAAGGCTGGGATTCTGAACAAAATCGCTTAAGTTCTGAAGCACGCGCTGAACGTAAAGCGCGACAGGAAGCCTTAATGAGTGAACATGATGCCGCTGCGGATGCCCAGCATCAGGAAGCTTAAGTTATAGCTCTTGTACCCATTTTAACAATACACTTAAATCAGGGGATTGCCATGCTTTCCCCTATTTTTATGAAGGTAATATTTTGAAACTCAATCTTAGTTTGCAAGACGATGTGCAATCGCCCGATTTAATTTTGAAACGAGCTCCGCTTAAAAAAGCCATCGAAATGACATTGCGTCATGTCGATGTGCAGTCGGATTGTGAAATTGGGATTGCCTGTGTCGATCATGAGGAAAGTCATCGCCTCAACCTCGAGTATCGCGGTAAAGATAAATCTACTAATGTGCTGTCTTTTCCAAGTGACTTTCCAGAAGATATTTTACCGTTACTCGATGCGCGTCCACTGGGTGATCTGGTGATCTGTATTCCAGTGGTTTTGCAAGAAGCGATTGATCAAAAAAAAGCGGCCTATGATCATTTTATGCATATGCTGGTACATGGCACCTTGCATTTACTCGGCTATGATCATGAAATAAGTGAAGAAGATGCCGAGGAAATGGAGGCACTTGAAATTGAGATTTTGGCTAAACTCGGCTTGGCCAATCCGTATCTCGAACAAGATTAACTGTTCGCTGATCTGTTTCCCATTTTAATGACCGCAAATGCGGTCTTTTTGATGCTGTCTTGGCTGATTGCGTATCCGCTTATATTAATTTTTATTCCATTGGCCAAAAAAATGTTGATGATGATTGTGCATACTCCTAAAGATCCACTCGATGGCTAGATCGAGAAACAACATCTCTTTTTTATGTGCAAAATCCTATTGAAACATTAAACGATCAAATGATCTTATATAAAGCAAATATATCTGAATTGTTAACTCGATCACAAAATATTGCATCGTAAGACGAAAAAAGTCGTTATCATAACACTTGTAATTTGTGCACAAATGTAATCAACTTTAAAGGGAATTGCGCACCCGCTCAATTTAAAAAAAATTAGACTTCTCCTGAAACTGAAATGTGTGATTTGCGAATTTTCTGATTTGTAATTTCTGATCATTTCAATGTGTTCAACTTTATTTTGGAACGCTTTTATGCCAACAATTCTGTCATCGATTGCTAAACAGCTTCAGCGAGTCTATCGTAAAGCTGAAGACTTCATTGAAGAAGAACGTGAATTTCCACTCTCTCAGGTTTTTCTCAATGCAACGTTTAAACGCTATGTGACAGACAATGTTGAAATTCTTGAAGATCTGCATGCCGATTTATATAACGACTGGTTACGCCTGTATGCCACATTAAATGTGAAGGGCTTACATACTACACTTTCAGTCGACTTAAAACTCATTCAGATGGAGCTGAACAAAGAGCTGCAATTGATTGTTTTTGAGCAAATTAGTGACACGCAAATCGTCACAGCCACCTACAAGAATATCTTTCAGAAATTTGCAGTGAAATCAGCGCTCTTTTTCTATCAAAAAGTCCTTAAAAAAGACCCACTGGGGGTAATTTTAGAAAAATTTGATGTGGTTAAAGTACGTGATGATTTACTGTATCTGGATTTAAACCGCTGGTTAGGTAAAAATCGTAAAATTATTGAAACATTAGCCAAAGTACACGTGAATCATGCGGTATTACGCGATGCAGAACTGGTCATCATGGGCAATGTGAATTTGATGGCTCTCTTTAGCAAATCTGAAGATGAATATGACGAAATTGATGAAGAACTCGATATCGCCGAGACTGAAATCACGCCCATCAAACAAAAAGAAGATTAAATCGCCAACTTAGCACACCGTTTCATCCGCTTCTTTTACAGAATGTGATCGAATATTGGCATTTTCTTCATGATCTCGTGGCATCATCATGATTGGTTTTAATTGATTGTTCTCAGGTACAATCTTGTTTATTTTAAAAACGATAAGGATCTCTGTATGGCAAATCATGTAACGAAAACCTTAACTTTTGCAGCAGGACTTTCTAGTGCCCTGTTGTTTGCGGGGTTCTCTACACATACCCTCGCCATGAGTCCATTTCAGGCCAACTATCAATTTACCTACAACGGTAAAAACCTCGGTTCTGCTACACGAAGCTTGACTCAGCAAAGTGGTAACAACTGGACCTACAATTTCTCTGCAAAAGCAGGCGCCATTGCATCTGCAAGCGAAACCAGTAAATTTAACTGGTCAAACGGTAAAATTACCTCGCAGCAATTTAATCGTACCAGTAAAATTCTGGTGCATAGCAACACCATGAACATTAACTTTAATCCATCAAGTAAAATGATCAACACGCAAAAAGACGATAAAAAGCGTTCATTTGCATGGCAACAAGGTGTACTCGATGAACTCAATGCCGAATTGCAAATTCGTGAAGACTTGCAAGGCTCAGGCTTAAAATCGACCTATCCGATTGCAGATGCTAAAGGCATTGATACGCGTCGTTTTGTCAAACAGGGTACCGAATCGATCAAAACACCTTATGGTACCTATAACACCATTAAAGTGGTCATTCAGCATGATAAAGCGGAAAAAAGTACCATTTTCTGGTTGGCACCGAAGCTCGATTACTTACCTGTAAAAGTGAGCCATATCGATGGTAAAACTTCTTATGGGCTATTATTGACTAGCTATACCGGTAAAACCAACTAGTCGTTCAGCTGAATATTCTCTTTATAAAGACAAGCCATTTTTGACTAAGTGATCAACTTTTTTGTCGATTTTGGCTTGCATTTTTTCAGATGCTTTTTAAAATACGCTTTTGCTTGAAAAAGCATCCGTCCTAGAGGATTCTCCTGTGTACGCACTAGAACAGAAAATCTTAACTGAAGGCATCGTTCTATCTGATCAGGTGTTGAAAGTTGATGCGTTCTTAAATCACCAAATCGATCCTGTCCTTATGCAACAGATTGGTAAAGAGTTTGCTGCGCGATTTAAAGATACAGGGATCACCAAGATTGTTACGATTGAAGCATCAGGGATTGCCCCAGCCGTGATGGCGGGTCTCGAACTGTCAGTGCCTGTCATTTTTGCGCGTAAGTATCAATCGTTGACACTCAAAGATGATCTTTATCGCTCGAAGGTATTTTCGTTTACCAAACAAGTTGAAAGCACCATTGCCATTTCAAACAAGCACATCAGTTCGACTGATAAAGTTCTGGTGATTGATGACTTTTTGGCCAATGGTCAAGCTGCTTTGGGTCTTATCGATTTGATCCACCAAGCCAGTGCTGAAATTATTGGTGTGGGTATTGTGATTGAAAAATCCTTCCAGCCAGGTCGTGATCTTTTGCTTGAGAAAGGGTATCGCGTTGAGTCTTTGGCACGTGTTGCCTCGCTCGAAAACGGCACTGTGACATTTGTGAAAGAATAAGACATTTACAACTGAGTTTTAATGTCAAAAAAAGCGCTTCGGCGCTTTTTTAATGTCTGAAACATTCGATTTGACCATTTACAAGCCTACTAAACTTTTATTATTTTATTTCGCTAGAATGCAATTACCGCCCTAGCTTTTACGCACGGCCAACAGGATCTAAAAATAGATGACCGAGACTTCTTCAAACGAACAAGATAGCCCAGTGGTCTGCCCCAAATGTGGCTCGACCGAAATTGAGCAACGCAATCATGAGCAGCAAATGATACAAAAAGCCAGCGGCGTATTATTAACTTCGGCTGGTGCAGCCGCAGGTACAGTCGGCGGTGCAGCCTCTGGTGCTTCAGTGGGCGCCGCAATCGGTACTGTGGCAGGACCACTCGGTGTCATTGTAGGCGGTACGATTGGTACGTTTGTTGGTGCTATTAGTGTCGGAATTACCGGCGGCTTTTTGGGCAATCGTTTTGGTAAAAAAGCCGGCGTTGTAATTGATAAAAATATTTTTCAAGATTACCGCTGCGAAAAGTGCGGCACGCGCTTTAACCGCATTTTATAATGCATATCCGTTCCCTGCTTGGTATGAAATCAGCCAAGTTAGGGAATTATATAGACCATACGCTGCAATCAATAATAGAACCATACCGCAAATCGCCAGTATCTTGTTACTCCATATCGAATCTGATAGACGCTTAAAGCCCAAATACACCAGCGATAACGTCAGAAAATCCAGCGCAATCCAGACCACCACCAATATACTCAGGCTAATATTCAGATCAGGGTGTAAACCAATAAACTGCGGAAAAAATGAGGAAAAGAAAATAATATCCTTAGGATTGGATATTCCCGTTAAAAAACCGCGCTGGAATCCACCCTGAACGTTCGAGGTGGTGAGGTTTTGTGCTGGTTCAAGCCGGTAAGACTTTAAAATCTGAATACCCAAGTAGGCAATATAAAGACATCCTAATAATTTAATACCTTCAAACAAAATTGCGTTGACGGTAAATAGACCCTTAAGCATCAAAATAGAAACACCGATTAAAATGAGTGAGGCCAGATTGGTGCCTAATATTGTTTTTAACGCTGCCAGATATCCTTGCTTCAGGCCTGTACTGGCTACCAGTAACATGACGGGACCAGGCGTGGCAATCATGACCAGAATACTAAAGATATACAGTGCCAAAATAAAATAATTCATCGAAATACACCATGCTGCAATGCCCTAAGCACAGGGCCTGCAGTTTTTTTAGAATATCAAGTTGTAAAGGCTGTTAATGCTGTGTGAGTTTTTTGACCGTCGTTGCCAAACGTTTCCCCATCGCTTCACACAATGTTTTTTCATCTTGGCTGAGCGCTTGATCGTGACGTGGCCCACTGACATGGCTGGCACCATATGGCGTTCCGCCAGTTTTGGTGTTAGACAGCGCCGGAAGTGAATTGGGAAGCCCTAAAATCATCATGCCATGGTGGAACAGTGGATTGAGCATACTCAGCAAGGTACTTTCCTGACCGCCATGCATCGAACCAGATGCAGTAAATACACATGCAGGTTTATCGTGCAAGGCACCATTGAGCCACAAACTGGTGGTCTGGTCCCAAAAATATTTCATTTCACTGGCCATATTCCCAAAGCGTGTAGGTGAACCCACTGCCAGTCCTGAACACCCGGCCAAATCATCGAGTGTGCAATAGACATCTCCTGTATCTGGCACCGCAGGTTCAAGCTCACTCACAGTCGTGGTCAGATTCGGGACGGTTCTAATTTTAGTGGCAATGCCCTGTGCTTCAATACCATTGGCAATCAAATGCGCCATTTGTTGTGTCGAGCCATATTTGCTGTAATACAAGACAAGTACATAAGGTTGCATAATTTTTAAAAACTTTGTTAAAAAGAAAACTATACGATATTTGTGCGCTTTTTTGGCTAAGCTTTAACACTGAAACTGAAGAAACATCATGATTATAAAATTGGGGCATCATTTTTATGCTAGATCTATTTAAAAAACTACCTTTTTATGAGAAAAAATGGTTCCAATTCATTTTATTTGTGTTGAAACGTTTTGAAGCCGACCGTTGTCGCGAACAAGCGGGCTCTCTCACCTATACCACCTTATTTGCGGTGGTTCCGATGCTGACCGTTTTTTTGGTGATCATCTCTTCCATCAAGGCACTCGAACCTGCCCGTCAGCAACTGCAACAGCTGATTTACAGTAATTTTTTGCCGAAAAGTACCATTGCATTTGACCGATTACTCAATTCATTCACTGAAAAATCCAGTAATTTGACTGTCATTGGGGTGTTATTTTTGTTTATTACTACAGTGATGATGCTCAGTACCATTGAAACGGCGTTTAACCGGATCTGGCGTGTTCAGGAAACCCGCACGGGCCTGATTGGCTTTATGCGCTATTGGACCATTATTTCACTTGGACCCATTATATTGGGCAGCGCCTTCGTGATTTCATCGACCGTTGCATCGATGAATATTCTGAGCAGCAATTTTGCTGGCTATGAACTTAATGGTGCCTTTATCTTGTGGCTCATTTCTTTCGGCTTGACCATTTTGGGCTTTTTTATTCTGTATTGGACGATTCCAAATCGAACGGTACCGATGTATTCAGCCATTATTGCCGCATGTTTTAGTGCCACTATTTTTGAGTTACTCAAACATATCTTCAGCTTTCTGATGTCCAATTTTACCAGCTACGAGTTGGTCTATGGTGCTTTTGCTGCCATTCCTATTTTTCTGCTCTGGATTTTCTTGTCTTGGAATATTGTGTTGCTCGGAGTAGAAGTTAGCTATGCACTGACCGCATTTCATTCTGAAAAAATTCAAACACGCCATCCTGTGTTAATGCTGCTCGATGTACTTGAGCTGTTTTATAAGAAACAGAAAAAGGGCGAAAGTGTGACTGATCTTGAAGCATTGGATATTTTAGGGCGCGGCGAAATTGGTCGCTGGCCAAGTTATGTGCATTTGCTTGAACAGCAAAATCTGATTAAACGCACCGATAAGGATGAATACGTATTGGTGCGTAATCTGTCGCAAGTCGACTTCTGGACCTTCTTTACCGCACTGCCTTTTGCTTTGCCCTTGCGTCAGGATGTCGGCAACATTCATCCCGATGATGAATGGATGCAAAAAATTGGCCCTGCGCTGATTGATGCCGATGATTATCTGGCGGCAAAACTTTCGATGCCCTTGTCGACTCTATTTGAAAGCAAGTGATTCGGTCTTTAGAGGTCGTGATGATTATGGTTGTGCTGCATTTTTAAAGACTGAATTAAACTGGCAAAGTTGATGGCAGGCTGCGAATGCGTATTTTTACGATACGCCAATGCCAGACTGACCATTGGCTTTGGCGGTTGTATATCGAGATACTTAACGCCGGTAATACCCAATTGTTTGGTCGAATCGGGCACCAACGATACGCCTAGATTGGCCGCCACCAATGACACAATCGAGACAATCTGCGGTGCATTCTGACCAATTTTGGGTTCAAAACCATGGCTACGACAGGCATTGGTGATGGCATCGAAAAGGCCTGCACTGATTGACGGCGGTGATAATATAAAATTATCTTGCTTGAGTGCATTGAGTTCAATCGAGGTTTGATGAGCGAGCGGATGTCCGCTGGGTAATACCGCCAGCATGGGTTCATGCATCAGCAATTGTAAACTGAGCCCAGCGGGAACATGTTCTGGAGGGCGCACCAAAGCAATATCTAATTGGTCTTCGAGCAGACGATCCATCAGTACCAGTGAATTGGCTTCTTCCAGTTTAAGCCTGATTTTGGGGTAATGTTGTTGAAACAAGCGAATACTTTTGGGCAAAAGCAGATTGAGCATAGACGTGCCTGTAAAACCCAGCCGCAATTGTCCTGACTCACCATTGGCCACCTGCTGTGCCAACTGCATCGCATCATTCACACGCTGCTGAATCGGCTGCACGCTCAGCAAAAATGCCTCGCCCGCAGGGGTGAGTTCTACGCCTTGAGCAGAGCGATAAAATAACTCGGTTCCAATTTCATCTTCTAGATTTTTAATTTGCATACTGAGCGGCGGTTGACTAATTCCGAGTCGAAGCGCTGCTTTGGTAAAACTTTTTTCTTCTGCGACCACGATGAAGTAGCGAATATGTCGAAGTTCCATATATAAAAGCTATGACGTTCCCTATTTTTATATATTAGACAAATATACAGTAGATTGCTAATCTTTGTTGTGTTGGCAGCTAGGCAAGCACTGCCAACAAACCCCCTCTCTTTTAAAAAATCAATTTCAGGTTATGTTATGTCGATTCGTTCCACTGTTAACGAGTCCGGGACGGCTATTGCCTCAAATCAGACCTCTACAGATCAATCTCATCAGGAATCTGCTTTAAATTTTATCAGGCGTGGTACGACTGCTTATCGTAAAGCGGGTTTTGCATTGTTTTTGTTAGGCTTTGCCAGTTTTTCAATGATTTATTGCGTTCAGCCCCTATTGCCTGAATTTACGCATACCTTTCACATCAGCCCCGGTACCAGCGCACTGGCTTTATCTCTGACCACTGGGTTTTTAGCATTTTCCATTGTGCTTTCCAGCGCATTTTCTCAAGCCTTGGGTCGTAAAGGTTTGATGTTTATCTCGATGGCTCTGGCCGCAGTACTGAATGTGATTGCGGGCTGGGTTCCCGACTGGCACTTGCTGTTAGTCGCCAGAGCCGTGCAGGGTTTTGTGATCGGCGGTGTGCCTGCGGTGGCGATGGCATGGATTGCAGAAGAAATCCATCCGGCCGATTTGGGTAAAACCATGGGATTGTACATTGCGGGTACTGCCTTTGGCGGCATGATGGGTCGTGTTGGAATGGGTTTGCTGACCGAAATATTTTCATGGCGCTCTGCTCTGGGCGTACTTGGGGTGATCTGTTTATGTTGCGCAATCGGTTTTTTATGGCTATTGCCCACTTCACAAAACTTTATTGCACGTAAAGGCATACAATTGCGTTTTCATCTTTCAGCATGGAAAAATCATCTTCAAAATCCACGCTTACTTCGCATTTACTGGATTGGTTTTCTCATCACCAGTATTTTTGTGACCTTGTTTAACTATGTGTCTTTTCGTCTTGCGGCGGCCCCGTACCTTTTAAGTCAGACTCAAATTAGCTTGATCTTTTTATCGTATAGTCTGGGCATGGTATCGTCGTCGTGGGCGGGCGCCATAGTCGATCGACTTGGTCGTAAAATTGCACTTTTGGTCGGTTTTTCTGCCATTGTAATCGGTACACTGATGACGCTTGCCCATGGATTATTTGTGATTATTTTGGGGATTGCCGCAATCACAACAGGCTATTTTATTGCGCACTCCATTGCGAGCAGTAATGTAGGATTAGAAGCAAAGACAGCCAAAGGCCATGCGACCGCATTGTATTTGCTTTTTTACTACTTAGGATCGAGTATTGTGGGTTCTGCTGGCGGCTGGTTTTGGCAATATGGCGGCTGGCATGCGGTGGTGTATCTGACGCTGGCGCTGGCTTTTATCGCAATTGTGATTGTACTCACAGCATCACAACCGATTACATCTAAACGTATTTAAAGCAATGCCTTGCTGTATTGTGAACACAACAAGGCAGCATATGATTTTAAAAGTTGGCGTGTACAAAGGTTTCCCAAACAAAAGCTTGGGTTTTGCCGTTTAAGGTCATTTTTAAACGGTCGCCTGATGTTAATGCACCTACACCTGCGGGGGTTCCTGTCATGACCACATCACCCGCCTCAAGCGTGAATGCCTGGCTCATATCACATAGATATTCCCCAATACTACGTAACAACAGCGCAGTATCACCCGATTGACGAAGCTGATCGTTGATATGGAAACTGTACGTGACATGTGCCCAATCTTGAACCTCACTGACATCTACCCAATCCGCAAGTACACAAGCACCATCAAAAGCTTTTGCGCGCTCCCAAGGCTGTCCCTTGTTTTTTAGCTCGGTCTGCAACTCACGTAGGGTCAGGTCAAGCCCGATGGTTACCGCACCAATTGCCTCAAGTGCTTTGGCTGGGTCTGTTTCCTGACGTAAAGTACGGTCCAACCTTAAAGTTAGCTCACATTCATAATGACATTCGCCCTCTGCCGTATTCCATTGAATACCTTGCGACAGACCAATCAAACTGCTCGGTGGCTTAATAAACAAAACTGGACGATCTGGAATCGCATTTCCCAATTCTTTTGCATGTTCGGCGTAGCTTCGTCCGACACAAATAATTTTAGATGGCCGTGCTGTCATTTTTGTCTTCCTTCTAGACAGGTAAAATCTTTAGGTTTTATCGTTTAAATGCATGTTCAAACGTGTTTTTTTCTGCGGTATTTGCTAGAACGCGTTTTGGCACAATCACCACAGTTCGATTTTTCAGCTCAATCATGTAGGTCAGTTTTCCAGTTGCAAAATGGGCCACATCACTATAGGCAAACTGCTGCTTACGCCCTGTGGCATACAGCTCGATCCAGTCTTGATATAAATCAATTCCCTGTTCACTTTTACCAAATTGATATTTTACAAATTGACGTTTAAACATCATCGGCAAAAACCAGTAGCGCATAATGATTTGCAAGATCAGGAAAAATACACCCAAGCCAACGTAGTAGCGCCCTACGCCATCCAAGCCTAAATAAATCCCCCATGCAATAATTGCGATACTAATCACTGGTGTAATAAAACGTGTAAAAAGCTTTTTACCGAAAGTTGCAAGGGTAAAACCATCTTGCGACTCTTCTAAATTCAAGTGATAACGTAAAGAAACGGTAGGTTTAAGTTCTGACATAGTGGGTTCAACATACGCGATGAATTACGTTCAAAATACTACACCAGTTCACGCATTTTCTTTAGCATTACCTGTATTTGATTGAAGATTTACATTCGATTATTGGTTAGCTGTCATGTAAATTTATATTTGTATCGAGCTGATAGACGATAGAACTGGATGTACCAGGAAAGGAAATTCAACGAATAGATCTGCCCATGAATTTCAGGCACAAAAAAACCGCAATTAAGCGGTTAATTCTTCAAGTGGTGCGCTCAGAGAGATTCGAACTCCCGACCCCTTAGTTCGTAGCCAAGTGCTCTATCCAGCTGAGCTATGAGCGCGTACTTGATGGAGCGCATTATACGTGTTTTTTAGTTTTTGATAAGTAGTTTTTTCATAAAATAGAGTCAACCGTTCAGTTCTTAAACGAATAAGCCCATATTGATGCTTATGGATACTTTTTTTATAGCCGCTTTAGCATTTTCAGCCTATGTACCGTTATCGCTCAAACGCTGATACCCTTAACTCAATCTCTGCTGTATAAACTTTGTCATAAATTCTTACAAAAGCAGAATATATTCATTTTCAATGCATTAACAAAATAAAGTGAGAACTTGAATAAGCTTAGTACTAAAAAATTAATCAAGTAAAAGTATTCAAAATAATAAAATTGACCTTACTGCCAAAAATAAAATAAATATTTCACCGCCGTAAAAGAAAAATTGCATTATAGAAATGGGATTAAATCACTTAAATTTATCAATTTTTATTCAAAAGAGCTTTAATTCATCGGTTAAATTTTTCTCAGATTCTTTTTTTAAAATTGGCTCAGGTGCCGCTTTTTCTTAATTTTAAGATTTTGTTGACTGTTTTTTATACATAGCCAATACTGAGTCATGGTTAACAAATAGACCGATACATCATTCGCACTAAAGACACAAAACAAGATTAAATTTACAGTTAACCAAAAAATGTATAAGAATTGCACAAATAGGAATGCACACTCATGTTTCTTAAAGCTCTCGTTTCATCTATTTCAAAAATTACTCACGACCTGGGTAATGCTGTTACCAGTCAATCAAGTGCGTCATCGGAAGGTTCGCTGAATCTTTCTTTGTCTTTATCGACCACAGTAACTGCGGTTGCGAGTAGTATTTCCACACTACCAACCACCATTAGCTCCGTGGTAACAAGTTTACCTACAGCACCAACCAGCGTGGTCAGCGATTTATTGGGTACAGTTACTGGTGGCACATCAGGAAATCCACTCGAAACTGTCACCAATTTATTAGGCGGCCTTGCAGGTGGAAGTTCAGGGAATCCTCTCGGTACTCTTACAGGTGCATTGAGTAGCGTGACCGCACCATTGCAAACCGGAATCGATGCACTTCAAGGCGTGGAGTCATTGAAAACCGATATTATTACCTCCACGATTGACACCCTAGCCAGCTCTGGTATCAATATTTTGCCTCAGGCTGCCGAGCAGATCTCAGCATTGGCTGGCTTGGGTACACTGACTTTTGAAACCTCTGAAAGCACAGTCAATGGTGTTTTGGATGCCGTTTCGGGTGTGCTCGACCTCAATCCAACTGCAGTCAGTGATGCGTTAACAGGGGTTGCGGCGACATTGGTCGACAGTGGCACAAGTGCCACGGAGATTTTATCCAGCCTCGCAGGTGGACTTGACAGCAATCCACTTGAGTCTGTGACCGATTTATTAGGCGGACTCACTGGCGGCACATCAGGTAATCCACTAGAAGCTGTCACGGATTTATTAGGCGGACTCACTGGCGGCACATCAGGCAATCCACTAGAAGCTGTCACGGATTTATTGGGCGGACTCACTGGCAGTGCATCAGGTAACCCGCTTGAAGCTGTCACGGATTTATTGGGCGGTATTACGGGTGGAACATCCAGCGATCCATTAAGTACCTTAACAGGTGCATTAAGTAGTGTAACCGCACCATTGCAAACTGGAATCGATGCACTTCAAGGGCTAGAATCACTCAAAACCGATATCATTACCTCCACGATCGATACTTTAGAAAGTTCTGGTATTCATATTTTGCCTCAAGCTGCTGACCAAATTTCAGCATTGGCGGATTTAGGTACTTTAACTTTTGAAACTTCTGAAGCGACCGTCAATGGTGTTTTGGATGCTGTTTCTGGTGCGCTCGACCTGAATCCAACAGCAGTCAGTGATGCATTAACAGGGGTTGCGGCGACATTGGTCGATAGTGGCACGAGTGCCACAGAGATTTTATCTGGCCTCACAGGCGGACTCGATAGTAATCCGCTTGAATCTGTGACCGACTTATTAGGTGGACTTGCTGGCGGTACATCAGGCAACCCACTTGAAGCCGTCACGGATTTATTGGGCGGTCTTGCGGGTGCAGGCAGTGTTGGCTCATTTGATACATTAACCGATGTGCTGGGCAGTGTAAGTGATGCTGTCCATGGATTAATTGATGTGGGTGAAACCTTGGTAGTCAGTACTGCCGAAGTAACAGCGGATACTGCACATGCACTTGTTGATATTGTCGATGTCGCCGCAGACAGTACTCTCGATGTGGTCGAGACACTCTTAAACAGTCTCGAAAGCATTTCAACTTCTGCGACAGGTTCAAGTGCTTCCCTTGGTGGCCTAACAGATCTATTAGGCGGTGTGACCTCATCGCTTGGTTCAGTCACCAGTACAAGTCAAGGCTTGGGCAGCGTAACCAATTTGCTCGATCAGCTCTTTGATCAAAACTTAAGTGTGGTTTAAACCCATTTAAACCTTGAACACCCCAGCCGCCTGCTTGATGTAGGCGGTTTTTTTATGGCGTATAAGTAACACGTCATATAGCCAAATTTCAGGCACAAAAAAACCGCAATTAAGCGGTTAATTCTTCAAGTTGGTGCGCTCAGAGAGATTCGAACTCCCGACCCCTTAGTTCGTAGCCAAGTGCTCTATCCAGCTGAGCTATGAGCGCATTACTTGTGTGCCTTTCGGCGTTCGTTACTTTTGCAATATTTTACTTGGTGCGCTCAGAGAGATTCGAACTCCCGACCCCTTAGTTCGTAGCCAAGTGCTCTATCCAGCTGAGCTATGAGCGCATTAAGTAAAGTGGCGGTGAGAGAGGGATTCGAACCCTCGGTACAGTTACCCGTACGCATCCTTAGCAGGGATGTGGTTTAAGCCACTCACCCATCTCACCGTAACGAGCCGCCATAATACAAACTAAAGCCCATGACTGCAAGTCATCACTTCTAATTTTTCTTAGTTTTTTATCCAATCATCTATTTTTTAAACAAAAACCACATTAATTTGAGTATTTTCATGCACTGGGCTTGCTACTATAGCGATAAGCACGAATGTATTCGGCCCAAACAGGCATCACACAATCTTGCAATCCATTACGTGCAGTATGTAATGCGATGACGTATGCTAAACTTATCTTCTGTTATGAAGTCAAACGAAATTATGAAAAACTGGATCGATCCTGAAGCAAAAGCGGAAGCTGAACGTTACGATAATCCTATTCCTAGCCGAACCCTTATTCTTAGCACATTAGAACAATTGAATACGCCGCAGTCTCATGCCGAGCTGGTCGAGCATTTTGATATTTTTGATCAAAAAAGTATTGATGCCTTGAGCCATCGTCTGATTGCCATGGTGCGTGATGGTCAGCTGGCAAAAGATGGTTTCAGATTCCAGCTCATTGGTGAGCAACCTACGTTTGATGCCACCGTATATATCAATGCCAAAGGTTTAGGTTCGGCGCATATCGACGGACAAACCGATTTACTCTTGCCTGAACGTGAACTCCGTTTGGTTTTCAATGGTGATCGCGTGACTGTGCGTCAAAGCTCTGTCGATCGTAAAGGCAAAGCATGGGGCTTTATCACAGAAGTATTGCAGCGCCGTGTGAAACAGGTGATTGGTAAATTAAATGTCCATGATGGCGAGTATTTTTTACAGCCAAGTGCTCCAAATGCCCATCAGCCTATTCCGCTTGAAAAAGAACTGGTCGAGCACGCCAAGGTCAATGTTGGCGATCATCTGCGTATTGCAATTGATGATTATCCAACACGTGAAGAGTTTGCAACTGGGCACATTGTGCAGTCGATGTCGGATAAAGCCGATACTGAAATTATCATTCCGCAAACGATTTTAGAATTTGGTCTGCCGTATGAGTTTCCAGATGAAGTGATTCAGGAAGCTGAGAGTTTTAAAGAACCCTCGAAAAAAGATATTGAAGGTCGAATCGATTTACGCGATCTACCGCTGGTTACCATTGACGGCGAAGACGCACGCGACTTTGATGATGCCGTTTATGCCGAAAAACGCGCGGGTGGCGGCTACCGTGTCGTGGTTGCAATTGCCGATGTAAGCCATTATGTGCGTGTTGGAAAACCGCTTGATGATGAGGCACAAGAACGCGGTACATCGGTCTATTTCCCGCATTTTGTATTGCCGATGCTGCCAGAGGCTCTCTCGAACGGTTTATGTTCGCTCAATCCGCATGTCGATCGTCTGTGTATGGTGTGTGATCTCAAGCTATCGCGTGCAGGACGCGTCATGAGCTATGAGTTTTATCCATCCGTCATGCATTCAAAAGCGCGTCTCACCTATACCCAAGTGGCGCGGTATTTTGAGGGACAAACCGATGCGATTCCAAATGACAAAAGTGTGCAAAAATCACTAAATACACTGTTTCAGCTCTATCAAACTTTAAAAGACTTGCGTGCCAAACGTCATGCTATGGAGTTTGAAACGGTTGAAACCTACATGACCTTTGATGCTCTAGGTGGTATTAACGAAATTTTGCCACGTACCCGTAACGATGCACATAAACTGATTGAAGAATGCATGTTGCTTGCCAACGTCGCAGCCGCTGAATACGCCTTGGCCAATGATATTCCGATGCTTTATCGAGTACATGAGCCACCTGAGTTCTCTCGCATTCAAAAGGTTAAAGATTTTGTTAAATTGCTCGGCCTTCCGTTTCCAGACCAGCCAACACAGGCCGATTACCAGCGCGTGATTGAAGCCACTAAAGACCGAATTGATGCGCCAAGTATTCATTCTGTGTTGCTGCGCTCTATGATGCAGGCGTACTACGGTGCAAAAAATGCGGGACACTTTGGTTTGGCTTATGAGGCTTATACGCATTTCACCTCACCGATTCGTCGTTATCCGGATTTACTGTTACATCGTGCACTTAAAGCACATTTACAGCATAAACCATCTCCACTTTCGGGTGCCGCGCTCGATGAAGCTGGTGAACATTTCTCACGTACCGAGCGTCGTGCAGATGAAGCATCACGTAGTGTAACCACATGGCTCAAATGTCATTATATGCAGCAACATTTGGGTGAAGAGTTTATTGGTAATATTAGCGCGGTTACCGAGTTTGGGCTGTTTGTTACCTTAAAAGATCTATATGTCGATGGCATGATTCATGTGAGCCAGTTAGGCGATGACTTCTTTATCTATGATCAAGCCAGTCAGAGCCTTGTGGGGCAAAATCGTGGGCAAATCTTTGGTTTGGGCGACGAAGTCAAAATCAAGGTCGCAGGCGTGAATCTTGATGAACGTAAAATCGATTTCGAACTAACGCAGCAAATCACGCATGCCGGCCGTATCATCCGTAGCCGTGCTCCGCGCACTACAAAAGCCCAAGCCACTGAACAGGTCTTTCATGGTGCGTCGGATACACAGCCACGTGAACAGCAACGTTCCGAGAAAAAAGACAAAAGCAAGCCAAGCTCTTATACCAAAAAGACGGGCAAGAAAAAAACCTCGTCCAAAACCGCAGTGAAAGCGGAAAAGGACAAGAAAAAGTCTAAAGTCAAAAAGAAAAAGTCCAATGCCAAACCTAAAAGTGATTAATCTAATTGCAGATTAATCTTAGGTCTATGGCAACGACGGCTTAGCATTCATTGACATGCTAGGCCGTCAAAATAAAGTAAAGATTATTTTAACCCAGCAAAAAAGAAATAAAGCATCCTTGATTTCCAGCGCTCGAAGCCTTACATCTATAAGTAAGTTCACTCGATACGGCGAAGACAATGCAATTAGAAAAAGCACATTTACCTGTTCCTCAATTTGACCAGATTCAACTGGACACCCTCAAACAAGATATCGAAAAAAATATTCAGGCAGGTCAACGCTTTCTCGATCAATTAGATACGCCACCTTCAGACTTTGCCGCACAACATGCGCTGGTACAACAGCTTGATCAGCTTGAAAATGCCATGAGCGAATCTTGGGGCGTGTTATCACACTTAAATGCCGTGATGAACAATGCTCAGACGCGTGAAGTCTATCAGGCGCTTTTACCGAGCTTGAGTGAATATTATACGCAGTTGGGTCAACACACAGCGCTGTATCAAAGCTATCAACAGCTTCACGACAGCAGTCAATTTTCAAGTTTAAGTGCTGCCGAACAAAGCGCGATTCGGTTGGCCTTACGAGACTTTAAACTTTCAGGTGTCGCATTAGAAGGTGCCAACAAAGCACGTTATGCAGAAATTTCGGCGCGCCTGTCGCAATTGTCTTCAGACTTTTCCAATCATGTTTTGGATGCCACACAAGCGTATTTCAAACCGCTGTCTGAAGAGGAACTTATAGGTTTACCGCAAAGTAGTATCGAATTGCTCAAACAATACGGTCAACAGCGTGAACTAAATCAGCCCGTGGCGACGCTAGATTTTCCGGCCTATCTGGCCATTATGACCTATGCCGAAAATCGTGAGTTACGTGAAACGCTCTATAAAGCTTACACGACACGCGCCTCGGATCAGGCCGATCATCCAGAGTACGATAATACTGCGGTAATGGAAGAGATTTTGGCACTGCGCCAAGAAATGGCTCAGCTCTTGGGCTTTGAAAATTTTGCCGCTTACTCACTGGCCAGTAAAATGGCACCTGATGTAGACACTGTACATGATTTTCTGGTTGATCTGGCGGCGCATGCACGCACACCTGCGCTAAACGAAGTTGAGGAACTGACTGCAATTGCACGTCAAGACGGACTCGATCAGCTACAACCGTGGGACAGCGGCTATTACTCGGAAAAACTGAAACAGCAGCAGTTTAACTTATCGCAAGAAGCACTCAAACCTTACTTTCCTGCACCTAAAATCATTCAAGGTCTGTTTCAGATTGTGCAGCGTTTATACGGCATCGATATTGTAGAACGTGAAGCGCCGGTCTGGCATCCGGATGTGCGTTATTACGAACTTGAAGACCAAGGTCAAGTGCTGGCAGGTTTTTATTTCGATCTCTACGCGCGCAGCGGCAAACGTGGTGGCGCATGGATGAGTGGTTTCCGCTCACGTATGCAAAGCGCGCAAGGCTTACAAAAGCCAATCTGCTATATGGTGTGTAATTTTACGCCGCCAGTTGGCAAACAGCCTGCCCTGCTCACACATGATGAGGTCAACACGCTGTTTCATGAGTTTGGTCACGGCCTACACCACATGCTGACCGAAGTCGACAATATTTCAGTTGCAGGTACGCATGGGGTGGCATGGGATGCCGTCGAGCTGCCAAGTCAGTTTATGGAGTTTTGGACATGGGATCAGCAAAGTCTTAATCTGCTCAGTGAACATATCGAAACCAAAGCCCAGTTACCAGAAGCGTTACTCAATGCCTTGCTCAGCGCACGCTTTTTCCAGTCTGGCATGCAAACCTTACGTCAAATCGAATTTGCGCTCTTTGACTTAACGATTCACCGCAAGACACCTGCATTAACCAGCAGTCAGATTCAAGCCGAGCTGGATCAGATTCGCCGTGAATTTTCCGTTCTGCCAACTGCTGCTTACAATCGTTTCCAGCACAGTTTTAGCCATATTTTTGCTGGCGGTTATGCAGCGGGTTATTATTCCTATAAATGGGCAGAAGTGCTGGCCAGCGACGCATTTGACCGCTTTGAGAAAGAAGGAATTTTCAATACACAAACTGGTGCAGAGTTCCGTAAGGCCATATTGGCCGTTGGTGGCAAAGACACCGCACTGGATGCATTCGTAAATTTCCGTGGCCGTGAACCCAAAATTGATGCGCTATTGCGTCACCAAGGTTGGACGAACGACCCTCAAACGGCTTAAACTTATCCATCCAGATCAAGCAAGGTGAGTAAATCATGAAACGTCGATTCATTGCAGGTGCAAAATGCCCCAAATGTGGCGCAATGGACCGCGTGGTCATGTTAACCACAGATGAGCATGAATGGATCGAGTGTATCGAATGCGATTACACCGAAAATCGTCCTACTCATGTGGAGGAGCCGGAACAACCGGCTGCGCCAGATGAAGTGGGCGTGATTCAGTTCAAGCCACGAACTAAGTCTTAAATCAATAAAAAAGCACCCGAAGGTGCTTTTTTATTGGACTTATGAATACCAGCCAAACATTTTAAACAGATACGGCGCAAAGGTTACAATCATTAAGGCGGGGAACAACACCATAATCGGAAGCAACCAGCGTTCATAACGATAATAAAAACTGGTGTATTTTTCTTTGGCTTCCTTATCGGCTGCCGAGACTTCTTCATCTCCCACCGACAGCCGCGTCAGTAAGTGATTCAGTGCCACTGGAGGCGTCACATAGCCCAGCTCGAAAGCCACCAAAACGATCATCCAGAAATGAATAGGATGAATCCCATTTTCGTAGGCCACAGGTGCAATGGTCGCTGCCACCAAAATCACTGCACCAAATGGATCGGTACACATACCAATCAGCGCAAGCAACATGGCAATAAAGAACAATGAAATGGTAATACTGCCCAAGTGAGTCGGTAAATACTCGACAATCTCGGTACGCTCAATCAATCCACCAACACTTGCAGACAGTGCCATCAGAATAATTAAGGCACCAATGTGTCCTACTGTTTCAGCAGTTGCGAAATGCATTGATCTGGCAAATCCACGGCGATACTGACTGCTTTGCGCACCATGTTCACGCAGAAAAGGCGAGTTCTTTTCATGCTCCTTAATTAAAGATTCATGCTCAGCCAATACAGGCACAGATTTTGGCTCTTTACGGGTTTTATCAAACAAAATAATCGCAATCAGGATCAAAGGTAGAATCACTGGTGCGGTAAATTCGTTCATGCCGGTATCGAGTGCATATTTATAAAATGCCAGTACCACAATCGTAATCACAATATATGGAATAACCGGAATACAAGCACGCAGCATATTCGGTAATGCTACACGTGGCGAATTCACGCGGAATTTTGTATCGGCCAGTAATAATGATACGCCTAAAAAGATAAATGCAGTCAACCAGAAAACATAAAAGCCATGATCGAATAACTCATCTGAGGTGACATGACGGCTATCCAGCATGGCAATTAAAACCACCAGCAAACATGGTCGAACCACCACCCCGAGTGAGCCAGACATTGCCGATACAGCTAGCGCATATTGACGGCGTGCGCCCGAATTCCAGACTTCTTTGTAAATAATTGCCCCTGCTGCAATTACGAAAATACCAGAAGCTCCGGTATAGGCGGTTGGAATCGCAGCAGCCAGCAAAATTAGCCATGTTAGGGTTTCAGGTGCTAGATTCCACGGGCGTAAAATATCCAGAAACAGATCCATCACTCGGGTTTGGGTCAGTAGCATCCCCGCCCAGATAAACAGCGCCAGATTTAGGAAAATCCCGGAAAACTCGACCAGAATTCCCAAGTAAATCCCTTGCCCCATCGGGTAATCCATAAAGAAGGTAAAGGCTAGACCCGTCAAAATCGACATATAGGCATACAGCGGTACACTGAGCAAGGCAAGGCCGATATTTCCTCCGGGTTGTGCCTGCTTAGGAATACGAAACAATTGAAATACACTGATCAATGTCAAAATACCAAATAAGCCAATCCATAGCCACGACACCACCAATGCTTCATGGGTAATGGCCACACCGGACTGGATTAAAGAATGATACTGACTGATGGTCGATAGCGTCAGCAAAGCATTCCCGATGACCATTGCAATCGAGTACACCACAAAATCAATTTTTGATTTTGGGCTACGCAAACCAATATGATGAATTTTTAAACTGGCTGTAATCGCGGCAAAAAACACCATGATCAAAAGGAAAATCGTACGATTATCCACGCCAAATTTAAATATCCCAAAAAATCCTGTTTCAAGTGCGCGATAAGTCCGTAAGCTTGGGTGCTTGTCCAAATGCGCGATTGCCTTGTCATAAAACTGATATTTTTCTTCACACAACTGCTGCGCCGCCAGAAGTGATGCGCGAACGTCCTGTTCGGATGCTGCACCAAAGAAGTCGGCAAACTCATCGTTTTTATTGGCTTTCATCTGCGCCTGAACTTGCGCATCAATATTAGGATGTCGATCGCAACTCGGCTTTTGTGGTTCAGCACGTAAAAATGAATATTGCATTCCGGTGGCCGGATCGCCATAGAGCCGTTCACCCATACGCAATAGCTGCCCATGAATCATTTCTCCTGTCCCGACAATCAAGGTCAGTAACAGCAAAATAAGGATGGCAAATGTCGAAATCCATTCATTCCAGATATAACCCAGCAGACCTAGGCCAGACCTTTGTTGTTGATTTTCTTGCATATCTATTCCACTTTATTTTGATTGTCAGGTTTATCTACCGATAAACATGCGTTCCTTGGCAGTAGGTATCCACCCATCCGCCGTACGTTATATTTGTTTAAATTTGCAACACTCCGTTCAAGATAAGAATGACTCAAATGATTTTTTTAAAGGCGTTTTGTGTCAACTCTTTGCTACTTTAAATTGAGTATAGAGTAAATAAAGTCCGCCTGCGGCAGCGCCAGCAATTGCTCCAAGCAAATGTGATTCAATCAAAACAGGACTGCCAATCAATTGGGCCGTACCCGTTTGTCCAAATGTATTTTCCCAGATCACCTTGAGCACAATCAGCGCCAACACCAATGCGGCAAATTTTCGCTCCTTGCGATAACGTAACGACACCAATGCCACGGCCACATAGAGCCCATGCAGCACACCCGAAAAACCGGCATAGGCCTCGATATAGGGCATAAGATAATAAAATCCGAGGCTAATACAGGGTGAAATCGTCACAATCAAGATGAGCAACTGTCGATTCTTAACATGCGGAAAAATAAAGGGTAAACACACAAATGCCAGCAGATTTAAAATGAAATGAATCCAACCGACATGTACCCAATGCGCAGTCCAGAATCGCCAGAAGTCGTTGGGTAAACTATCACGCCAATAAATAAAGACATCGGAAAAAACCTGCAAGCTTGCAGACAAAGAGGCACACACCGCAACAAAAATGAATCTGGACATCCAAAATTGATGTTTGTTCATGTGACCTCCTTTGCCGCCCTCATGCATACTTGTGAGATCTGCCGTCAGTCAAATCGCCGACAGATCATTAGAGGCATTGGCTTATTTCGACGACACTGCTTTCGGCGTTGCCGCAGGTTGACTGGCAGCAGCTGCACCATCGGCATTAAAAAGATCTTCCAAGTCAGATGATCCTTTACTTTGCTCATCCCAGAACGTACTCATACCACCGTCATCGGTACGAATACCTGTATGTTCGGTCCAGTAACGATCCGAAATATTTTGGACCATAACACCTGCCATGGCATCGATCAGTTTGAAATCTGGATTCACTGGTTTATCTTCGGCACGTGAGGCATCATAAGTTTTTAAAGCATCTCGAATCTTGCTGTCATCACCGCTGGCCTGTGCTGCAACCGCATACAGGGCATGCGATAAACGAACTCCTTTTTGCTCACCGATCTGTGCAGATTGTTTGAGTGTGGTATAAGGATCTGGTTTGCCATCTCCCGCCCCTGGCAATAACGTCCAGATTACGGCTCGGGTTGCATTTGGTGCGCCCCAAAACTTGGTATTGTCCAGACAGGTCATGCTGCGCTCTACAATACCTGCGATATCTTTGGGTACATTTACCGATCCACCCGAATTAATGTCATTGGTAATGGCTTGCAAGCCACTCACCAAACCTAATAAGTAGATGGTCTGATCTAGATCGTTACGCATGGTTGGGCATGATTCGCCAAGATGATAGTGGTACTTGCTCTCCCAGCGCTTTGCAAACAGTTGATATCCTGAATATTGTCTTTCTGCTGCCACGGCAGCCCAGCGTTTTTGCTCGATCCGGGCATCTTGAGCCTCAGAGACCTGACCTGCTTTGGATGCACGTAAATAGCGAAGTTCTTGCTCTAATGCCTGACGCTCTGCACACATGCCTGAAGCGGCATAAAGGAGCACTGCCATGCGAGTTGGATCTGCCCCCATGTCTTTGGTCGACATCACTACAGGCGTTAAGCTATTGCCAGCATTACAGACCATATCGACATCATCCATCTTTAATATGGGCGGTACGATATGTTTTTCACCGAACTTCAAGGCGACGTTCGCACCCGATTTGATAAAATATGAACATCCAGAGAGTACAGATGTTGCAACAACCACTGCGGTCAGTCCTCGACCCAGTTTAAGCAGATTCGACATATCTCATTCCTCGAGGTAATTTTATTGTTTTGCTTTTGCCGTACATTAGCAGATGGATGATCCGTTTCAAAGCGTCAAAGGCGATGCTGCATTTCTATACTTTGACATATCTAAAGTAGAATGAATTGGCATTTTGACAAAAAATATATAAATTTTGGGCAAAAAAAAGTAGCATTGCGACGGTTCAGCACATGCTACTTATAAACTGGACAAATCCAGAATGAGACTATCGGTGTTGTAAATAATCCTTGATTACGGTTCCCACGCGTCCTACGATCACCGCCAGAACAAAGGCAATGACTGGAAACAACCATGCTGGAATATCGATCATTTCGACCTCCTTCACATTGAGCGTTGGTAAGGCTACTTTAGCGAATCGGTTTAAGAAGATTGAAGAATATTGTCTAACAATTCACACTTTTTAAGTTTTTTATGTAAGATGACCGAACAATTTTATCTTAAATTATCTTATTTATATGATTTATATCAAAAAAATTATAAGTCGCTACCTAAGATTGTTAAACAATCAACCTAACTTTGCCAGACGTTTCAGACACTTCCAGTCTTGCTGTATCACCTGATCTCGCCAGATCACCATGGAGGCGCGAGAGGGAACTGTGCGTAAGATCATATACAACTCATGATCAATCACGCGCTCTAGCACAATTGAATAAGGCTGTGCTGAATCTGAAGCATGGCAAGACCATAACTGCTGATCAAGTTGCCCTACCGCCATTACTCTGGGTCGACGTAAAAACATCGCAAAGCTGATTAGCATAAGGACATTAAGTACCAACCATAGCCACAATGGACAGATCTGCCAGAGCAATCCACTGATTGAACCGAAAATCATGAGCTGAAACAAAAGGGCAAGCTTACTTCGTTTCAGCGCGAAATATGGCTGCTTAGCCATGCACGTAATGTTTCAATTTTACAATTAAATGCTTGAGTTCAACTTGAGGTGGTTCACTCACTTCCATAAACCAGTCGAGTAAATCTGGATCTTCTTGCGCGACCAGCTCGGCAAATAATGCTTTTTCTGTCGGATCAGCTGTCAGATAGTGATGTTTGACATACGGATCAAAGTACACATCAATTTCTTTTAAGCCACGTCGTGCACGGTAAATAACTTTACGTTCTTCAAGTGTTAGATCTTCAGACATATATTTCCCCTTTCTGATTAAGCCCTCATAGTTTACCCGAAGCATCTATCAATAGAGGAATGATTTTTATGGATTGACCAATTTCATCATTTCCAGATCATGATTGAGCATTCTTCACATTGTCTCTAGCTAGCGATTTGGCATTTACTGCACAAAGAATCAACACAGTTTAAAAAGGATTTCTCATGCAATCTGGTGCCATTCGTCCAATTCCCTCCATGCTACCACGTGCATTGTTTAATGAAGAACACAATGCATTTCGCGAAACCGTGCGCAAGTTTTATGAAAAAGAAGTGGTTCCCAATATCGAAAAATATGAAGCACAGCAACACGTTGATCGGGATTTATGGAATAAAGCGGGTGCTCTAGGCCTGTTATGCACCACCATGCCTGAAGAGTATGGTGGATCTGGAGTGGATCGACTCTACAGCATGATCTTGATTGAAGAACAAGCCTACGCCATGGATTCAAGTACCGGCTTTTCTTTACACTCCGACATTGTGGCCAATTACATCAAGAATTTTGGTAATGAAGCACAAAAGCAACAGTGGTTGCCACGTATGGCGAGCGGTGAAGTTGTGACGGCCATTGCCATGACTGAGCCGGGTACGGGCTCGGACTTACAAGCCGTGCGCACTAGTGCAGTACTCGATGGCGATGAATATGTAATCAATGGCTCTAAAATTTTTATTACCAACGGCTATCTTTGTGACATGGCCATTGTGGTGTGTAAAACCGGTCATAACGAAAAAGGCTCTGCCAATTTATCGCTGATCATGGTGGAAGCCAACCGTGCAGGATTTAGTAAAGGCAAACCGTTAAACAAGATTGGCATGAAAGGTCAGGATACCTGTGAGCTATTTTTTGATAACGTCCGCGTTCCCAAAGAAAACCTGCTGGGTATGGAAGGTATGGGCTTTATCATGCTAATGAAAGAACTGGCATGGGAGCGCATGCTAGTGGCGATTATCTGCCAAGCCGGTGCTGAGGCTGCATTTGCCCACACGGTTCAATATACCAAAGACCGTAAAGCCTTTGGTAAAGCCATTGCAAGCTTTCAAAATACACGCTTCAAACTGGCCGAATTGCGCACAGAAATTGATTTTGGACGTGCCTATCTCGATCGTTGCATGCAATTACAGCTTGACGATCAACTTGGCATTGATGCAGCTGCGGCAGCCAAATACAAAATTTCAGATCTGTTCTCCAAAGTGGTCGATGATTGCTTACAATTGCATGGCGGGTACGGCTACATGATGGAGTATCCAATTGCACGCGCTTACATCGATAACCGGGCCAATCGTATTTATGCGGGAACAAATGAAATTATGAAAGAATTAATTGCCCGAACGCTTTAAGTTTATTGATTTAAGTTAATAAAAAAGGGAGCAAACACGTGCTCCCCTTTTTTAATTTGATCATCTTCTATTACGAGACCAGTTTTGGCTTACGCTCTGCCACAGGTGTAGCCGTATGAAATTGCAAGACACCATCATCAAAACGCGCCTGTTTTAAAGCTTTACGATCGGCCAAATAATTATTGGTGACTTTCCAAGGCGCATGTTTACCTTGCTTTGGCATCACATTGGCCGCACGGGCAATATACCCCGAAGTTAGGCTTCCCATCACAGTATCATCAAGCAGCTCTGCCTGATCACCCTTTGGTATAACTTCATCGTAATGATGCTGATCCATATAATTGAGCAAGCGACAAATATAATCGGCAGCAATGTCGACTTTTAAAGTCCAAGATGCATTGATGTAACCAATAATCATGGCCATATTTGGCACATCACTCACCATCACGCCTTGATACAACATGCATTTAGAGGTATTCAATGGCTGACCATCGATTGAGCCTTTAATACCACCCAAAATCTGAATCTCAAGCCCAGTGGCAGACACAATAATATCGGCGTCTAGATGTTGCCCAGATTTTAACAAAATACCAGTTTCAGTCAGCTCTTGAATTTGATCGGTTTCAACACTGGCTTGACCAGAGCGCAGAATCTTAAATAAATCGCCATCAGGAACGACACATAAACGTTGATCCCAAGGGTTATATGAAGGTGTAAAGTGTTTCATGTCCACTTTGCCCTTCAACTGCATTTCGATCGACTTCAGTAATAGTCGACGCACCAGCTTAGGCTGCTTTTGCGACAAGGCATAAATGCCGCGCTGTACGCCAATATTACGTGCACGGGTCAGTTTATAGGCGACATCTTCGGGCAAAATCTTGCGCATGCGATCATAAATCATATCGATGGCTGGAACTGAAGCGATATAAGTCGGTGAGCGTTGCAACATCGTGACATGTCCAGCTCCACCCTTCACCATGGCTGGCACTAGTGTAATCGCAGTGGCACCACTTCCAATAATCACCACTTTCTTTCCAGCATAATCTAGATTTTCTGGCCAGTGTTGTGGATGAATTAACTGACCTTTGAAGGCTTCCTTATTTGGGAAATCAGGTGCAAAACCTTGATCGTAGTTGTAATAGCCCGTGCAACCCACAATAAAATTCGCAATCCACGTCTGTTTTTTTTGTGTCGCGTCTTCTATTTCAACAAACCATTTTTTTTGTAAAGAATCGTAATTTGCAGACAATACGCGGTGTTTGAAATGAATTTTTTCAGCCAGTTTATATTCATCGACCACTTCTGCCAGATAGTTTTTAATGGCAGGACCAGAAGCAAGCACATTGGCACTTTGCCATGGCTTGAAGTTAAAACCAAAAGTTGACATGTCAGAATCTGATCGAATACCCGGATAACGGAATAAATCCCATGTTCCGCCAATACTCTCACGACGCTCAATGATCTCAAACTGACGTTGAGGAGAACTTTTTGAAAGGTGTGCGGCAATTCCAATGCCAGAAATACCTGCACCCACAATCAAGATATCAATGTGCTTTTCCATGTTGTTTTTATAACCTTGAAAACAGTTCAACTTTATTAAAGCACAAATTTGACAATACACAATGTCAAGTTTGAACCATTTATCGGGTTTTCATGTCAATACAGGACAAAATATACAGGCATAAAAAAAGACCGGTAAAAACCGATCTTTTTTTGAATAAGAAACTTATTCTGCTGAAGTGTTTACTTCGCGATCTACTAGCTCTACGTAAGCCATCGGCGCTGCATCACCAGCACGGAAGCCCGCTTTAAGAACACGTAGATAACCGCCGTTACGTTCTTTGTAACGAGGGCCGAGTACGGTAAATAATTTACCTACAGTTGCAGCATTACGAGTACGAGCAAACGCTAAGCGACGGTTTGCTACAGTATCGTTTTTCGCTAGAGTGATTAAAGGCTCAGCAACACGACGCAATTCTTTCGCTTTAGGCACAGTTGTTTTGATTAACTCGTGCTCAAACAATGAATTTGCCATGTTTTGAAACATCGCTTTACGATGGCTGCTTGTACGGCCTAATTTCACACCACTATTACGATGACGCATGGTGATAGTCCTACTTAATTAACGGCTGCGATAGGCAAAGCGATCGTCCATGCGTAAACTAGCAGGTGGCCAGTTTTCTAAACGCATGCCGAGTTGCAAGCCTTTCGAAGCTAAAACATCTTTAATCTCAGTCAACGATTTTTTACCTAGGTTAGGAGTTTTTAACAACTCAACTTCAGTACGTTGAACAAGATCACCAATGTAGTAAATATTTTCTGCTTTCAAACAGTTAGCAGAACGAACAGTAAGCTCTAGATCATCTACTGGACGAAGCAAGATTGGGTCAACTTCTTCACGAGGTTCTTGAGCAACAGGTGCTTGATCTTTCTGAAGATCAACAAAAATTGCAATTTGTTGTTGCAAGATTGTTGCCGCTTTGCGGATTGCTTCTTCAGGATCTACAGTTCCGTTGGTTTCAAGATCGATAACCAGTTTATCTAGATCGGTACGTTGTTCTACACGCGCATTTTCAACGGTGTAAGAAACACGTTTGATCGGGCTGTACGACGCATCTAACTGTAGGCGACCTACCGGGCGAGTTTCGCCTTCCGGGAAACGCGAGTCAGAAGTTTCATATCCACGACCTTGAGATACTTTCAAGCGCATTTTGATTGAACCTGAAGCACTCAAAGTACCAATAAGATGTTCTGGATTGACCACTTCAACATTATGAGGTAAACGTAGATCAGCGGCAGTAATGTCGCCTGGTCCTTGTTTCTCTAATGTCAAATATGCTTCATTTTGATCGAACAGCTTAATAGACAATCCTTTAAGGTTCAGCAAGAGCTCGACGATGTCCTGCTGCAAGCCTTCTAAAGTACTGTACTCGTGCTCGACGCCTTCTATTTCAACTTCAACCACAGCAGCGCCAGGCAAAGAAGACAATAGAATGCGACGTAAAGCATTACCTAGAGTGTGACCAAAGCCACGCTCTAAAGGTTCCAGAATCACTTTTGCCGAGGTCCCGCTCACCGCTTCGACCTTGATCGCTTGCGGAGTTAGAAACTCGTTTGCAGTACGCGTCATTTATTGCTACCTCAAGGATTATTTAGAATACAATTCTACAATCAAGCTTTCGTTGATTTCAGCAGGCAAATCAGAACGATCTGGCGCAGCTTTGAACGTACCTTCAAGCTTAGAATGATCAACTTCCATCCAAGCAGGAATACCACGTTGAGCAGCTAATTCAATTGCGTTTTTGATACGTAATTGTTGTTTAGCACCTTCATGTACTGCAATCACGTCACCCGCTTTCACTTGAATAGACGCGATGTTTACACGACGGCCATTTAAAGTGATTGAACGGTGACTTACCAACTGACGAGCTTCTGCACGTGTAGAACCAAAACCCATGCGATAAACAACGTTATCGAGGCGGCTTTCAAGCAATTTCAACAAGTTTTCACCTGTTGCGCCTTTAACACGAGCTGCTTCTTTATAGTAATTACTAAATTGACGCTCTAACACACCGTACATACGACGTACTTTTTGTTTTTCACGTAATTGTAGTGAATACTCTGATTGCTTACCGCGAGCTTGGCCATGTTGACCAGGCGCTTTCGCATGTTTTTTAGTTTTGACGTCAAATGGTTTAACGCCAGATTTAAGCTGCAGGTCTGTCCCTTCGCGACGAGAGAGTTTGCATTTTGGACCAATATAACGAGCCATGAATGTTTCTCCTTACACGCGACGTTTTTTAGGTGGACGGCAACCGTTGTGAGGGATTGGAGTCACATCGGTAATGCTGTTGATCTTATAACCCACTGCGCCTAATGCACGAACCGCAGACTCACGACCTGGACCAGGACCTTTTACAAGGACGTCTAGGTTTTTCAAACCGTAATCCAAAGCTGCTTTACCAGCAACTTCAGCAGCTACCTGAGCAGCAAACGGAGTTGATTTACGTGAACCACGGAAGCCTTGTCCACCTGAGGTGGCCCAAGCCAATGCATTACCTTGACGATCGGTAATCGTAACAATGGTGTTATTAAAAGACGCGTGAATGTGTGCAACACCTTCAGAGACGGTACGGGTGACCTTCTTGCGTGTGCGAGTATCTTTAGCCATCTTTTAGCTTCCAGAAATCTTACTTTTTAATCGGTTTGCGCGGACCTTTACGGGTACGTGCGTTAGTTTTGGTGCGTTGTCCGCGGACAGGCAAGCTGCGACGATGACGAAGGCCACGGTAGCAACCTAAATCCATTAAACGTTTAATGTTCATGGAAATTTCGCGACGTAAGTCACCTTCGGTTGGAACCTTAGCAACTTCTGCACGAATCGCATCAAGCTGAGCATCATCCAACTCACGGATTTTAGTGGTTTGACCAATACCAGCAGCAGCTAAGATGTTCTTAGCAGTGTGGCGACCAATACCAAAAATATACGTGAGGGAGATAACAGCATGCTTGTTATCCGGAATGTTTACACCGGCAATACGAGCCATTCACTTTCTCCAAAAAGGCAGTAGATAATCAACCGCCCCACAAAAAATCTTTGAGGGGCGGATATTAACCTAATTAGCCTACTGAAATCAACAGGTCTTGATCAGATTAACCTTGACGCTGCTTATGACGAGGTTCTGCGCTACAAATTACGCGAATTACCCCATTACGACGGATAACTTTACAGCTACCACAAATTTTCTTTACAGAAGCTTGTACTTTCATGATGAAACCTCTAAGTGCGCTTATCCCTTAGGATGAGCAGTCGTTTTTCTCATTAACGTTTGATTGTCATATTGATGAGACGTGAGATGTGCTTGCAATTGAGCCATAAAGTCCATCACCACAACCACTACGATCAACAACGATGTACCGCCCAAATGGAACGGAATACCGAATGAATTCTGTAGGATCATTGGCATCAAACACACCACAGTAATATAAATCGCACCAATAAACGTCAAACGATTAAGAATATGATCTAAATAACGAGCCGTTTGCTCACCTGGGCGTATACCAGGTACATATGCGCCGCTACGTTTTAGGTTTTCTGACACTTCTTTCGGACTGAAAACCAGTGCCGTGTAGAAATAACAGAAGAAAATAATTAACGTACCGAACAGCATTAAATACAACGGCTGTCCAGGCGATAACACGAGTGCCAAATCTTGCAAGCTACGCTTTACAATACCCGCATTCGGATCTGCACTACCTAACCATTGACCCAAGCTCGCTGGAAATAATAACAATGAGCTGGCAAAAATAGCTGGAATTACACCAGCCATATTAATTTTCAATGGCAAATGCGTTTGCTGTGCAGTGAATATCCGGCGACCTTGTTGCTTTTGTGCATAGTTAACAGGAATGCGTCGTTGTGCTTTTTCGATAAACACAATTGCTGCAAGGACAGCAAGAGATAACAAGGCAAATACGGCAATTCCAATTAAACTGCCCTGCCCATTTTGGACAGAAGTAAAGGCCTGAATTACCTGATTGGGTAACCCTGCAACAATTCCTGCAAAAATGATCATCGAGATACCATTACCAATACCACGTTCGGTAATTTGTTCTCCCAACCACATTAGGAACATTGTTCCAGCAACCAAAGAGGTTACCGCAGGAACATAAAATGCTAGTCCGGAAGTCAGCGTAATTCCCTGACTAATCAGACCAGCACACATCCCTACACCTTGCACGAGTGCAAGAAATAAGGTGCCATAACGCGTGTATTGATTAATTTTGCGCTTGCCTTGCTCGCCTTCTTTCTTTAAAGCTTCTAGCGAAGGAACGACCGTAGACATTAACTGCACGATAATCGATGCTGAAATATACGGCATGATCCCTAGTGCGAGAATTGACATACGTTCTAATGCACCGCCAGAGAACATATTAAATAAACCCAAGAAGGTTCCTTCATTGGCTTTAAAAAAACGTGCTAGCGCTACATTATCAATACCCGGCAACGGAATATGCGCTCCTAGTCGAAAGACCAGCAATGCACCAATCAAGAACATTAATCGGCGAATAATTTCACGGTATTTCACGTGAAACGGCTGTCCTTTCATCATGTTGACATGACCTGAAGAACTAGGAGACATAGACACTCGGCATTACTCCTCGACTTTACCGCCAGCAGCTTCAATTGCAGCTTTAGCGCCTTTAGTCAAAGCAACACCTTGCACAGTAAACGCGCGAGTTACTTCACCAGAAAGAACAACACGTGCACGAACTTGGTCACGACGAACAACGTTCGCAGCTTTCAAAGTTTCAAGGCTAACAACTTCGCCTTCCACTTTGTTGAGTTCAGATAAACGCACTTCAGCAGTTTTCAAAGCGATTTGGCTAGTGAAACCGAATTTAGGCAAACGACGATAAATCGCTGTTTGACCGCCTTCAAAGCCTGGGCGTACACCACCGCTCTTACGTGATTTTTGACCTTTGACACCACGGCCACCAGTCTTACCAACGCCAGAGCCGATACCACGACCTAAACGACGGTTGTCACGTTTTGCACCTTCTGCAGGTGCAAGTTCATTTAAACGCAGAGTCATGGTTTACTCCTCTACACTAACCATATAGTAGACTTTGTTGATCATACCGCGGTTTGAAGGAGTATCTTGTACTTCTACCGTATGACCAATACGACGCAGACCTAAACCTTGTAGGCAAAGTTTGTGATTTTTCAAACGATGCGAAGCAGATTTGATCTGGGTAACTTTAATCGTTTTCATGATTGATTACCCTTGAATTTGTTCTACTGAAAGACCACGTTTTGCAGCAACTTTCTCAGGAGAAGTCATATCACGCAAACCTTTAAAAGTCGCGTTTACTACATTCGCAGCATTCGTAGAACCATAACATTTAGCAAGTACGTTATGTACACCAGCAGCTTCTAAAACGGCACGCATAGCACCACCAGCAATTACGCCAGTACCTTCAGAAGCAGGTTGCATGTACACACGGCTTGCGCCATGACGAGCATTCACAGGGTGTTGTAGAGTAGTACCCGCAAGGTCAACTGTAATCATGTTACGACGAGCAGCTTCAAGTGCTTTAGAAATAGCAGCTGGAACTTCACGTGCTTTACCACGACCAAAACCTACACGGCCATTTCCGTCGCCCACAACAGTCAATGCTGTGAAAGAGAAAATACGACCACCTTTAACAACCTTGGCTACACGATCAACGGCAACCAGCTTCTCAACGAGACCTTCGTTTTGTTCAACTTTCGCCATGATTAGAACTCCAAGCCGCCTTCACGAGCAGCATCAGCCAAGGCTTTGATACGACCATGATATTTAAAACCAGAACGGTCAAACGCAACTTTAGTAACACCAGCTGCTTTAGCACGTTCAGCAATTAAAGCACCTACTTTAGTAGCCGCTTCAACGTTACCAGTAGTACCACTACGCAATGATGTATCCAAAGTAGAAGCTTGCGCTAAAACTTTGCCACCATCTGCTGAAATAACTTGTGCGTAGATGTGACGCGGCGTGCGGTTTACACACAAACGAGTCGCACCCAACGCACGGATGTGCAAGCGTGTGCTTTTCGCACGACGCAAACGGGATTGTTTCTTTTCGTTCATAAGAACCTCGCGCCTTATTTCTTCTTAGCTTCTTTACGAAGAACAACTTCATCCGAATAACGAACACCTTTACCTTTATACGGCTCTGGTGGACGGTAACCACGGATTTCTGAAGCAACTTGACCTAGTAACTGCTTGTCTGCAGACTTCAAAATAATTTCAGTCGCAGTTGGAGTTTCAGCAGTTACACCTTCAGGAAGGCTATACTCGATTGGGTGAGAAAAACCGAGGTTAAGGTTAATACTTGCACCTTTAACCGCAGCTTTGTAACCAACACCAATCAGTTGTAACTTACGTTCGAAGCCTTCGTTAACACCTTTTACAAGATTGTTTAACACAGCGCGAGCAGTACCAGCTTGCATCCAAGCGTCTTTAGACTCTTTAACTGGAGCAAGTTGAAGTTTACCTTCTTCCTGTTTTAGCTCGACCAGCGCATGCAGGTTGAAAGACAATGTACCTTTAGTGCCTTTCACTTCGACCTGCCGGCCGTTCTGAGTAACTGTAACACCGTTAGGTACAGTTACTGGGGCTTTAGCCACACGAGACATGAGGAATCACCTATTAAGAAACAAAAGCAATAACTTCACCACCGATACCTGCAGCACGTGCAGCGCGATCAGTCATGATGCCTTTGCTTGTAGAAACAATTGCAATACCCAAACCTTGCTTAACGCTCGGTAGTTTATCTTTACCGCGATATTGGCGAAGGCCTGGACGGCTTACGCGCTTCACAGTTTCGATAACTGGTTTGCCTTCAAAATATTTTAAAGTCAAAGTTAAAGTCGCTTTAGCTTCTTCTTGCGCAACTTCAACGTTAGAAATATAACCTTCTTGTTGAAGTACGTTTGCAATTGCAACTTTTAACTTAGAACTTGGCATAGAAACAGATTGTTTCTTCGCCATTTGTGCGTTACGAACACGTGTTAGCATGTCGGCAACGGTATCTTGCATACTCATCTATAGTCGCCCCTTACCAGCTTGCCTTAACAACGCCTGGTACATCACCCTGCATTACTGTGTCACGTAGTTTGTTACGGCTTAAACCGAACTTACGGAAGTAACCATGAGGACGACCAGTTAAACCACAACGGTTACGAAGACGAACAGGAGATGCATTACGTGGCAATGCCTGTAACTTTAACATCGCTTCAAAACGCTCTTCGTCGCTTGCATTTACGTTTGCAATCGTTGCTTTTAATTCAGCACGTTTTGCAGCGTATTTAGCAACAGTTTGTTCGCGTTTTAATTCGCGATTAATCATACCTTTCTTAGCCATATCGACCTCTTATTTGAACGGGAAGCCGAATGCACGCATAAGCGCACGGCCTTCGTCATCGGTGCGAGCAGTGGTAGTAATAGTAATATCCATACCACGAATACGATCAATCTTGTCAAAATCGATTTCAGGGAAAACGATTTGCTCTTTCAAACCCATCGAGTAGTTACCACGACCGTCGAATGATTTCGCTGAGAAACCACGGAAGTCACGGATACGAGGAATTGCGATCGAGATCAAACGGTCCAAGAATTCGTACATTTGTTCGCCACGTAAAGTAACTTTACAACCGATTGGCCAACCATCACGGATTTTGAAACCAGCGATTGATTTACGTGCAAGTGTAACTACTGGTTTTTGACCAGCAATAGACTGCATATCTGCTACAGCGCCGTCTAATAATTTCTTATCAGTTGCAGCTGCACCAACACCCATGTTTAGAGTGATTTTTGTAATGCGAGGAATTTCCATCACATTCTTAACGCCAAGTTCTTCTAATAACTTAGCTTTAAGTTCTTCGTTGTAACGTGTTTTAAGTCTGGCCATTGCCGTTTTTCAACCTATTACTTCGCTACCGCCACTGATTCACCATTTGATTTATAAACGCGAGTTTTCGCGCCATTTTCATCAACTTGGTAACCAACACGGTCAGCCTTTTGGGTTGTAGCATTAAAAACTGCCACGTTTGAGATATGAAGCGAAGCTTCCTGAGTAACGATGCCGCCTTCAGCGCCAGTTACACGGTTCGGCTTTTGATGCTTCTTCACTAAGTTAAGGCCTTCAACCTTAACGCGGTCTTCAGAAACAGACAAAACAGTACCCTGTTTGCCTTTTTCTTTACCTGCGATCACGATAACCTGATCGCCTTTTTTAATCTTAGCCATGATTGCCTCTTATAGAACTTCAGGAGCCAATGAAATAATTTTCATGAACTGTTCAGTACGAAGTTCACGAGTCACTGGTCCGAAAATACGGGTGGCAATCGGAGCTTTGTTGTTGTTTAACAATACAGCTGCATTGTCATCAAAACGGATTACAGAACCGTCTGGACGACGAATACCGAACTTTGTACGTACTACAACAGCATTCATCACGTCACCTTTTTTAACACGGCCACGTGGAATTGCTTCTTTTACAGTAACTTTAATAATGTCGCCAACAGAAGCATAACGACGATGTGAACCACCTAGTACTTTAATACATTGTACGCGGCGTGCACCACTATTGTCTGCTACGTCGAGCATACTTTCGGTTTGAATCATTGCCCTACTCCAAAACCGAGCAACACCGGTCACAATTTCGAAAGGCTCAAAGAGTACTCGAAATTGACCGATGATGCAACAAGAACCTAATTACTCAGCAGCTGCTTCAACAACTTCAACCAAAGTCCAAGCTTTAGTTTTAGAAATTGGGCGGCTTTCTTTGATGGTCACTAGGTCGCCAAGTTTAGCAACGTTGTTCTCATCATGAGCGTGTAATTTTGTTGAACGGCGGATTGATTTGCCATACAACGGGTGTTGAACGCGGCGTTCGATAAGGACAACAATTGACTTGTCCATTTTGTCGCTTACTACTTTGCCGGTTAACGTGCGGACTGTTTTTTCACTCATTGTCCGTTCCCCTGTTTTTCGGTAAGGAGTGTCTTGATACGAGCAACGGTTTTACGAGCAACTTGCACTTCGTGCGATTTACCCAATTGACCAGTCGCTTTTGCCATACGAAGACGGAATTGGTTAAGCTGTTGCTCATCAAGCAAAGCTTTCAACTCTTCTACCGACTTTTCACGTAGATCTTTAGTTTTCATTACATTACCGTCCGAGTCACGATAGTGGTTTTAAACGGAAGTTTAGCAGCAGCAAGCTTGAATGCTTCAGTTGCCAACTCGTCGTTCACACCTTCAATTTCGTACAGGATCTTACCTGGTTTGATCTCACAAACCCAGTACTCCACATTACCTTTACCGTTACCCATACGAACTTCTAATGGCTTTTCGGTGATTGGCTTGTCTGGGAATACGCGGATGAAGATTTTACCACCACGTTTAATACGACGGCTAATAGTACGACGCGCAGCTTCGATCTGACGCGCAGTCATACGACCACGTTCAGTCGCTTTAATCGCAATCGAACCAAATGATACTGTACTACCACGATGTGCAAGACCAGTGTTACGGCCTTTTTGCACTTTACGGAATTTGGTACGTTTAGGTTGCAACATGGATTATTCTCCCTTGTCAGCAGCACGGTCTGAACGACGACCACGACGCTCTTGACCTTCACCACGACCACGACCGCGTTTAGCTGGACGCTCTTCTTGTGGTGCAGGGTTCATGACTTGTTTCATGCCACCCAAGATTTCACCACGGAAAATCCAGACTTTAACACCAATCGTACCGTAAGTTGTTTCAGCACGCATAGTTGCATAGTCGATGTCCGCACGAAGCGTATGTAGAGGTACACGACCTTCACGATACCATTCTGTACGAGCGATCTCTGCACCACCTAGACGGCCAGAAACTTCAACTTTGATACCTTTCGCACCAGCACGCATGCTGTTTTGTACCGCACGCTTCATTGCGCGACGGAACATTACACGCTTTTCTAGTTGAGAAGCGATTGCTTCAGCAACAAGACGTGCGTCTAAATCTGGACGATCGATTTCATTGATGCTTACTTGCGCAGGAACACCCATGATAGTGGTAAGTTCGCGCTGTAATTTCTCGATGTCTTCGCCTTTTTTACCGATGACGATACCAGGACGAGCAGTGCTAATCGTTACTTTAGCAGCGCCTGTTGGACGTTCGATAAGAATATTGCTGATCATCGCGCTCTTAAGTTTTTTAGTCAAAAACTCACGAACTTGAAGATCTTTAAGCAAGTATTCAGCGTATTGTTTCGGATTCGCATACCAGTTAGCGTTATGACGTTTCACAACACCTAGGCGGATACCGATTGGATGAACCTTCTGACCCATATCAAACCCCTACCTTAACGGTGATGTGACAAGTACGCTTAGTGATACGATCTGCACGGCCTTTAGCACGTGGCATAATACGTTTAAGGCTCATGCCTTCATCAACGTAAATCGTAGACACCTTAAGGTCATCAACATCTAAACTGTTATTGTGTTCAGCATTTGCAATTGCAGATTCCAAAGCTTTTTTCACTAGAACGGCAGCTTTTTTGTTGCTGAAGTTCAAAATGTTAAGCGCGTGAGCAACAGATTTGCCACGGATTAGGTCTGCAACCAAACGTGCCTTTTGTGCCGAGATAGCGGCACCGCGTAATTTAGCAGTTACTTCCATCATGACACCTATTAACGTTTAGATTTCTTGTCAACGCCGTGACCACGATAGGTACGAGTTGGCGCGAATTCACCGAGTTTATGACCAACCATATGTTCAGATACGATTACTGGAACATGGTTACGGCCATTGTGAACAGAAATTGTTAGACCAACAAAGTCTGGAAGGATCATCGAACGACGAGACCACGTTTTGATCGGCTTACGGTTGTTTGCAGCAATAGCAGCTTCAACTTTAGCGAACAAATGCGCGTCGACGAACGGACCTTTTTTTAATGAACGAGGCATTAGTCAGATTCCTTTACTTGACGCGACGATCGCGGATAATCATCTTAGTCGTACGCTTATTGGTACGTGTCTTGTACCCTTTCGCTTTTTGACCCCACGGGCTTACAGGTTGAATACCTTTGTTACGCCCTTCACCACCACCGTGCGGGTGATCTACTGGGTTCATCGCCATACCACGAACGGTAGGACGAACACCACGCCAGCGCGACGCACCAGCTTTACCCAATGAACGAAGGTTGTTTTCTTGGTTAGAAACTTCACCAATTACAGCGCGGCATTCAACATGGATTTTACGCATTTCGCCTGAACGTAGACGAACGATTGCGTAAGAACCATCACGACCCAACAACTGAACTGAAGTACCAGCAGAACGTGCTAATTGAGCACCTTTACCGATTTTAAGTTCAACGTTGTGAAGTGTAGAACCGATTGGCATGTTACGAAGTGGCAAGCAGTTACCTGGACGAATTGGAGCATCGTTACCAGATTGTACTTTATCACCAGCGCGCAAGCCTTTAGGTGCGATGATATAACGACGTTCACCGTCAGCATACTTCAACAATGCGATGTGTGCGGTACGGTTAGGATCGTATTCAATACGCTCTACAACTGCAGGAATACCATCTTTGTTACGTTTGAAGTCTACAAGACGGTAATGCTGCTTATGACCACCACCAACGTGACGAGTGGTAATGTGACCGTTGTTATTACGACCACCAGTACGTTTTTTAGCTTCAACCAACGCTGCAAAAGGCTTACCTTTGTGAAGGTGGCTATGAACCACTTTTTCAACAAAGCGACGCCCTGGAGACGTTGGTTTGCATTTTTGAATCGGCATAATTTTCGTCCTTATTCCGCTGCGCTTTCAGCGGTATCGCCCAAGTCAGCCATTTCTACATCTTGGCCAGCTTTCAGGGTGACGTATGCTTTTTTAACATCAGAACGACGTCCTAATGTTTTACCAAAGCGCTTCGATTTACCTTTAGTGATCGTCGTGTTTACTTTAAGCACGTCTACACCAAAAAGTTTTTCAACTGCTTTTTTGATTTCAAGTTTAGTTGCATTGATATCAACTTTGAACACTTGAACACCAGCAGTTTCGCCTAAAACTTGTGCCTTTTCTGAGAAGACTGGTCCTTTTAGGACTTGATAGATACGTTCGTTGTTCATCCGAGTTCTACCTCAATTTTCTTAGCAGCAGCTACAGACATCACAACTTTATCGAACGCGATCAAGCTAACAGGATCGATTGCAGTTGCATCAACCACATCTACATGTGGAAGGTTACGTGCTGCAAGATATAGATTCTCATCTACAGCATCAGTAACGATTAATGCACGAGCAGCATTCAAGTCGTTCAGTTTAGCAAGCAATTCTTTAGTTTTAGGAGCTGCAACAGCAAACTCTTCAACCAATACAAGACGATCTTGGCGAACAAGTTCAGCTAAGATACATTGCATTGCACCGCGGTACATTTTACGGTTTACTTTTTGAGACCAGTCTTGTGGACGAGCAGCAAATGTTTTACCGCCGCCAACCCAGATTGGGCTACGAATAGAACCAGCACGTGCGCGGCCTGTACCTTTTTGACGGAATGGCTTCTTACCACCACCAGATACTTCTGCACGAGATTTTTGAGCACGAGTACCTTGACGACCACCAGCTAAGTAAGCTGTAACAACTTGGTGTACAAGAGCTTCGTTAAATTCACGTCCAAAAGCAACTTCAGACAACTCAACAGCAGAGCCGGAAACAGTTTTTAAATTCACGTTATTTCCCCTCAGGCCTTGATCGTAGGACGAACGATAACGTCGCCACCAGTAGCACCAGGAATCGCACCTTTAACAACGAGAACTGAACGCTCTGCATCGATAGATACAATTTCAAGACCTTGTACTGTTACGCGTTCGTCACCTAGGTGACCGGCCATTTTTTTGCCTTTGAACACGCGTCCAGGAGTTTGGTTTTGACCTGTAGAACCTAAAACACGGTGAGAAACTGAGTTACCGTGAGTCGCGTCTTGGGTACGGAAGTTCCAACGCTTAACACCACCTTGGAAACCTTTACCTTTTGATTGACCAGTTACGTCAACAACTTGACCAACTGCGAACAAATCAACACCAATTGTACCGCCAACTTCACGGCCTTCAAGCTCAGCTTCAGTTACGCGAAACTCTTTAACCAAACGACCAGCAGCAACACCCGCTTTCGCGAAGTGACCTTTCTGAGCATTAGTTACGCGAGATTCACGACGTTCGCCAGTAGTAACTTGAACCGCTTGATAACCATCAGTTTCAAGCGTTTTAATTTGAGTGATACGGTTAGGATCAACCTCAATCACTGTAACAGGCACAGAGACGCCGGCATCTGTAAAGATACGGGTCATACCGCACTTGCGGCCGACTAAACCAATAGCCATGTGTGTAACCTCTAAAAAAGCAGCTTAATTAATGCCAGGCACTAATTAACCCGAAAGCCTTAACCCAATGCGATCTGAACATCAACACCAGCTGCAAGATCCAATTTCATCAATGCATCAACAGTTTTGTCTGTTGGTTGAACGATATCGATCAAACGTTTGTAGGTGCGGATTTCGTACTGATCACGCGCGTCTTTGTTTACGTGCGGTGAAGTAAGAACGTTGAAGCGTTCGATGCGAGTAGGCATCGGGATTGGACCACACACTTGTGCGCCAGTACGCTTAGCGGTTTCTACGATCTCTTGAGAAGATTGATCAATTAAACGATGATCAAAAGACTTAAGACGGATACGGATTCTCTGGTTAGACATACCAGTAAACTCCAAGCCAAAATATATAAAGAATCACCCTTGACGCACCTCACCTATTGGTAAGTGTCAAAGGCAGTGAAAATCACTAAGGTCACGATCGATGCCGCGACTGTCATGCATTTACTACACTTTCTGTAGTAAATGACCTCACAATTTGAGGGTCGCTCATTATAACGATTGTTTAAGTCTTATGCAATTCTATTTCTGGTTTTTTTCATAAAATTTGGGCTTTTTTTGTTTTTATTGATGCCCCTACCGATGCAATCAAGATGCCTCTAATACATATTCAATCGCTTGGTTGAGTAATTGATTACCTTCTTGAAAATACCCGCGCCGAGAATTCTTAAGCTCTGCCAGATTGCTGATAATATCGCCGGTTAAGTGACCAACATGCTCATCATCTTCTAGGAACAACTCAAGTGTCTGTGGGGTAATTTCGGGGTGAAACTGAAAGCCCAAAACATTTTTGCCAATCTGGTACATTTGGTTACGACAAATTGGATTTTCTGCCAAATGCACTGCACCTTTGGGAATTTCAAAGCATTCGTTGTGCCACTGCAATACATTGACGCGCTCGGGTAATTGAAAACACGTTGCTGGAATATTATGCACGCGCTGCACTGTGGTCCAGCCGACTTCATGATAGGCGCTGTGACTTACCGCAGCGCCTAAGGCACTGGCAATCAGTTGCCCACCCAAACACAAGCCGATAGCCGGTTTTCCTGCCGCAAGATAGCGCCGGATCCAACGCTTTTCAAGCTTGAGCCATGGATAATTGGCTTCGTCATTTACACTAATATTCCCCCCCATAATAATGAGCAGGTCGACATCTTCTATTTGTGGCAACGCTTCAATTTCAAGCGCCGAATCGGCTGGCAAGGCAAAAAATTCGGTTGCAGTAATTTTGGCGTGGTTCGACTTAAGAAATTCATAGCAACTTCCGAACCCTTCACCAGCAATATGCTGAAAATAATGCACTTTTAAAAACGGCTTCATGCGTAATTCAAACCTATATTGTTGTTAGTATCAAAGAGGGTTGTGCAAAATTGAAGCCAACTTAAATGAAAATTGACACTTTCAAATAAAAACCAACAAAACACGCAAAAACTGGCGTAATTGCTTATTTTTTTTTACTCTAGTTCAAATTCCATTACGATTTTGCACCATGTCTGACAATAAAAAAACGCAAACTGCACTGATTCATGCGCCACGCAATGCATCGCAGTATATTCATAGCATCCAACCTCCCCTGTTTCGTGCATCAACCATTATTTTTCCAAGTACGGCGCACCTTTTTGATCGCCATTGGAGCGATCCCTATGATTATAGTTATGGAACTCATGGCACACCCACTACATTTACGCTCGGTGATCAACTGGCACAGCTTGAAGGTGGACAGTTTTGCTTACTGGCACCGAGTGGTCTCTCGGCGATTAATTTAGTCAATTCGACATTTTTAAGCCAAGGTGATGAGGTCTGGGTGCCAGATAACGTTTATGGACCAAACATAGAGCACCTAAAAAATCTACAACAGCGTTACGGTATTCATGTGCGAATCTATAATCCGATTGACGCAGACAGCTTCGTACCCAGCGCAGCAACCAAGCTCCTTTGGCTTGAAGCAGCAGGCTCGATTACGCTTGAGTTTCCAGATTTAAAAGCATTATCAAAAAAGGCCAAAGCTGCTCAGGTTATCACTGCTTTGGACAATACATGGGGAGCCGGTTTGGCGTTTAACGCTTTTGATATTGGCGATGAACATCTCTCGGTCGATGTAACGGTACATGCCCTGACCAAATATCCCAGTGGTGGAGGCGACATCTTAATGGGTAGCGTAATCACCCGCAGTAAAGCCTTGCATGATCGACTTTTTAAAATTCATGCCAATCAGGGCATTTGTGTGTCGGGTGATGATACAGCACAGATTATACGCAGTTTGCCGCATATGGCCCTGCGTTATCAACAGCAGGCCGATCACGCACGCACTTTAATAACGTGGCTGCAACAGCAAACGCAATTTACACAAGTGCTCCATCCTAGCCTTGCCAGCAGTCCGGGACATATCTACTGGAAAGAGGTGTGTACTACAGGGCAAAGTGCGGGTCTGGTCAGTGTAATTTTTGACTCCAAATATGATTTGGCTGCGATTCGACGTTTTTGTGATGCATTAACACTCTTCAAGCTGGGATTTAGCTGGGGAGGCCCGATGAGTCTGGTCATGCTTTATGATCTGAAACAGATGCGTCAGTTAGATACTACACATTTACAACAGGGTTTACTGGTTCGTTTTTGCATAGGACTGGAACATCCGCAAGATTTAATTCAAGATATCCAAAACGCACTACAACAACTTGAATAACAATCACCAGAGGACAACCTATGGGAACACCAATCATTATTGCAAAAAACAGCCGTGATCCTTCACAAGAGATTGTTTTACATTCCGAGTTTGCCAATCGGCATGGTTTGATTGCCGGCGCAACCGGAACAGGAAAAACAGTTACTTTAAAAGTATTGGCAGAAAATTTTTCACGGATTGGTGTCCCGGTTTTTTTGGCCGATGCCAAAGGTGATGTATCAAGTATCGCCAAAGCTGGTCGCAGTAACCCCAAATTTGAACAGCGCTTACAACTCTTAGGCCTTGATCAAATTCCATTTGCTGCCTCTCCCACTGTATTTTGGGATGTGTTCGGTCAGCACGGGCACCCTATTCGAACCACCATTTCCGAAATTGGGCCGCTGCTTTTAGCACAAATGCTCAATCTGAACGACACCCAAGAGGGCGTGTTATCGGCAGTATTTCGTATTGCCGATGATCAAGGATTGCTGCTCATCGATTTTAAAGATTTAAAAGCCATGCTCAGTTATGTCAGTGACAATGCTGCCGATTTAAAAGCCGAATACGGTAATTTATCGCCTGCCAGTATTGGGGCAATTCAGCGCAATTTATTGGCCTTGGGCGATCAGGGTGCCGAGCAATTTTTTGGTGAACCCAGCTTAAATATTTTGGATTTTATTCAAACCGATGCTCAAGGCCATGGCTACATCAATCTGCTTGCCGCGGATCAGCTCATGAACTCACCAAAACTTTATGCCACCTTTCTACTGTGGATGTTATCCGAACTGTTTGAACAACTGCCTGAAGTCGGCGATGCGGACAAGCCTAAACTGGTGTTCTTTTTTGATGAAGCCCACTTGCTGTTTGACAACGCCAGCCCTGCCCTACAACAGAAAATTGAGCAGGTGGTCCGTCTGATTCGCTCTAAAGGGGTTGGGATATACTTTATTACCCAAAATCCACTGGATTTACCAGAAAGCGTACTTGGCCAGCTGGGTAATCGTGTCCAGCACGCCTTACGCGCCTTTACTCCTAAAGATCAGAAAGCGGTAAAAACAGCCGCCGATACCTTTCGGGCCAATCCAGATTTTAAAGTCGATCAGGCCATTACAGAACTGGCAGTTGGAGAGGCCCTGATCAGTTGTCTCGACGAACAAGGCACACCTCAAATTGTACAACGTGGCTGGGTTATGCCGCCCTACTCATCGTTTAGCCCGCTCAGTGATGAAGAACGTCAAGCGCTGATGGCGCAGAGTTTGGTAGCGGGTGTGTATGAAAAGATGGTCGATCGCGATAGTGCATATGAAATGCTGCAACAAAAAGTCAGTGATCGGCTTGAGCAAGAGCAGGCGCAAGCTGAAGCTGCGCAGCAAGCCAAACAGCAGGAAGCTTTAGCAAAACAGCAGGCCAAAGAACAAGAGCGCTTAGCGCGTGAACAGCAAAAAGCCGATGAAAAGGCTCAGCGTGACCGTGACAAACTGACTCAAGATGTGCTGGGTACATTTGCTAAAAGTGCAGCACGCACTCTGGGCGGACCAACCGGCCAGAAACTGGTTCGTGGCTTGCTCGGCTCACTGTTTGGAAAGCGATAGATCTTTATTTTTATCTATTTTTAAAAGGTATATTGAAAATGCACTTTATAAGATGTATTTTAAATACATCTTATAAACTACAAGTGGTCGTATCATGACGCCTGAGCACATTCAACTCATTCAATCCACAGTCCCGGTCTTACGTGAGCACGGTGTTGCATTAACCCGTTATTTCTACGCACGCATGTTAAAACAACATCCGGAACTTAAGCATATTTTTAATCAAGATCATCAGCAAACTGGACGTCAGCCCCGTGCTTTGGCCGCTGCGGTACTGGCCTATGCCGAACACATTGAGCATCCGGAAAAATTAGCCAAAGCTGTCGAGCGCATTACCAGCACCCATGTTCGTCTAGACATTCAACCTGAGCATTATGCAATTGTAGGTGAGCATCTTTTACATTCGATTTCTGAGGTATTGAACGTTCCCTTTGAATCTGAACTGATCTTGGCGTGGCAACAGGCTTATCAACAATTAGCAGATCTTTTGATTCGCGTTGAGCAAGAAAAATATCATCAGCTAGCCGCACAAACGGGTGGCTGGGCCGGATGGCGTGAGTTCAAAATCGTGGATATTCACACCGACGATGAAGGCAAGATTTTTAGTGTCGCGGCAGTCGACACCCATCCACTTCCTGACATTCAGATCCCTTCATCGGTTACTGTTCGGGTAAACGTTCCGGAGTTAGGTTTAAAACAACCTGAACAATTTCCATTGCATCGCATTCAAGCAGCAAGCCATGTATGGTCATTTAAAGTCAAAACACCAGAAGACGCTGCAAATCATCACGTCGCAGATCGTCTTTTAAATGCCTATCAGGTTGGAGATGAACTGCATCTGAGTGCTCCTATTTAAGGGTTTAAAATTCACAGATGAAATCCGTACTGTCTTCGTCTCCACGTTTCTTTCTGAGGACTTTCAGGCTAAGATGGGCTTTTTCATCTGTTGTCTTTGCGGATCATGCAACTCAATAAATTTACCGATTATGCACTGAGGATTCTGATGTATGTTTCACGCCCCAGTGAATTCCCGTACACCATTGCCGATATCGCAAAGGATTTGCATGTCTCACAAAATCATCTGGTTAAAGTGGTTCACTTTATGGGAAAACAAGAGTGGATCATTACAACACGGGGCAAAGGTGGAGGATTACGTTTAAATCCCAAAGCGCTAGAGATTCGACTAGGGCATATTGTGCGGATTCTTCAAGGTGATCACCAGATTGTGGAATGCCATGAACCACCTTGCGTCATGCGTGCGCATTGCGGTCTAAAAGGTATTCTAGATCAAGCGCTTGAGCAGTTTTATGTGTCACTCGATCAGCACACGCTGCGTGACGTTTTAAACGCACCACCAACCTACTCGCCAATCGCCTTTGTGGCACTATAGCGTAAAACACGGCGTATTCGATTCGCTAGATGTCGAGACTTCCTTTATAATGGCTCGTGTATTTATCATTGAAAAAGTTAAGCTCTATGCATCGCTATGCGAAATCCAAAGATACCAAGGCCAAACTCGCACCTAAAGAAAAAATTAGTTATGAGCGTAAAGCCGATCCTGCGATTACAGAGTATTCAGTTAAATCCCTGAATTGGTTGCGTAAAGCTGAATTTCTGATGAGTGCACCGAAACTTTCGCTGTGTGTAGAAGATACTGGTTACGAAATTGCATTTGCAGGCCGATCAAATGCAGGTAAATCGAGCGCGATTAACACACTCACCAATCAAAAACAGCTCGCACGTGCCTCCAAAAGACCTGGACGCACGCAGATGATCAACTTTTTCAGTTTGGGTAATCCAGATCAACGTCTCGTCGACTTACCTGGTTACGGCTACGCAGCAGTTCCAGAAGACATGAAACGTGTCTGGCAAAAAGAGCTGGAAAACTATTTGATTCATCGTAAAAGTTTACAAGGCTTGGTGTTGTTGATGGATATTCGCCATCCCCTGCAACATTTTGACACCATGATGCTGGAATGGGCGCATGCACGTAAATTATTTGTACATATTTTACTGACCAAAGCCGATAAATTAAATCGTGGCCCCGCCAATACCGCGCTCTTGGACGTAAAGCAATCTTTGAAAAAAATGAAGCTTAACTTCTCGATTCAGCTGTTTTCATCACTGAACAAGCAAGGACTTGAAGAGCTCGCCAGCGTCATGGCTGGTCGTTTAAACTTCACCTTGAGCGAAGAACAACATTTTGATTTAAGCGCAATTCCTGAAGTCTCCGATGCAGATTTGGATATCGAGACAGATTCGGAAGATGATGCTGAACAATCGCAAAAAAATGATTAACATCATCACCAAATGACAATGGAATGTCCCGTATTGCAAAGCAATGTATCGGGGCATTTTTTTATACTCAAATGCATGCATTGTTCTGTTTAGAACAGATTAGGACATGATTATGAGTATGTTGTCATTTTTAAAAAAGAAACTTCCCGGATCGTCTATTGATTATCGTATTCAACCGCGAAAAGTAAAATTTGTTTGGCAAAACACACCCGTTGACTGGATTCCAAACCAGCCGTTTGCAAGCTATTTTATTAATGAAATCAATAATATTTTGCCCGCTGGGGAATTCTGGTTTTGTCGTCTTTATAATAAAGTTTTACCGCAAATTACCGACGAAAAGCTCAAACTCGACGTACAGGCGTTTATACGCCAAGAAGCCATGCATGCCAATGCACACCAGTCGGCCAATAAAGAATATCTCTCTGCACGCCACATTGATATTCAGCGCAATCTGGATATCATGAATGTTTTATTCACCAAAGCACTGGCAGACAAGCCTTTTGACTTGACCGTTCCGGCTGCACTTGAAAAGCACTGGGACCTGTTTCGCTTAGGTGTAATCGCAACCGTCGAACACATGACCTGCGTATTGGGCAAATATGCGCTTTATAACCAGAAATGGCAGCAGTTGGGCGCCGATCCTGAAATGCTCGATTTAGTGAAATGGCATGGTGCAGAAGAAATCGAGCACCGTACCGTGGCTTTTGATTTGTATCGACACTTAGGCGGTGGCTATATTGCACGTTATTATTTAAGTGTGGCCGTGATTATTGGTGTGCTTGGACTTTGGGTAGATGGTGCCGCGCACATTATGAAGCAAGACCCACGCTTTGCCGAGTATAAGCCGAGCCTGTTCCGTCCATGGATCTGGTTAGAATGGTACAAACAAGCGCGTCAAGACCAACAGTTATTGCCTAGTCCAATTTGGTTGATTGCACAGCAGATCGACTACTTAATGCCATGGTATGACCCTGTAAAGGAAGGCAGTACAGACGATGCGGTCGCGTATTTGAACCGCTCTCCGGCTGCAAAACGCGCCTTACGAGCTGCCGCATAAAAACCAGATGCCTAAAAAAGCAGATCTTAAGATCTGCTTTTTTCATTAGGAAAGTTCAGTGGATTGGGGTTCGGCTTGTTTGGCATAGCGATCCACCACAACACTGATCATCATATCGCCTTGTACATTCACTACTGTCCGCACGGTATCCAGAATCCGATCAATCGGTAGCAGTATCGCAATCGCTTCAGCAGGTAATCCGACCGATTGCAATACCATGATCATGGTGACCATTCCTGCACTTGGAATGCCTGGGGCACCCAACGAGGCAATCATGGCCGTTAGACACACAATCAATTGCTGGGTCAGGCTCAAATCCATCCCGATTAGATTGGCAATAAATAAGGCCGCCGCCGCTTCATAAAGTGCTGTGCCATCCATATTTAACTGGGTTCCCAGTGGAATCACAAATCCGGCTGTTTGTGGTCGAACTTTCAGATTTTCCTGCGCACATTTCATACTTAAGGGCATGGTAGCCGAGCTCGAACTGGTTGCAAATGCAGTAATCAGAGCCAGTCGCGTGCCTTTGAAAAAGGTGATTGGATTCATTTTGCCAAAGATCCACAATAACAGTGGCAAGACCACTGCACCATGAAAAATCGTGGTTCCTGTCACCACTAAAGCAAATTCAGCCAGACTCCCCAGCACTTTTAAATCTTCAGTGGCGATGAGTTTGGCCAGCAATGCCAAGATTCCAAGGGGTGCTAGTTTCATCACCCAACCGACCAGCATCATCATGATATCGAAGAGTTGTACACTGAGCACACGGACCGACTGAAAGCGATCACCACCTTTGATCAGTGCGGCACCCAATAGTAAAGCAAAGACCACCACTGCCAGCACATTCCCTTCGGCAAAGGCTTTAAAAGGATTGATCAGAGTATTTTGAATAAAGTTGGTGAGAAAACTCGAAGGCGTCAGGGTATCTGGCGTTTGATGATTTTGCATGGCGTCTGCAAATATACCAATATCCATGCCCTGCCCAACAGAGAACAAATGTGCACAGCCAATTCCCAAAATCAACGCGAAAGTGGTGGTGGTAAAACAGCATAACGCGGTAATTTTCCACACTCGATTGAACTGCCCACTGGCTTGCAGGTTAGACACTCCCACCACAATTGAGGTAAAAATCAGCGGTATCAGCAGCATTTTAAGTAGGCCAATAAAGATACTACTGATCAGACTTAAAATATATAAACTACTGGAAAAGAATGCGGTTTCAGGATTTAGGCTCAGTACGAGTCCGAATACAACCCCAATCACCGCAGCAATAAAAATCTGCGTGTTTAAGCTCATAATGCATCATTTTTTTAATTCGTTAGCCGCAATATGACACGCTCTACTCGAAGAATCGAGTGCTTTTTAACATCTGAAATTATTGGGTTTCAATTTCACGCAAGCGGATTAAACCTTCTTGAACCGTACTACACACCAACATGCCGTTTTGCCACATGCGTCCAAAGTTCAACCCTCTTGAGCTGCTGCTGACAGTGGCATCCATGTCGTACAGCATCCATTCGTCTGCACGGACTGGACGATGGAAATAAATCGTATGATCGATACTGGCACACTGTAGGCTTGGCGAAATATAGCTAAGTCCATGCGGCTTGAGTGCAGTGGTCATGAGGGTAAAATCTGAATAAAATGCCACGATTGCCTGATGTAGGGCCACTTGATCCATCTCACCACGAATTTGATCATGCGTGCGAATGTAATGCGCATTAGTGGGCGCTTGGGGCTGTGGCTGAAATGGATTTACGGGATCGATTGGACGAATCTCGACATGACGCTCGCGCATGAAGCTGGCACGAACATTTTCGGGAATAAAATCAATCATGCCTTGTTTGAGTTCGGCTTCCGATTTTACGTCTTCAGGTGCAGGATAAACTGGCGCATCATTTTGATAGTTGAGGCCTTCTTCGGGTGCAACAAAAGACACCATGGCAGAAAAAATGGTACGACCATGCTGAACGGCACGGACTTCACGGCTAACAAAACTTTTACCATCGCGTAGCGGATTCACTTCGTATACGATCGGCGCGTGGATATCGCCACCATATAAGAAATAGGCATGCAAGGAATGAGCCGGACGATCCGTGGTATACGATGCAGCACGAAGTGCTTGGCCGAGTACCTGACCGCCAAACACGCGTTTGCCAACCAAGTTGCGACTCATGCCGCGATACAGATTTTCTTCGAGCTTTTCCAGTGATAAAAGTTCAACCAGTTCTTGGGTCAATGTATTCATGGAATGCCTTTTCTATGTCAAAATTAAAAATAGCGCGAGAGTGAATGCGTAATGATCTTTGAACTATTTTGCCATAAATCCAGCGTTTCAGCTTTGGCATTAAATGCGTCACAGATCACACTTCACATTACCAATTGTCAGTATAAATACGATTTTTAACGATAAACGCTAGCACTCTGCATACAAATTAGCAGAAAATAGCGCATTGTTTTTGCAAATCAATTCATCACATTGTACCCGGTCTGCGTGGCTGGGGTTTGGTTGTTTGAGTAGGAGATTTTATGTCCAAGCATGGCTTCGGTCAGATGTATCGACGGCTTTCCAGTAAGTTGCTAGACCTTGTGGTCACTCCACATGTTCTTGGGGAGGTCCCTGCTGAACCAACTCCATCCGCAGCATCAGAAGTATCTCATTCGCCTAAGATTGTGTGCTATGTACTGCAAAACTACTCACGTAGTAATGCCTTGGTGGTCGACAGTGAAACGCGACGCCTGCACTTAAAACCTGCACTCGATCCTTTACATGTGGCCGAGCATCAGGAAAAGGCTTCGGTACTGTTTTTACAGCATCATGATGAGCGTAATCTGCTAAATCCACCGCCACATGCATTTCCGCCACGATTATTGCGTTTGATTGAGATATTGGAAAAATATCCGGATGCCGATATCGAACTGGTGCCTGTTACAGTCTTGTGGGGACGTGCACCGGATAAAGAAGATTCATGGGTGAAGCTGTTGTTTACCGACACGTGGGCAACCCCAAGCAAAATCAAGCAATTGGTGAATATTGGTTTACACGGACGCCAGTCTTATCTTGAGTTTCATGAATCTCAATCGCTTCGTCAGTTGGTGGAATATGCCAAGACACATTACCCGAATCTGTCTCCGGCCACCTATATCATCAGCACCTTAAATGATTTTCTAGATCGTCAGCGTGAAGTGGTGCTTGGCCCGGATTTATCTGATCGACGCAATGTGATGGAATCACTGATTAAGGCACGCGATGTACAAGATGCAATTCGCCGTGAAAGTATTCGCTCTAAAATCAGCATGCTAGAAGCCGAGAGTCGTGCCATTGGTTATCTCAATGAAATCGTATCGGATTATTCGCATTCTGCCGTGCGTTTTGCCGATATGGCTCTGACACGTCTTTGGACACAGCTTTACGATGGCGTTGAGGTACATAACTTCAGCACCGTGCGCGAACTTGCCAAAGACTACGAGATTATTTATACCCCTTGTCATCGTAGTCATATCGACTATCTGCTGCTGTCGTATGTGATTTATAAACGTGGTCTGATGGTGCCGTACATTGCCGCAGGCGATAACCTGAACTTACCTTTTGTCGGACAGTTACTGCGTGGTGGCGGTGCATTCTTTATTCGTCGCTCTTTCCGTGGCAATGGCCTGTATACATCGGTATTTAAAGAATATCTGTACAGCATTTTGTCTCGCAACACGCCACTGGAATACTTCATTGAAGGGGGCCGTTCACGTACAGGTCGTTTATTGCCTCCTAAAACCGGCATGCTGGCCATGACCATTCACGGCCATTTACGTGGCCGTGCCAAGCCGATTGTGTTTTTACCGACTTACATTGGTTATGAGCGCCTGATGGAAGGCTCAACCTATGTAGGCGAAATGCAAGGAAATCCAAAAGAAGCGGAATCGGTACTGGGCATTTTAAAAACCCTGCGTAAAATCGAGCGAATTTTTGGTAAGGTTCATGTCAACTTTGGTGAGCCAGTTTTTCTCGATGATATGCTCAAAGCGCACAATGCCGATCAGATCAAAATTGAGAAAAATGATGATCCGCTGCCAAATGAAGTTTCGCAGGCCATTAACAGTTCAGCACATGCCATTTTAGAAAATATTAACCGTGCAGTTGTGATTAATCCGGTGTCGCTGTTGTCACTGATTTTACTGGCTACACCAAAGCACACGCTCGATGAAGAATTGTGTATTAAGCAGCTCGATGCCTATCGCAACTTGATGGCTCAGCAGCCTTACGATGAACGTAGTCAAGTAACTTCGTTGTCGGGTAAAGAAATCATTGCCTACGGTTTGAAGTTAAAGTTGATCAAACGTGTTCAGCATGCACTAGGCGATATTATTGCGATTGAAGACAATCAGGCGGTATTACTGACCTACTTTCGTAATAATATTCTACATGCGTTTGTGTTGCCGTCACTGGTGGCTTCACTGGTTGAACACAATGGTAAAGTCAACCGTAAAGATTTGCACAATGTCATTCGCACCTTGTATCCGTTCTTACAAGCCGAGCTATTTTTGAAATGGTCTCGCGACGCGTTGATCACAGAAATTGATCGTTATGTCGATGCGCTTACTGCATCGGGTGTGATTGAAATCGATCAAGACGGTGATCTGGTCAGCTTGGCACCAAACTCGGAAGAACATAATCAGCTGGTGATTCTGGCTGCACCCGTGAAGCAAAGTCTAGAGCGCTATTACATGACTTTGGCTTTAATTGCTCAGCGTGGCTCTGGCAATATTTCGGCCAAGCAAGTGGAAGACTTAAGTCATTTGCTCGGACAGCGTTTATCGGTGCTGTATGAGTTCAACTCGCCAGAATTTTTTGATAAGGCACTGTTTCAAAGCTTCCTGAAAGTACTGACCCAGCAAGGTTATATCAAAACCAATTCTGAAGGTGCGATTGAGTTTGACCGCAACTTTAGCAATATGGCTGAAGGCGCCAAACTGGTCCTCGATGAAGCCACCTTGCAGATGTTGCAGCACATTACGACATTTAGCGATGAAGAGCTAAAGAGTGCGCTCGAAGCGATGGCATCTCAACAAGCCAAGCGTCGTTTAAAACGTAAAAAGAAATAATCGTTTTGATGGTACAGTCTAGTTCGCTAGGCTGTACCTTTAACGAAATTGACATTCGAAATAACGTGGATCATCCATACAGCGCAAGCGTAAAATTAAAGCCACAAAGGCCGGATCGTAATATTTCGAGCGAATAAACTGTTGACGTACTCTGGCTAGAATCAATTCATACGCCTGCTTCTCTCTATAAGATACATCCATCCAATAATACGACGATATACCATTTTCCCAGCGAATCGTCTGTGCAATCAAACTGGCGCTATGCAAGGCAAACCAACTTCGCATACTTTGACCAAAGCCTTTTGGATACTGTGCGTGCCGGATCACCACATTTATCGCCACATAAGATAACGGAAAGTTCACCACACGAATGGACGGACCGAATTCTCGTTCAAGATTGTAAGGTCGTAGCGCAAAAATAGGCGCTGGCAAGATATCAACCTGATTGTGTTTAAAAGCATCCACAGCAGATTCAAGCTGCACGGGTACTGGCTGGGCACGAACTGACTGTACCAGCGCAATTTGTGGTAAATCTGCTGCTAACACTGCAATTTTCTTATTTTTTAAATCACTGACACTGTTAATGTCGGTACGCTTAAGCACCATGTAGGCCATACCCAGCGGAATCATACCCAGCGCTTCAAACTCTCCTTGCACCATGTGCGGCTTAAGGCTCGGATTGCTCAGCATCTGCATAAAACTTTTGGCAACCTGATGACTGGAAACAAAGCCAACACCTGCCGTACCGCCCATAAACTGGTTGTACTGACGGGTATGAAAATTCGTTGCCATCACGCCTGAGCAATAACCCTGATCAAATTGCTTTAGTGCATCTTGCTCATTTTTATAACTTTTCAGCGTAATTTTCACTTGCTGAGACTGCGCGTATTGCGCAATATCTTGAGCACGGCGGCTAATCTCGCCTTGCGGACCGACCGGATCATAGACACACCATGCAGTCTCAAGCGCCCAGCTTTGCACAGCAAGTAAGTAAAGCCCAATTCCCAATAAAATTTTTAATTGCATCATGTCATCGTCTTTTTTTATTTTAATCATTGATATGTTTCAGCATTCACCTTACGGTGTTTGCGCACTGAACACCATGCCCCAAGTGACATGATGAAAAGTCAGCACAGTCAAGCCAGATTAATCTTGAGCAGTCGGTGCTGTAGAATCGAGCTGAGCACGATACACGCTAAAGCAGTCGGGTGACTGCAACTCATAGCCCGATGCAATAAAATCACGTGCCATAATTCGTTTTCCAGTCAGGCACGTACGCTCAAGCCGGAGTTGTGGTAAGTGAAGTTGTAACTGAAACCATTGAATAATTTCATGCAATGGATAAGGCCGCCCATCACTGACCAGATACACGGGTTTAAACGAATCCAGCGTTGTCAGATAAGCCAAAAAGCCAGCCAGATCATCAATATGAATCCGATTACTATAATGAACCGCGGGATAAGTCTGAGTACTTTGTGCCAGCTTGCACATCCGTGCAACTGAATTGCCGTAAATTCCACTTGGTCGAACTACAATACTACGCTGCGGATAGGCTTGATGCCACGCCTGCTCCATGGCAAGTAAATACTTGGCCTGTTCATCGGCAGGCTCGGGAATGGTGTGATCGTCGACCCATTCGCCCGATTGCTGGGCACCATAAACCCGCGTTGAGGAAACCACGACCACACGCTGAACTGGATGATGTTTGAGTACATCTGCAATTGGCTGGACACTCTCCAGATAAGTACGACGGTAATTTGCTGGATCGCTACTTTCAGGAGAAAGTAAAACATATACCCAATCTATAGGGCGACAGCCCGATAAATCGAGTGTATGAATATCTTGCGTTATATGATCTGCAAAATCCGCTGGTTTGGGGTGGCGACTCACCGCGCTAATTTGATGACCGCGCATAAATAATTGTTTAGCAACGCGCTGAGATGTTTTACCATAGCCAATAAATAAAATATGCATCGGACATCCTGAGTTGGAGGGACATGACTTCAGTCCATCATTTGCAAGGCGTTGGAGCGGCAGCCGCCAGTTTACTTGAGAAACTACATCTGTTTAATACAGACGATTTGTTGTTTCATTTGCCTCGTGATTACGAAGATCGTAGCACGGTTATTGCGATGAACCAACTCATGGTCGGTCGTACCTACCTGCTAGAGGGATGGGTAAAATCAGTTGACTTTCCACCAGGAAAACGAAAATCCGTGGCTGCACTGGTCCAAGATGATTTTGGTAAAGTGACTTTACGATTTTATTATCTATATAAAGGTTTGACCGATAAACTCACCCCGGGAAATCGCTTACGAATATTTGGTGAAGTACGCGTTGGTGCACGTGGGTTAGAACTGTATCATCCTGAAATACAAGTTATTCGAGAGCATACCCCGCTCCCGAAAACTCAACTGACTGCCATTTATCCGAGCACCGAAGGGTTAACTCAGACCAAGTTAAGAGACTATATTAAACAGGCCTTGGCGCAGTTTAGCGACCAGCTGCCTGAGCTTTTGCCAGAGAAATTTACCAATGGCTATGCTTTAAAAGAAGCATTGCACTACATTCATGAACCACCACTCAATGCCAATATGCAACAGCTGGCACAAGGATCTCATCCTGCACAGCAGCGTTTGATCTTTGAAGAGCTGGTAGCACATCAAGTCAGTTTGCTGACCCGCCGTGCCTATATTCGCCAGATTGCCGCCCCACCCTTTGCCTACAGTCAGGTTTTGGCTAAAGCTTTACTGGCACAGCTACCGTTTCATATGACGCAAGCCCAAAAGCGGGTATCTCATGAAATTGCCAAAGATTTGCAGCGCCCCGAGCCGATGCTGCGGCTGGTACAAGGTGATGTCGGTGCAGGTAAAACCTTGGTGGCTGCTGTGGCTGCTTGCCATGCGCTGGAAGCAGAGTGGCAAGTTGCGCTGATGGCACCCACTGAAATTCTGGCCGAACAGCATTATCTGAATTTTAAACGCTGGTTTGAACCCTTAAATATTCAAGTGGCATGGTTATCTGGCAAACAAAAGGGCAAAGCCCGCGCACATGCAGAACAATTGATTCAAACTGGTCAAGCGCAGTTGGTGGTCGGAACACATGCGCTATTTCAAGACAATGTCGAATTTGCCAAACTTGGCTTGGTGATTATCGATGAACAACATCGTTTTGGAGTCGATCAGCGTTTGGCGCTGCGCAATAAAGGTGTCGATCATCTGACCCCGCATCAGTTAGTGATGACCGCCACACCGATACCACGTACTCTCGCCATGAGCGCTTATGGAGATCTGGATACCTCGGTGATTGATGAACTTCCCCCAGGACGAACACCGATTCAGACCGTGACCATTCCACTCGATCGACGCGAAGAAGTACTCAATCGAATTGCCAATAACTGTAAAGACGGCAAACAGGCCTATTGGGTGTGCACACTGGTAGAGCAATCTGAAACACTAGATGCGCAAGCAGCGCAAGCCACCTATGAGGAAATTTTGTCACGCTTTCCCGAGCTCAAAGTGGGATTGGTACATGGCAAAATGAAAGCAGATGAAAAGCAGGCGGTCATGGCTGCATTTAAAGCCAACGAATTGCAATTACTGATCGCCACCACTGTAATTGAAGTGGGCGTCGATGTGCCGAATGCCTCCATTATGGTGATTGAAAATGCAGAGCGGCTAGGCTTATCGCAGCTGCATCAGTTACGTGGCCGAGTAGGACGCGGCGCTCAAGCGAGTTTTTGTGTGTTGCTTTATAAGCATCCACTGTCCCAAAATGGTCAAGAGCGTTTATCTATATTGCGTGAAAGCAATGATGGCTTTGTGATTGCCGAAAAAGACCTTGAGCTGCGTGGTCCGGGAGAACTTCTCGGCACCAAACAAACCGGTGACATGAATTTTCGTGTGGCCAAACTGGAGCGAGATGATCATCTTCTTACGCAGGCGCATTATGTCGCGGGGCAAATGCTCAGTGATTATCCGGAACAGGCCGATGCGCTACTAAGACGCTGGTTGCCAGAAGCGCCGCGATATGCCTATGTTTAAGGCAGTGTATCATTCATTACACACGCTCTGGCAGCACACGCGACATTGTCCGCTGTGCGGTCATTCTGCGGCACACAGTCCATACGTCATTTGCACAGATTGCTGGCAAGATCTGCCGTGGCTCAATGATTCGGTGCTGCGCCATGAATTGAACATTCAGGCGGCATGTGAATATGCCGACCCGATCAATCAGATTGTGCAGCAATTTAAATACCATGAAAAACTGCATCATCAGCGCTTACTCACACAACTAATTTTGCAACTTCCCTTACCGCGGGTTCAAGCCATTGTGCCAATGCCGATTTCGACAGCGCGGCTTTGTGAACGTGGTTATAATCAAGCAATGCTGATTGCTGAAGGTGTCGCCAAACAGCTTAACCTTCCCATATGGCAACCCGTGCTGCGTCGGGCTGAACACACACAAAAGGGCTTAAGCCGATTAGAGCGCATCGCGGGTATTGAGCAGCAATTCGTACCCGATTTGCGTGTGCGCACTCGCTTTCGGCGGGTCATGATTATCGATGATGTAGTCACGACAGGCAGCTCAATTTACGCCTTGTCTCAAGCACTCACCACATTAGGATGCCAACGCATTTATCCGGTCTGTGTCGCTGCGGCCTCTGTTTCACGTGAAGCCAGATAATTCACACACCACGGTAAAACTATTTCACGGGTTAGCGGTGCAAGAGGCGTGTGCTGGTCATCTACACTTATCCACTTCATCTGAGCAATTTCGGCTTGAATCTGTGGCTGTCCTTCTAGCTGCAATACGTATACATCTGCAATCAAGCTGTGATCTGGCTCATTGGCTGCCTGAGTTTCGAAACGACCCAAGCTCTGCACAATGTGGCTATGACATCCGGTTTCTTCAAAGGTTTCACGTATAATCGCCGCTTCACTGGATTCGTTGGCTTCAAGCTTGCCACCCACTTGCATAAAAAACGTGGTATTGCGTTTTCGTACCAGTAAAAGCTGCTGATCATCATTGAAAATAATCGCAGCAGCCACCCGAATGGTTTTCTTAGTCAAATTATCGCTCACGGATGAACCTTGGCATGTTCGCCCCATTTTGGCATGGCGGGTTGATAGTGTTCAAACTGTTCTAAAATACTCTGAATATCATCTGATGCAATCAGCTTCTCGACAAAACGTGATTGAGTGAATCCGTTATCGACGGTGCCCTGAATCATGTTTAAAAGTGCATCGTAAAAGCCACGTACATTTAAAAAGGCACATGGTTTTTGATGAATACCCAGCTGTGCCCATGTCCATTGCTCAAAAATTTCTTCGAGTGTACCTGCGCCACCCGGTAAAGCGATAAAACCATCCGAAAGCTCGGCCATTTTGGTTTTACGCTCATGCATATTTTTTACCACATGTAGTTCGGTTAAATGCGGATGTGCCAACTCACGATCGACCAATGCAGTTGGAATCACGCCAATTACGCGCCCGCCAGCCTGCAACGCCGAGTCTGCAACAACACCCATAAGTCCCGAACGACCACCACCATACACCAGCGTTTTGCCTTGCTGGGCAATCAGTTGCCCAGTCGCTTGCGCTGCTTGAATAAACACAGGATCAGTACCAACAGCAGAACCACAAAAAATACAAACTGAATTCATAGATTTTTTACCATGTTGTGAAGTTGTCATGCTTACAAAGTAAGCTTTAGAAAGATTTTTTTCAAAATTAACGCAACAACGAGTGTTTTTGACCTAATCCTTGTCTAAAATACACGCATTCATTTACCCCCGTACTGCGCAAGGGAGAAAAGACATTATGCTTGAAGCCTTTTATGCCACAGAGCGCGGTAGTCTGGAAGATGCCACCATCAATGGTGGATTCGATCTGCATCCAGAATTGGTCTGGATTGACCTCATTGCACCCTCTCAAGAAGAACAACAATGGGTACTCGATGCATATGATCGCAATTTACCTACACTGAAATCTCTCGAAGACATTTCTTCATCTGCTCGATTCTACCGCGATGACGATGGAATTTTGCATATCAGTACTTATTTTTTAACGAAAAATAAAAACTATCAAGTTGACGGTGATACCGAAGACAGCAGCAATATTTTGGCGATGGTACAAACTGTCGCATTTATTTTGCATAAAGACCGCCTGTTTACTCTGCGTGGTGAAAAACTGGTGGCGTTTCGGGCCTTTCGTGCCCGTGCGCGGCGTAATGACTATGATATGGATTATAAAGATCCGACATGGATCTTACTGGGTTTGCTCGAAGCCAAACTAGACGAACTTGCGGATATCTTGGAAGATATCCACAAGGACCTTGAAAAATACTCCACAGAAGTCCTGAATAATCATCATCGCGAACAGATGCTGGATCTCGACGACATGATTACCCGTCTGGCTCAACAAGAAGACGTGTTGGGAAAAGCCCAGCTGTGTCTGATTGATTTACGCCGTGTATTAACCTTTTTAGCACGTCCGCGCGCGCTGGGCAGTCATATTTATGATGCCGATATTCGCGAGCTCAGCGAAGATGTTCGCTCGCTGGTCGAACATGATGCCTTCTTGTTTCAAAAGGTGCGTTTCTTACTCGACACCACGTCTGGTTTCATTAACACCGAACAGAACGATACGATTCGTCGCTTCTCGATCTTGCCAAGTATGCTAGCGCCACCGATGCTGGTAGCGAGTATCTACGGCATGAATACACAAGAACTGCCCTTTGCACATGGCGCCATGAGCTTTTTAGTGGTTGCCATGATCATTCTGGTGTCATTTGTTGGACCAATGATTTATTTCCGCTGGAAAAAATGGATTTAAAAAAAGCACTGCCATGGCAGTGCTTTTTTTGTTTTTGAAACTGGCTCAAATCAGTACCAAATCATCTTGCAGATGCGAGGCTTGAATGATCTTGAGCATTTTTGCAGGTACATCTTGAAAATGCAGCCCCTGTGCCTGAGGTGTCGAGCGAAGCCACTGAATTAGCACCGCCAAGGCCAAGGTATTGCCATTTTTCAACTGACTCAGATTCACCACCAAAGGAAAAGTCGAGTGCTGGGCAATCAGTTGATGCCCTTGCTCACACATGGCCTGTGCATTGTCAAAGTCGATTTGCCCAGAAACGACCAACTGCTGATCTAGAAACTGAATCACGTTAAACCTGCATTATTTCTTTTTGACTGCGGCATCCGCATCTGGCTGGAAATTCGCAATCGCTTTATCAAGATCACCACCGTTACGCTTCACGGTTGCCGCAAACTGGTTACGGAACTGCAAGCCTAAATCGATACCAGATACATTGATGTTACGAATTTTCCATTGTGACCCTTTGTCTGCCAACTGGAACGACACTGGAATTTTTTCACCGTTGTTATTGAAGTCTAGCGTTACAACAGGATTTTTACTTCCGGTTTCTTTGTATGGACGCATGGTATAAGACTGGTTGCTGTACTTCGCAAAAGCCGTACCGTAATTTTCAATCAGTGTTTCACGAAAGTTATTTTCAAACTGCGCACGCTGAGCCGCATTACTGTATTGATTGGTTGCATAAGTGCCCATAACAATACGAGTAAAGGCTTGTGAGTCAATATACGGATCAAGGTTTTGACGAACGATCGCTTTAACCGCTGCTGGATTGTTTTGCAATTTGGCATGATCGGTTTTCAAACGTGTAATCAGGCCATCTGCAACACGTTTAATAAACGCTGGCGGTGCTTCAGCGGGTGCAGCAAAAGCTGTTCCCATCAACATTGAAGATAAAACACTTGCGGTGAGCGTTTGCTTAAATAATGTATTCATGTGCATGCTTCCTAATAATTACTCGGTAAATGACGGCTGTGCTTCAGAAGAAGCTGGCTCGGCCGTATTGCCCGTAGAGTTTGTTGATGATTTACCGGCACCACCCGTAATAAATTTGCTAATTAGATCTTCAAGATCCATCGTACCTTGGGTATTTGAAATTGCTTCACCACGCTTGAGGTAGTTCAGACCACCACCCGGCACGATCTTGAGATACTTCTCACCCAATAACCCATTTGTCGATACCATAATGTAAGCATCTTCATCGATGCTGGTGATGGATTTCATGTTATTAATTAGTTGCTGTTCCATCGTTTTTTGTTGTGCTGGAGTAGCAGCTTGATAGTCTGCGCTGTAACGCAGTTCCTCAAGTGCATTTTTCTCAACCGTTTTAAGTTGCTGTGCATTAAATGTGGTGAGTTTGCCATCTAAATCAAACGAAACAGTAGCTAAGCGGGTCACTGGGTCAAGCGTAATAGACTCAACCCGCCCAATGGTCACGCCGCTCATGGTGACTTTGGCACGCGGCTTTAAACCGTTGACATTGTCAAACTGCGCGGTCATTTTATACGGATCGCTAAGATTGGTCCCAGCAAGACCACTCACTTTCATGGCTAAAAAGAACAATGCCACACCGAAAATAATCACAAATATTCCGACGGCCAGCTCACTTGTACGTGATTTCATTAAATACCTCCGAACATGACCGCAGTCAAAACAAAATCTGAACCCAGTACACACAATGACGAATACACCACCGTTCGCGTCATTGAGGTAGCAATCCCCTCAGGCGTTGGATCGCATGCATAGCCTTGATACACTGCAATCCAAGTACATACCAGAGCAAATACGATACTTTTAATAATGCCATTGACGACATCGTGACCAAACTGGACATTGCTTTGCATACCACTCCAGAAAGAACCTTCATCGACGCCCAGAAAATCGACCCCCACCATTTTGCCGCCTAAAATTCCGATGGCAGCAAAAATCACGGTAAGCATCGGCAAGCTCACAATTCCAGCCCAAAGACGTGGCGAAACAATTTGCTTAAGTGGATCGACACCGATCATTTCCATACTGGCCAATTGCTCGCTCTGTTTCATCGAGCCAATTTCCGCGGTCAGTGCAGAACCTGCTCGACCGGCAAAAAGTAATGCAGCTACAACAGGTGCCAGTTCACGCAGCAAGGTCAAAGACACCATGGTGCCCAGCATTGCTTCACTGCCTACATTTACTAAAATTGAGTAGCCTTGTAAGCCGATAACCAAGCCAATAAACAAGCCCGAGACGGTAATGATCAACAATGACATAACCCCAACACGGTACATCTGGTAAATAAACCGAGAAAAACCGCCAGAAGATGGCATGGAAAATAAAATCTGCAATAGCATCAGGGCCGCAACACCAATCCCTCGAACGCGCTCTATCACAAGCCGGCCCAGCCAAGCGATCGCATTCATGGCGATACCTCTTTATCTAAATAAGCGCGCTGACTAAATTGATATTCGACAGGCCCTTCAGCTGATCCTGTCAGGAACTGTCTCACATAGGCCGAAGCATTCGATTGCAATGCTTCGGGTGTGCCTTCTCCCTGAATTTTGCCTTCTGCAACCACGTAAATATAGTCTGCAATCGATAAAGTTTCAGGTACATCATGCGAAACAATAATGGTGGTCAGATCAAGTGCTTCACGCAAAGATCGGATTAAACGGGTTAACACACCTTTGACAATCGGATCTTGGCCTGCAAAAGGCTCATCGTACATAATCAGATCTGGATCGAGCGCAATTGCACGTGCCAGCGCAACGCGTCGATTCATCCCGCCAGAAAGTTCGGTTGGCATCAAGTGCTCTGCACCACGCAGGCCAACCGACTCCAGCTTTAGCCCCACGAGTTCGGCAATCAGATGCTCAGGCAGTTTGGTATGCGCTCGGATAGGGAACGCAACATTTTCATAGACGGACATATCGGTAAATAAAGCACCGCTTTGGAACAACATTCCCATTCGGGCGCGCGCCGCAAAGAGTTCGTGACGCGTCATGCTGGCAATATTTTTACCGTCTAGTAAAACTTGTCCTTGATCTGGACTCAACTGCCCACCAATCAGACGCAACAAAGTCGTCTTACCTGTTCCTGACGGCCCCATAATCGCTGTAATCTGACCACGACGAATAGACAAACTAATGTTGTCATAAATGATACGATCGCCACGATTGAAACTTAGATTTTGGACGTCAATTAAAGCGTCAGAAAAGGATGACGTTAAATTATTCATAGCAGAGTAGATTCCTGCATTTTTTTAAGCTTGCATAATATAGCACTGAAACTGCTCAGGATTGTTATTATTTTGACAATGCAGCGTTTCATTCATCCGGGTGATGTTGCTGAAAAAGCACAGACAAAACGCGTATTAATCTTGGTAAAAATAATAAGAGAAATAGAAAATATTACATAACATCAAGACAAAACTTAAGCACGGCAACCACCAAGCGCGTGTCATAAGCGCCTTAATGAAGTCTGAGCTATGGTGATGTTTTTGATTACGCATTTATATAAAATTTCTTGATATGATTCTCAATATTGATCATTTTACACAGTTTTATCACAATAAAAAAGCTGGCCGAAGCCAGCTTTTTATTTACTTTTGTGAATTAACGGTCGTTTTTGCGACGACGATCACCTGATTCACGATTGAAAAATTCTTCTTTCGTACCACGATTTGGACGGTCTTCGCCACCAAAGCTACGTTTTGGACGATCTTCACCACCGAAGCTACGCTTTGGACGGTCATCACCAAAAGAGCGCTGTGGACGATCACCAAAACCGCCTTCACGACGTGCAGGACGGTCGCCAAAGTCACGCTTAGGACGATCACCAAAACCGCCTTCACGACGTGGCTTGTAATCTACGCGATTGCCACGGTTGTCATCGTTTGAATCGAAACGCGGTTTATCGTTGAAGCCACCTTCACGGCGTGGACGATCTGAATTAAATTCGCGACGCGGACGATCTTCACCACCGAAGCTACGCTTTGGACGGTCATCAAAACCACCTTCACGGCGTGGACGATCTGAGTTAAATTCGCGACGTGGACGATCTTCACCACCGAAGCTACGCTTTGGACGGTCATCAAAACCGCCTTCACGGCGTGGACGATCTGAGTTAAATTCGCGACGCGGACGGTCTTCACCACCAAACGGACGCTCACCACGTGGGCTATCATCGAAGCTACGACGTGGGCGATCATCACGACCACCTTCGCGACGTTTGAAGTTACCTTCACCTTCAAAACGACGACCGCCGCCACCAAAGCTACGACCACCGCCATCACGACCGCCACGGCCATTACCGCCGCGACCACGACCACCACCATCACGGCCTGAACGTGCAGGCGGTGGAGATGGCTCAAGACCTTCAATTTCAGAAACGCTTAAACGCGCATCTAGGTAGTCTTCAAGCGCACGAATCTTGCCACGCTCGCGGTAAGTTGCAAGTGTAATAGCTTGACCAGTACGACCTGCACGGCCAGTACGGCCAATACGGTGAACGTAATCTTCATGCTTCATTGGTAAGCCGAAGTTGATCACGTGTGAAATAGTTGGTACATCTAGACCACGTGCTGCTACGTCAGTTGCAACCAAGATTTTTGCTTTACCTTCACGGATGCTGCGCAAACGACGGTTACGTACGGTTTGTGGCATTGCACCGTGCAAAGCAACAACTGAATGACCCGCTTCAGCAAGTTCTTCAGCTAACATGTCAGTGTCTTCTTGCGTGCTTGCAAACACAACAGCCTGATCCATTTTTTCATCACTTAACCAATGGGTAAGCAATTTTTTCTTGTGCTCAAAACCATCTGTCCAGTGAAGTGTTTGGGTAATATCAGTGTTGGTTGAATGACCCGTTTCAATGGCAATACGCTGTGGATCTTGCATCATGCATTCAGCAAGACGAATAATACGATCTGCAAATGTTGCAGAGAACATTAAAGTCTGCTTACGGTTAGCAGCCAATTCGCTAATCGCTTCTAGGTCTTCAGAGAAACCAAGATCAAGCATACGGTCAGCTTCATCAACAATTAACGCATCAACTTTATCAAGTTTAAGTTGACGACGGTTAACCAAGTCAAGCAAACGACCTGGCGTTGCAACAACTACTTGAGCGCCTTTAAGTTGCTGAATTTGCTTAGCAAAAGGCATACCGCCCATGATTGCAGCAATACGTACGCCTTTCATGTGACGAACAAATGCAATCGCATCTTGACTGACTTGCTGTGCAAGTTCACGCGTTGGTGAAATGACAAGAATATTCGGTTGAGTTACGGCGCGCATACGTTCTTTAAATGGAAGGAACGTATCTTGACCCGCAAGTGCATGAAGTGTTGGCAACAAAAATGCTGCAGTTTTACCAGAACCAGTTTGGCTAGAAACTAAAAGATCTTTACCTTCTAAAGCAGCAGGAATTGCTTGTTCTTGAACAGGAGTCGGGCTAGTAAAACCAAGATCCTGTAGTGCATTTTGTAGAGATTCGTGTAGAGAGAAATCGGCAAAAGTTTTGCTCATAGAGAGTTTCACCCTAATGGGTGCTCCATTTTAATAAATACAAATATGGACATCGACAAAAGGCGGCACGGCATCTTAGGCTGAATAATATGAAATTCAGCAGCAATCCGAATAACGACGATGTAGACTATACGCACGCATGATTACGGCCGGAACCTGAAGAATCGCTGAGCGATTTGGGCGCAATGAATGGTCCTCTCTATGGACAGCGTGCGCATACAATGAATAGAACAGAATGTTCAGGTAATGAACGGAAATTTAAGTGCGTTGCGAGATTATAGCAGAAACTTTTTAAAAGTCACCTTATTTCTCAGTTTTTTCATAATATGTTCTTTTTTGAGGCCTTTAAATGGTCCATCTGGTAAAAAAACACCCTCATCAAGAGGGTGTTTTTTAAGTAAACTCAACCACATGGCGATTATTTCGCCATTTCACCCCATGCAGGCACTACGGTTTGCATCAGTGGTTTAAGCATTTTCATTGAGGTCGCAAGCACTTGACCATTCTCAAACGAATCATGTCCACCGCGTGCATCCACCATAACGCCGCCAGCTTCTTTTACAATCAGCTCACCTGCAGCGATATCCCACGGTTTTAGGCCTACTTCAAAGAAACCATCAAAACGGCCCGCAGCCACATAGGCCAAATCGAGTGCAGCAGAACCTGCACGGCGGATGTGAGCACCTGCTTTAGTGACTGCAAGCAATGATGCAAAATGTTGCTCGGCATAAGAAACGATTTCACCATTACGTTTAGCACGGTATGGGTGGCCTACAGCCAAGAACGTATTTTCTAAATTTTCACGAACATTTACGCGGATACGGCGCTGGTTCATGACCGCACCACGACCACGACTTGCAGAGAACATTTCGTCGCGTACAGGATCGTAGATCACACCGTGCTGGGTAACACCTTTGTGCTGAACTGCAATTGAAATACAAAAATGAGGGAAACCATTGATAAAGTTTTGTGTGCCATCCAGCGGGTCGATCACCCAGCACCAGTCTGCATCGTGGCCTTTGCCTTCTTGCAGACCAAACTCTTCGCCCAAGAAGCTATGGTTTTTGTAACTTTTACGAAGGGTATCGATCGTGAGTTGCTCGAGATAACGGTCAACGCGCGTTACCGGACCTTCAATGCCTTTCTCTTCAACTTGTAGGTCGAGCTTGTGACGATTCTGATGTGCTTTTAAAAGCTCTTGACCAACTAATTGAGCCGCTCGCGCAGCCATAACCACCATAGGTTCCATTGAACACCCACTACAAATTTGAAGATTTTGACAAAGAATAATGCATAAAAGCGCGGCAATTCTATCAAATTGCCGCGCCTTTTGGTAAATAAATTCGAGTTTTTTTAGTGGAATGTGTTTAAACCGCTTGTACAATCCTTAACCAAGCCTTTTCAATTGCGTTTTGGATCCCCTCAGCATCCAATCCACAATTTTTTAGCATCTGGGCATGTGTAGCTTGATGAATGAAAGTATCTGGTAATCCCAAATTCAAAACAGGCTTCAAGATTTGCGCCTGAGCCAAGTACTCATTGACTGCACTGCCTGCACCAGCCATGACCGCATGCTCTTCAACCGTCACAAATAAATGCGTGCGTTCAGCCAGATCGCGAATGATTTGCTCATCAAGCGGTTTGATAAAACGCATATTGACCACAGATACGCCTACATCATATTTTTGCGTCAATTGTTGTGCTGCCTCGACTGCAACAGCAACGCGGCTTCCAAATGCTAAAATCGTGATTTGCTCATCGTGAGTCGTACTTGACTCAAAGACCACCTCAGCCTTACCGATTTCCAGTTTGCTCAGATTTGACTGAATCTCAACGCCTAAGCCTGCACCACGCGGATAGCGTACCGCAGCCGGGCCTGGATACTCATAAGCGGTATGCAGCATCTGACGGCACTCGTTTTCATCTTTAGGCGCCATGATGATCAGATTTGGCACTGTACGCATGTAAGCATAATCGTATGCACCTGCATGTGTCGGACCATCTTCACCGACAAGTCCCGCACGATCAATACCAAAGGTGACATCCAGATTTTGTAACGCCACATCATGAACCAGCTGATCATAACCACGCTGTAAGAAAGTCGAATAAATTGCCACAACAGGTTTAAGCCCTTCACAGGCCATGCCAGCAGCCAACGTGACCGCATGCTGCTCGGCAATCGCCACATCAAAAAAACGCTCTGGATACTGCTGAGCAAATTTGACCATACCCGAACCTTCACACATCGCTGGCGTAATTGCCATTAAGCGTGAGTCTTGCGCCGCTTCATCACATAACCACTGTCCGAATACATCAGAATATTTAGGCGGTGATTTCTTGGCTGGCGCAGTGGTCACAGGCGCGACTTTACTAATCGCATGATAAGTAATCGGATCGGCTTCGGCCGGGATAAAACCTTTGCCTTTTTTGGTATATACGTGAATTAAACGTGGCCCTTTGCGTTTTTTGAGGGCATTGAACACATCAACAAGCTGATTGACATCATGGCCATCAAAGGGACCAAAATAATCAAAGCCAATCGCTTTAAATAAGTTATCAGCTGCATCGGTAGCCGACTGATGCAGGCGTGAATTATAGGTCCACTGCGGATGCGGCTGGACATAAGCCTGCCCCTCTGCATCGATATTGACCAAATGACCTTTTTCCCAAATGGCAGCCAAGTGTTTGGCAAAACCACCGGTACTACATGAAATCGACATGTCGTTATCGTTGAGGACGACAATCAGATCTGCGTTGTGCGCGACGGCATCATTCATGGCTTCAAATGCCATACCTGCTGTCATGGCACCGTCGCCTACAATACTGACCACCTCACACGGATTTTTTTGGTAGCGGCGTGCCAGTGACATGCCCAAACCTGCGGAAATTGCAGTAGACGAATGCCCAACACCAAAGGTATCAAATACTGATTCTTCGCGTGCAGGAAAAGCCGCAAGACCATTTTGTGCACGAATAGTCGTCAGTTGTTCACGACGACCTGTAAGTGCTTTGTGCGGATAGGCCTGATGTCCTACATCCCAAATGAGACGGTCATTTGGTGTATTAAAACAATAGTGTAGAGCAACCGTTAATTCGATCACGCCCAAATTGGCACCAAAGTGGCCGCCACTTTGACCTGCCGCATACAAGATAAACTGACGCAACTCATCAGCCACCTGTGTCAGTTGGCTAGGTTCGAGCTGACGTAATTGTTGCGGATGATTAATTTCATCTAACAATGGCGTAACAGGACGGTGAGTTGGAATTTCGGTATACAACATATGTGGCAAAGCCTTTTTAAGCCTGGCAAATCCTAAGCTGGGTAAATGGGAATTCGATACGCATATCGAATTAAATCACCTTCAATCAGCCACATTTCTAACGATGCAGTATTGAGCACAACTAACATGTGCTTAGGGTGGCGTAGATTATCCTGAATAATCTCACAATTTATCAACCATTATTGTCCGCTTTCTAAAAAAAAGAAAAGGTTCTGAATAATTTCGACATGACAATTCTACCAATCTCTAAGCATTACGCTATACTTTAGCCGATTTCATTGACCTAAAGATGAGTAATTTGTGGCTATTGAGTTTGTCGCGACCTCTAAACTACCGACCCAATTTGGTGACTTCAATATTTCAGTCTTTCAAGATCCTGTAACGGGCGAAGAGCACGTTGCATTGTCTAAAGGCTTAGAGTCACCACCGACGGCGCCAGTGCTGGTGCGTATTCACTCAGAATGCCTCACTGGCGATGCATTTGCATCGCTCAAATGTGATTGTGGTCCACAGCTGCAAGCTACACAGAAACTGATCAATCAAGCAGGTCAGGGTGTGATTTTGTATTTACGTCAGGAAGGCCGTGGCATTGGATTGACCAATAAAATCCGTGCCTATGCACTGCAAGATCAGGGACACGATACCGTAGATGCCAATTTACTGTTGAACCTACCTGCCGATGCACGCCGCTACGACATGTGTACCATCATGCTAGATCATTTACAGATCAAGCAGGTCAAGCTGATTACCAATAACCCACTCAAACTGAATGCGCTAACCGATCTTGGCATTGATGTTACCGAACGTGTTGCTCTCACAGTGGGCAAAAATCCGTTTAACGAGCAATACCTTAAAACCAAAAAAGAGCGTATGTCTCACCTCTATCAAAAAGATGACTTCTAAGCGATAGATCATTGAAATTGACGCTTGAGTCATTTTTGGCTCAAAATCCCTTACTTTTTTTAAGGTTTTATGTTTTGATGATCAGACGCGTTTAAGTTTTTATTTGAGGCACAGCATGCAACATCCAACTTCAGACGATATTCAACGGGTCCGTGAGTTTCTTCTCGATCTTCAAGCACGTATTTGTAGCCGCCTTGAACAGCAAGAACAGCTTGGGGGAGGAAGTGCGACGTTTGTCATTGATGATTGGGAGCGTCCAGAAGGTGGCGGTGGCCGATCTCGGGTGTTGCAAAATGGTGACGTAATTGAAAAAGGTGGTGTGATGTTTTCACACATCAACATCTCTCAACTGCCCGCCTCTGCTACGGCACGCCATCCTCAAATTGCCGGTGCCAAAGCGCAGGCGCTTGGCGTATCACTGGTCATCCACCCTAAAAATCCGAATATTCCGACTTCACATGCCAATGTACGCTTGTTTGTGGCTCAGCCTGAAGGACATGATCCGATCTGGTGGTTTGGTGGCGGATTCGATTTAACCCCGTTTTATCCAAATGATCAGGATGTCCAACACTGGCATCAAACAGCATTTGATTTGTGCCAACCTTTTGGCGATGGTGTATATGCCGAGCATAAGCAATGGTGTGATGACTATTTTTATTTAAAGCATCGTGATGAACAGCGTGGTGTGGGTGGTTTATTTTTTGATGATTTGAATGCTTGGGATTTCGATACCTGTTTTGCTTACATGCAGGCCGTAGGTAACGGTTATCTGGATGCGATCTTGCCAATTTTTGAGCGCAATCGTGATAAGCCCTACACACCAGCGCAACGTGATTTTCAGCTTTATCGTCGCGGGCGCTATGTCGAATACAATTTAGTCTATGACCGCGGCACCTTATTCGGCTTACAAACGGGGGGCCGAATTGAATCGATTTTAGTGAGTTTACCTAACCTCGCTGCATGGACCTATCGTCCTGAATGGGATCAAGATTCTGCCGAGAAAAAGCTCACCGATTACTACCTCAAACCACAAGATTGGTTAGGTCTGCTGTAATATCTCCTTGCAAATGAGACTGTTTCTTATCGAGACAGTCTCTTGTCTATTTTGAATTATCGTTTATGCTCTAACATGGAAATCCCTGATGCAGGCACTTAGGGGTTGCAAACCAAGAAAGATGCTTACAGTGTAAATCGATCCTGCATGTCATGCTTATTTCATCAAGGTTTGTTTTACTTATTCAATTCTTATGAAAAGGCTATCTCCATGTCCCATCTCTTTGAACATAATCGCGCATTGTTATTTTGGATGACCGTTGCAATCTTGATTGTTTCGTCTGTTATTACGCTCGGATTTGATAACGTCTATTCCGATGGTATCTCGATTCCAATTAACGTCTTTGCCAGTGTCGGACTATTTTTGATGATGATGACCCATGTGATCGAAGAGCTTGAGTCGATTTGTAATCCCTAAGCTCTTTAATCCCCGCATTGTGACTTAACCCGCTTTGCCCGCCACAAACGGATTAAACTGTTTTTCATGACCAATGGTGCTGATCGGGCCGTGGCCTGAAATAAACTGGGTTTGATCCGGCAAGCTAAAACATTCACGCTGGATAGACGCGAGTAATTGGGCATGATCACCGCGCGGGAAATCTGTGCGCCCAATTGAGCCTTTAAACAACACATCACCTGTCCAGAGCAAATTATAGTCTGCACTATAAAACATGACATGACCTGGCGTATGCCCAGGCGCATAGCGCACTTCAAACTCAGTTTCACCGAGGGTCAGTACTTCTCCGCCCTCAAGCCATTGATCCACCCGAACTGGCTGTGGAATGGGAAAGCCATAACGCGCAGAGACTTCTTGAATCATATCGAGCCAAAAGGCATCTTCTTTGTGCGGGCCAATCACAGGCACTTGCCACAGCTGGGCAAGCTCTCCAACCGCACCTGCATGATCCAGATGCCCATGCGTGAGCCATAAGGCTTTTACTGTTAAACCCAATTCTTCAACGGTCTGTTTTAACTTTTGAGCTTCACCGCCCGCATCAATCAGCACAGCCTCTTTACTTTCACTGTCCCACAAAATTGAACAGTTCTGCGCAAAGGCGGTAACCGGCACGATTTTCACTTGTAACATAGTGTTCTCTTTACTCAATGCTCACGATATGCAAGCGTGTAATCTAGGGCATCCAGATTCACTTTAAGCAGTTGTGTTAGCAACTCAAGATGTTCAGCATTGGTGTTTAATGCTGGAATATACTCGTAACGCTGACCACCAGATTCCAAAAATAGTTCAGCATTTTCTACTTCAAGTTCCTCTAAAGTTTCCAAACAGTCCGCAGAAAACGCCGGGCTTAAAATTTGAACACTTTCTACGCCACTTTTGCCCCACTCTTCAAGCAAGGCGTCGGTATACGGTTTGACCCATTCCTGCTTTCCAAAACGAGACTGGAAGCTGATGGCCCATTCATCGTCGTGTAATCCCAAATGTGCAGCAACCAGTCGAGCCGTTTCACGGCAACGCTCTGGATACGGATCACCTTTGTCGGCATAAGGCTGTGGAATACCATGAAACGACATCAAGAGTTTTTGTGCCTTGCCATGAGTTGCCTGAAAACGTGAAATACTGTTGGCCAGTGCTTCGATATATAAAGGATGACGATAGTAATCTTTCAGAATTGTCAGGCCCGGCAAGTGGCGTTGCTTGGGAATCCAGCGCGCAAAGGCATCATATAGCGGTGCAGTTGAAGTGGCCGAATATTGTGGAAATAATGGCAACACAATCACATGCTCTTGTGGCATTTGCGACAAGTTTTTGAGCACCGCTTGAATGCCCGGATTGCCATATGACATGGCCGGAATAATATTCAGGTCTAAATGAGGATACTGCGTATCGAGCTGCTGCTTAATGCCCGCAACCTGTGCATACAGAATTTCCCGCATGGGTGAATCCTGATTCCAGATACTGGCATACGCCTCTGCAACGCGCTTGGGACGAAACGGCAATACAAAACAATTCAGAATAATCTGCCAAATCACTTTTGGAATTTCGATTACCCGCTGATCCGATAGGAACTGTCGCAAAAATTCACGCACAGCCGGTGCTGTCGCAGCATCGGGTGTGCCCAGATTGGCCAAAATCACTGTAACTTTTGGTTTAGGTATGCTTGGCATACTTTGTCCTGTATCAATACCCTATGACTGAGCTTAATGTATCAGGTTTTCAGGTTATTTATAAATTGGAATATGAATCAGTTTTTGATTGAAAATTTCGATTTTGATGTTGAAAGTAGCGATCAACCATATGCTGCCCTGCTGCGGTCAGTCGCCACTGCATTCGTTGCTGTTCATCACGTTGAACCGGAACAATCCATTCGTTTTGTCGCATTTGCAGTTTGATGTGATACAAGCCATGCACCAGAATTTGTGCCCGTCCGACCGCATAGACCTGAGGCAGCGTTTTTTGTATGTCGCTTAAGGCAGTATCATTGAGGTAATCATTGAGGCACTTGGCAAAATATTCTTCGGGGATTGGGCTTTGAAACACCTTGGAGAGCTCATACAGCAGGCGCCCCCATGGCTCGGTGCGTTGCAAGGTTAACTCGTGAATATGGCCATCTTCATAGGCCTGAATACGGTATTCAAACCGATACACGTCGTCGATGGACACATCACAAATGGCCACCATATCCTCTTCGCACTGACGCAGTGTACGTTGTAATTGCAGAAGCTTGCTGCGCAGATGATCAATTTCATCTTGCAGAGTTTGCATATTTTGCGGACGAATCCAGCCCAGTACCGGAAAGCACTCCAGCATATGCAGCATGTTGCTGCGCAAGGTATGCTCCAATTCACGTAAGTTTTGATAATAAAATACCTGATCGACTTCTTGCTGTAGCTGCTTACGAAATTCGATAAATTTTGCACGAGCAGGTGCCGATGCATCATGTAATTCTTCTGCACGCGCATCGGGATCGGCATGCATGAACACCACCATAGGCTTTTGCTTGGTGATGGCGTAGATATACTCCAGATGCATATAACTAATGCCCGAAACCGAGCAGTCGCCGTATTGGCTACCCAAAAGCAAAATCACATAATCACAATCATCAATTTGCCGACGGGCAATTGCGGTGCTTACGGGTGAGCGCTGTTCGACACACCACGATGAAAAACCCATTCCAATCAAGGTTTGTGCAATCACACGGCGCTCAGGCGACATCTCTGCACCTGAGGTTGCGACAAACACTTGATAGCGCCGATCGAGCATGCGGCAGTCCTCTTTCAGCTACTGATGGATTGCAAGGAAATAAAGATCAATCTTATATTTATCATGAATCGAATCTTTTTATTTGGTCTTTTGCGCAGTATAAACCTGAATCGAGTTTAGCTGCCACGTAAGATGCGATGGAATCAAGTGCTCAACCACCTGACGGGTCTGTTCAAGTTGCTGACCTGTGACAAAGCACGCGATCCGCAATCCCGAGGCATGTTCATGTTCAGCAATCAGTTGATGTTTAATCAGAATTTGGGCCGTTTGTCGTGCCACCGCAACACCTGAATCAATCAGAATGAGCTGGCTGCCAAATAACTGTTCAATCGCATCTTTTAAAAATGGATAATGGGTACATCCCAACACCAGATGATCTGCCCCCTGATCAATCACGGGTTGCAATATCTGACGCAATAACGTCAAACAGGCGTGGCTCATTTCCTGCCCCGCTTCAATCAGCGGCACCAGCTCCAGACACGTTACTGGTATCACGCGCACCCCCGCAGGCTGTGCAAAGTGATCGATTACATCCTTGATGAGCTGTCCACGAAAGGTGGCCGGCGTTGCCAAGACCGCAACCACCTTCGATTTACTTTGGAGCACCGCAGGCTTTAACGCAGGTACCAGCCCCACAATCGGAAACGATTCGCCATAATGGGCACGCAAACTGTCTAGGCTAAAAGCGGATGCAGTATTGCAGGCCACCACAGCCATTTTACAGCCCTGACGGTATAACCATTCAATACCACGGGCCGTCAACTGACGAATATCGTGATCGGGCCTTGGTCCGTAAGGCACATGCGCTGTATCGGCCAAATATACGATCTGCTCATTGGGCAAATGACAAGCAATTTCCTGCGCAATCGACAAGCCACCTACACCCGAATCAAACACCCCGATGGGTGCATCGGCAGACGCCGCAGGCATCGGGTCAAGTTCAAGAGAAACAGGAAAGATGGCAGTCATTTCAGCACTTCAAAGACAAGATGGAACTGAGCATCAAGCTTAAACCTCAACTGTCTAAATGCAAGAGCAAATCACCACTTTTTAGTGTTAAAACCACTTTTCCATCTGGTGTTTCATCGAGCTGGCCCAGTTCTACCAGATGATAAAATACCTGTCGTTGAATTAAGGCATTGAGTCCAAAACGTACATGTACATAGGGGCGCCGTTCGCCAGCGTATTCCTGCATAAAAATCGGATGTGCATCATCGACCAGCACCACATCCTGATTGGTCGTGGTCAATTGCAAATACGCCTGCCCGTCAATCTGAACCTGCTCGACCCGATTGACCAATAAAGGCGCATCTTCAACCTCGATTTCGATTTGCTCGACCGGGGTTTTCAGATAAAATTTGCCCGCCTCTTGCCACAGTACACTTGAGAACAGATCCAGCATGCTTTGTCGTTTCATTAATTGACCTTCGTGCCACCATTCTCCATTGGCTTTAATGATCAAATCCATTTTACCGCAATGCTTTGGGTGCCACTGGTCGAGAGGCGGTATTGACCTTTTGTGACTTTGCTGTACATCTTTTACGTATTGTGCAATGTTGATTAAGTTTTTATCATCATCTGAGGGTGATTTTTCACTCTCCTGAGATGAATTATTTTGATTTACCATAGTTTATGCCTTGCTGACGAGAAAATATAACGACTCAGCCAATTGGCTAGATGACGGTTTAAATCTATACTAGCCCAGACTATTAAAGACACGATCCGTGGCTTGTGTCTAGAGATTCAGAACACTCATGGCAGCACCGAATATCAAATTACGGTTGCCACCCTTAGCAATATGAGGAGTCCTACATGGAACACATCGAACGAGAAGCGATGGAGTTTGACGTAGTGATCGTTGGTGCAGGACCTGCAGGTCTGTCTGCTGCGATTAAAATTCGCCAACTCGCGATTGAAAATAATTTATCCGATCTATCCGTCTGCGTCGTCGAGAAAGGTTCCGAAGTAGGCGCTCACATCCTGTCTGGGGCGGTACTTGAGCCACGCGCGATGAATGAGCTTTTTCCGAACTGGAAAGAAGAAGGTGCGCCGCTAAATGTACCGGTTACCGAAGATAAAACCTATTTCTTGATGTCGGATGAAAAGTCTCAGGAAGCACCACACTGGATGGTGCCTAAAACCATGCATAACGATGGCAATTATGTCATTTCACTCGGCAATGTGGTGCGCTGGTTGGGTCAAAAGGCAGAAGAACTGGAAGTGTCTATTTTCCCAGGTTTTGCTGCAGCAGAAGTGCTTTATCATGCTGATGGCACCGTTAAAGGTATTCAGACCGGCGACATGGGCATTGGTAAAGATGGTGAACCAACGCATAACTTTGCGCCAGGTTATGAACTACATGCCAAATATACCTTGTTTGCCGAAGGATGCCGCGGTCATTTAGGTAAACGCCTGATCAACAAATTTAATCTCGACAAAGATGCCGATCCACAGCATTACGGTATCGGGATTAAAGAGCTTTGGGAAATCGATCCAGCGAAACACAAACCGGGCTTGGTGATGCACGGTTCTGGCTGGCCATTGAGTGAAACAGGCTCATCGGGCGGCTGGTGGCTTTATCACGCTGAAAATAACCAAGTGACCTTGGGCATGATCGTGGATTTATCTTATGAGAATCCGCACATGTTCCCGTTTATGGAAATGCAGCGCTGGAAAACCCATCCCCTCATCAAGCAATATCTTGAAGGTGGCAAACGTATTTCGTATGGCGCGCGCGCTGTGGTGAAAGGTGGTTTGAACTCATTGCCGAAACTGACCTTCCCAGGCGGTTGCTTAATTGGTGATGACGCAGGTTTCTTAAACTTTGCCAAGATCAAAGGCTCTCACACTGCCATGAAATCTGGCATGCTGTGTGGCGAAGCGGTATTTGAAGCGATTGCACGTGGTGTCGAAAAAGGCGGTGACTTGGCTGTTGCCCGTGTCGTGGAAGGTGATGATCTGTTCGACAAAGAACTGACTGCCTACACGCACAAATTTGACAACAGCTGGCTCAAAGAAGAATTACACCGTACCCGTAATTTTGGTCCAGCCATGCACAAGTTTGGCCTCTGGATCGGTGGTGCATTTAACTTTGTTGACCAAAATATCTTTCAAGTGCCATTTACCTTGCATGATCTGCAACCGGATTATAGTGCTTTAAAAACACAAGACAAAGTCAGTGTTAAGCCGACGTATCCAAAACCTGATGGCAAGATTACTTTTGATCGTTTGTCTTCTGTGTTTGTTTCAAATACCTTGCATGAAGAAAATCAGCCATCGCATTTGAAATTGACCGATGCCAGCATTCCTGTTGCAGTGAATCTGCCTAAATGGGATGAACCGGCACAGCGTTACTGCCCTGCGGGTGTATATGAAATTGTGGCAGAAGATGGTGCTGCGCCGCGCTTCCAGATCAACGCTGCAAACTGTGTACACTGCAAAACCTGCGATATTAAAGATCCTTCGCAAAATATCACTTGGGTGACACCAGAAGGTGGTGGTGGTCCAAACTATCCAAATATGTAAATATTTGGATCGTTCTTGCGAAGCGATAATCGCTTCTCATCTCAAAATATATCGTCATACGCTTAAGCTAGAGCGGGTGGTTAAACAAACCACCCGCATAAAAAAACTGGATCAAGAATCCAGTTTTTTTATTTTCAGTATGAATAATTAATGTGTCATTAACTGCACATAGACCTGTTTAAATAAATCGTAGTCGATATATTCAAGATGTGCTTCCTGTACGCCTTGTACAGTTGCTGGGCTAAGTTTATTTTGACGGGTATCGACATAAACACGCCCTAAGATATTGGCCACCTCGAGCAACTGTTTACGCTGAGTCGCATCCAGCTCATTTTCTTTTTCAAAGCTCAGCATATACTGCTGGGCAAACAAGCGTTGTGGCTGATGTTTAAATTGTTGCTGCAACGTCTTCCACTGCTGACGCTCGGTTTTGGTTTGCATGGCTTGTGTCACGATACGGTCAACGTCATAGCCGAGTTCAGCATCAAATTGATCGTCCTGCACCAACTTATGCTTTTGTTGCAACTGTTTTATCACGGCCAAACGCTTTGCATTAAGCGGATTGGTTTTTTCATCTGAATACCAATAAGCATAAACCTGCGCAATTTCGTTTAAATCCTGACGTGAATAATGTCGAACAAACTCAGGTGAATCTGCCGTGAGCTTGGCAATGAACACGGCATTAAAGGTCTTTTCATAAGATCGGGTTTGATCGTAAGTGCGTTCAGCCAGTTGATTTAACTGATCGTCCCAAGACAATTCAGCACCTGAAGAGGTCTTTGATGTGGTGTCCTGCCCTAAGGTTTTACTTAGATTTCCCACAAGCCCTTCAATCATGGAGCCCTTACTGGCCTCCTTAAATGATTTGGCTTGTTTTAACTGCTTGGTATCGATAGGTGTCGCATGGCCATAGTTTTGTATTAGGGTATCGGCACGAAGATTAAGCTTTTTGTCACTACCCGGCAAAGTAAAGCCGAGATTATAGTCGATGGTAGCCGCTCGACCTTGAGCATCAAGACCGACATCGACGACAAACGGATTGGAGCTTTGTACCTTCGCCTTTACACGCTGAACCTCAGCTTGATGTTTATTCCATAAAGCTTTAAACGCATCTTGATCGATAAACTGGTTTTGATCGTAAGCCGCAAAAGTTTTGGCCAGTTCAGCACGCGCTTCAGTGAGACCCAACATTTTTGGTGTCTGTACCGATTGCAGTACATCGATGTCGTACTGTTGCATACAATAGGTCGCATCGCCTGCCGCAATCGGCTGATTTGACTGATTCAAGGCTTGGCATGCTTCGGCATCTAAACCGTCTACAACCGCGACAGACGTCTCCTGATCCGATGCCTCAGAGTCAGATTCGGACTCAAATTCAGTTGCCTCGAGTTCTTCGCTGGCCGTTAAATTAAATTTTTGATTGAGTAACTGATACAGCGACAGTGCAGCAGCATCGGCTTGTTGCTCAGATGTCTCTTTGCCAGTCACGATTTTTTCGGCTTGCTGAGCTGTGGCCTCACCTTCCGCCCACTGTTCAAGCGATTGATCTTTAAGCCCTAAAACAGATTGATTAAAGTATTTTTGATTGACCTGTTCAAACATGCCCGATTGTAGTGATACATCCTCAAGGGTGGTCTTGAGACGGATTTTTTCAACCACACCTTTGGCTTGATCATCACGATTTACCGATAGACGCTGTAATTGTCCGGGTTCGGCCAGATCATACATCACAGCAGTCGAGGCCTTCAGATACTCGACCAGCTTTTGCATATTGACCTGTTTCAATTGCTCTGAATATTTTGAAAAATCGAGATAGGCCAATGAGTCTTGGCTCTCCTGATTCACCAGATACGGCATAATGGCAAAATAATTGGTATAAAAACGATAGGCTTTTAAATCCAGAATCATCGGAACTTTGGCCTGCACCAACAAGGTGGGCTTTTCATAACGTGCCGTTAAATTAAAGCTGCCGATCCGTTCGCGATAGTGAATGGAGCCGTCAAATTTAAATTGAACGTCATTTAAAATATTGAGTAAGGTCTCGGCTATTTTTTCAAAACGCGATGGATCAAGCGCACCCGATTTTTTTTGCTGCGCAATGGCCGCGTAAAAGGCCTGTTTCTCCGCAGAACTCAGCTTAATCTGTTGATCTGCTAAAAATTGATCGATTTTCAGCTGCAAAGCTGGATCGAGCAAAGCAGGCGCTGGATGATTTTTGCGACTTTGAGCTGTCGATGCATCCACGTTTACTGAAAAATGACCGCTATAGTCATAACTTGGATATTGATACATGGCATTTAAACCACGAACAGCTTGCTGATCAAGCGCTTGCTTTTCATTATTGGTTTTTATGACATGTTGGGTACAACCACTCAGACTCAAACCCAATAAACAAAAAGTTAAGTATTTTAGACGTATCATTACCGATTACACCGTTAATATAGTTATAGTTTCAAAGCTTCAACTTGTTTTTTTGAAAAAAACACAGGTTTTTGACTGTATCAGAAAATCAGAATCAAAACGAACCAGATCGATCTTCAATTCGCTTTTCTGACATTTTTTTCAAGTCACGTTATCAATGTTTTTTTAGCCAGCTGTGTCAATAATAAATCATCAATAGAGCCACCCTATTCCAATCCATTTAGGAGTTAAGACGATGCCAGCGTATAAAGCCCCACTCCGTGATGTACGTTTCTTGATGAATGAAGTGTTTGATTATCCTGCGCACTTTAAAACTCTGTCAAACGGAGAAAATGCAGATCCAGATACTATCGACATGATTTTAGAAGGTGCGGCCGATTACTGTGAAAATGTGTTGTCACCTTTGTATCAAAGCGGTGATGATGAAGGCTGTCATTTTGAAAACGGTGAGGTGCGCACTCCAAAAGGTTATAAGGAAGCCTACGACCAGTTCGTGCAAGGCGGCTGGCAGGGTCTTTCGTATCCGGAAGAATTTGGTGGTCAGGGCTTACCTATGTCACTCAATCTCATCAAATCTGAAATGATGGGTACTGCAAACTGGGCTTTCACCATGTATCCGGGCCTGAGTATGGGCTGTATGAATACCATCTTGCAGTTTGGTAGTGAAGAACAAAAAAATACTTACATGCCGCACTTGGTGGCAGGAACATGGTCGGGCACCATGTGTTTGACCGAGCCACAGTGTGGTACAGATTTGGGGCAAGTCAAAACCAAAGCCGAACCTCAAGCAGATGGTACCTACAAGCTCACTGGAACCAAAATTTTTATTTCGGCGGGTGAACATGATCTGACAGAAAATATCGTGCATATTGTGTTGGCACGTTTACCAGATGCCCCTCCGGGAACACGCGGTATTTCACTATTTATTGTGCCAAAATTTTTGCCAACCGCAGACGGCGGTGTAGGTGAGCGCAACACGGTGAACTGTGGTTCGATTGAGCATAAAATGGGGATCAAAGCTTCAGCTACTGCAGTGCTTAACTTTGATGGTGCAACCGCTTATCTGATTGGTGAAATCAACAAAGGTTTGCATGCCATGTTTACCTTTATGAATACCGCACGTATCGGGACAGCGGTACAAGGAATCGCACATGCCGAGCTGTCTTATCAGGGATCATTGCCATATGCCAAAGAGCGTATGTCCATGCGTGCACTCTCTGGGAAAAAAGATCCAGATAAAGTGGCCGATGTGATTATCCATCATGCCGATGTACGTCGTATGCTGTTGACTCAAAAGGCGATTGCCGAAGGTGGTCGTGCCATGATTTATCATGCTGCACAATTGGCCGATAAAATGACCGATGCACTTCTGGTGGGCGATCAGGCAAAGTATGAAGAATACGACGATAAATTAGGCTTTTATACGCCAATTTTGAAAGGCTTTTTGACCGAGCTGGGCCTAGAAGCTGCCAATCATGGCGTGCAGGTGTTTGGTGGGCATGGGTACATCAAAGAATGGGGTATGGAACAAATCGTACGTGATGCACGCATTGCCACTTTGTATGAAGGAACAACAGGCGTACAGGCGCTCGATTTGATTGGTCGTAAAGTATTATTGTCTTCAAAAGGTAAAGTAGTTCGTGACTATACTGCCGAAATTTTGAAATTCTGTGGCCGTCATGCACGTAACAAATATCTGCGCCGTTTTGCTTGGGATTTAACCAAACTATGCGCACAGTGGAATACGCTGACTGTACGTATTATGCTTGCCGCACGTAAAGACCGTGACATTGTATCGTCTGCCTCAATGGATTATTTGATGTTCTCAGGCTACGTGATGATGGCTTATTTCTGGGCACAGCAGGCAGTGATTGCTTCTGAGAAATTAGAAGCAGGTGACGGCAAAGAAACTGCGGAATTTTACAAAGCTAAAATTAAAGTTGCAGACTTCTATTTTGAACGCTTGTTGCCACGTACTCAAGGGCATGCAGAATCGATGGTGAATCCATCTCGCTCCTTGATGGCACTGCCTTCAGAACATTTCAGTTTTGATTATTAATTCAAATTCAAAAAAGGGCATCCGATGATGCCCTTTTTTTTAATCGTCTCTTTTTTCTAGAATATATTCTTGCTTAGGTGCGATGAGTCCAAATTCTAGTTCACGGCGTGGATTTAATTTTTCGTGATCGATCGTACGCGCCAGATTAAGCTTTAAATCTTGATCGGGTTCAATTTTGTAATATATATCGACGCCTTCGTTTAGCTCTATCACGATCTGATTATGGGTTTTATCTAAGGTCCAGTTATCTTGACGGTAGGCACTTTTTTCCTTGATGTTGCCTTCTGCGCCCAGTCGTCCCGGATTCACCAAGGTCTGATGTGCTGTACCATCTTCTAATAACGTCAAAATATATTCGGCACTGCCCTGCGGACAATTAAATGCCGTATCTACACAGGCAATACGTGTGTGATAACGCCCGACATAACGCAAAGCATCTTCAGAAATTTCGGCATTTTTAAATGCATGCTGTGAAACTGGCAACGTCGCTTGCCCAGCAACATCGGATAATTTTTTGCCCGAATCGATCTGTACATTTATTTCTGAAGGGCGTACATGTTGACTCGACACATGCTCGTGCGAAGGATTGCTCGCATCACAAGCGGTCAGACTCATACCGATTACCCCCATACACATCAGGTGAGGTAGCTTGATCTGCTGTGACGATGAAAAAGGCATCATATTCATATCACAAAATACCGTAAACAAGACAAAACAAATAAGTGCGTGATAAGACTTAATTGTTGAAGAGCGTGAAAAAAAAGAGCGTGGTCGTAGCAAGACTGCAGCCTGAAACTCACCAGCTAAAGTTTAAACATCCGCTGTTTAAAATGAATGCAATTGTAAAATGGATCACGCCTTGAGGTGGGATTGCTTTACATAATTTAACCTTTTAGTTGCGTTTGTCACTTTAAAACAGGGCGACCTGCCCCACAAATAAAAATACAAGCATCGAGTTTCAAGATGTTTGCCGATATTATTTTTTAAGGAGAAACGTCAATGGCCACTACGGGTTTATACCGTTCCAACCGACAACATATGATCGCCGGTGTAATGGGCGGTATTGCTGAACGTTTTGGTTGGAACGCGAACTTACTTCGTTTGATTTTTATTGTGATTTCACTGATGAGTGCCGCCTTTCCGGGTATTTTGGTGTACCTGATTTTATGGCTGGTGATGCCAAAGCAACCGAAACGTTTGGCCTATAGTACAGTCAATGAAGGGTATAGCCATCCGGTTCGCACCGTACATGAAGATCGACACTCACGTTAACCCACCCTTTGACCATGTTGGTCGCTACGGTTGTTTCCCCTAACATCAACCGTAGCTTTTTTTTGTTTAACTTTGCGTATGTAAAATAAGTTGTTGCTGGAGTGCTGCAATCATGTCGGCGCGACTGATGATCCCCACCAACTGAGTCTGATCGACCACAGGAATATAATTAAACGATTTTTCGACAAAGTAAGGAATTAAATCGCCAATCGGCTGTAGCGGTTGCGCCGTGATCACCGTCCGATTCATAATTTGATTCACTGTAAATTCCCACGATGCCCGTGGATCTGCTGCGCGTTTAAACCATTCCACCACATCATAAAGCGCTAGCGTGCCGACCACCTGTTTATGCTGGTCAATCACGGGCAAGCTCATCAAGTTAATCTGTTTAAATTTTTCTAGTGCATCTTGAATTTCTTCGTGCTGATCAAGCGTCATGACGTCTTTACTCATAATATCGGCACAGACAAAATGGCTGATCTGGCGCTGCTGCGCCTGCGCTTGCGCATCTAAAATAATTTTTTCTAAATCGTACTGACTGATATCGAGCAGCTCGGTCTGTGCCTGCATAGCACGCTGGATATCTTGTGGCTGAATGGTGACTTTTTGTGTGGGTGTCGGATCACTCGAACGCGTATTGACATGCCGAGGATACGGAAACTGACGACCAATCAAACGGTTAAATCCGATTGCAAAAGCCATTAATAAAACAGAATTGAGCAGGACGGGATATATCACAAAGGCATAGCCCAGTTCATGTACCGTCGAACCACCCAATACTGCGGTAATGGCCACAGCACCGCTCGGCGGATGTAAGGCATCGGTCGACATCATCAGAAAAATTGCAATACCGACCGCAATACTCAATGCCAGTGTTTGATCTGGAATCCAGAGCGCACAGCTCACGCCTACTAGAGCGGCCAAAGTATTGCCCACCACAATATTCCACGGCTGAGCCAAAGGACTAGATGGCAAAGCAAACAGCAATACAGATGAAGCCCCCATCGGCGCAATGTACCAAGCATTCATGCCATGGAGTACCCACCAGCTTACCCAAGACGAAATGGCCAATCCAAGCAAGGCACCCACTGCACAGTACATCCGCTCTTTGAGCGCCAGCACGCGAAAATCGGGTTTTAGATCATTTAGCCAAGTTTGCTTTGTTGGATTCACCTGTCGTACGCCTCGGTATTGAACTGCCTGAGAGACAAAAGTATAAACAGACCAACCTTAAAAATGCATTTAAATTATATCTTATACACAGCAGTAAAATTGATTAACGATGATGCCGCTCAAAAAAACTCCAGATCAGGGTCGATGCATCGACACGATCATACGGATTGGTGCTAGCAGGCCAAACATGGTGGCCTTTGGCGAGCTGATAAAACATCAGATCAGCCGCACAGCCCTCTCCTTTTAGACGTGTGACCTGTTTACTCATTACTTCCTCGCTTAATGTCTGGCACTGATTGGCGGCTTTCCAGTATTGAAGTGGAAATTGAACAGGCTCGAAGGCTTTGGTCTGCGCCTTGGCAACAAAACCGATTGAGCTGACTCCACCTGCCACCGGAACCACATGATCACGCGTACCATGAATCATCAAGATTGGCACAGGTGCCTTGGCAACTGGCGGCTGTTCAAACATCGCACCAGACACCACCGCCACTGCGGCCAACTGAGTGCCCATTTGCTCAGCCAACTGATACGTCAACATGCCGCCATTAGAAAATCCGGCAATATAAATACGAGTGCTATCTATTGCATAATGCTGCTTTAGGTACGCAATTAATTGTTGAATAAAGCGCACGTCATCCACTTGCTGTTGCACGGCATCGCCACAACAGCCACCGCTATTCCAGACGCCTTTTTTTTCTGAAGGCCCAATCCCTTGAGGTGCCACTAATAAAAATCCGTGCGCTTTTGCCTGTGCTTGAAAACGCTTGATCATTTGTGAGGAGTTACCGCCACCACCATGTAAGGCAATCACCAGCGGCTGCGATTGGGCATTTGGATTGGGATTGAACAGTTCGAAACTACGCACCCGCTGATCGACATTGAGCCGCTTGTGCACAATCGGCAACTGATGATAACGGATACTCTGCTGCATATGTGTCACAATTTTATCCGTCACCCAGCCTGCTTGCGTTGCTGTACTCAAGCCGAGTGTGGCCAAGATTGCCAGCAGAATACGACACTGCGAAGATGGAGTTTTAACTTTATTTTCAAACATATCGGGTGCTCGGCGACAGATTTTGATTCCACAATATCGCGCTCATTCCCGACAATCAATGTGGCTTTTGGTTGTTTTTTCTTGCTGCGAGCTACACAGAACCTTTGCCACTCCCCTGCAAAATCCTTATACTTATGAACAATTTTTTCGCATAAATTAGTGGATGCACATGAGTCGCGCCATCTCTCATATTGATACCTTTCAGGGCTTGATTCTTGCCCTACAAAATTACTGGGCCGAACAAGGCTGTGTGGTTCTTCAGCCTTACGATATGGAAATGGGCGCAGGCACATTTCATACTGCAACTTTCTTACGTGCGCTCGGACCTGAGACATGGAATGCGGCGTATGTTCAACCTTCTCGTCGTCCAAAAGACGGCCGTTATGGCGAAAACCCAAACCGTTTGCAGCACTACTATCAGTTTCAGGTAGTGCTTAAGCCAAATCCAGACAATATTCAACAGCTTTATCTCGACTCGCTCAAAGCGATTGGCATTGATACGCTGACCCACGATATCCGTTTTGTCGAAGACAACTGGGAATCGCCAACGCTTGGCGCTTGGGGCTTAGGCTGGGAAGTGTGGCTCAACGGTATGGAAGTGACACAATTTACCTACTTCCAGCAAGTCGGTGGTATTGAATGTTACCCTGTTACGGGTGAAATCACCTATGGCCTTGAGCGTCTTGCCATGTATCTGCAAGGTGTCGATTCAGTCTATGATCTGGTCTGGACCAAAGGCCAATTTGGTACAGTGACTTATGGCGATGTGTTCCATCAAAATGAAGTTGAGCAATCAACTTATAACTTCGAATATGCGCCTGTAGACAAACTATTTGAATTGTTCGATTTTTACGAGTCTGAAGCGAATCGTTTAATTGACGCAAAACTCTCCTTGCCTGCTTATGAACAAGTCGTTAAAGCGTCGCATACCTTTAACTTGCTCGATGCACGCGGCGCGATTTCAGTCACTGAACGTCAGCGTTATATTTTACGTGTACGTACACTGGCTCGTGCGATTGCACAAAGCTATGTACAAGCGCGCGCAGAACTTGGCTTCCCAATGGCTGAACCACATTTACGTGATGAAGTATTGGCACAGTTAAAAGCACAAGCGGAAAGTGAAGCAGCTCAAGCTGAAAAAGCCAAGGAGAGTAAATAATGAGCAAACATACTGTTTTATTCGAACTTGGCTGCGAAGAATTACCGCCAAAAAGCTTAAAAACTTTACGTGATGCCTTAAAAGCAGAAACAGAAAAAGGCTTAAAAGATGCTGGTTTAAACTTCGCTGCCATTGAAGCGTATGCAGCACCACGTCGTTTAGCGCTGAAAATTATTGATGTCGATGCCGCACAAGCAGACACACAAAAACGTTTTGATGGCCCAGCTGTTCAGGCGGCTTACGATGCAGAAGGCAAACCAACTAAAGCACTTGAAGGCTTTATGCGTGGTCAGGGCATTACTGCCGATCAAGTCAGTACTTTTCAAGCAGGTAAAGTCGAGAAGGTCTGCTACCTAAAAGACGTCAAAGGTCAAAGCCTAGACGCGTTACTGCCACAGATTTTACAAACTGCCTTAGATAATTTACCGATTGCCAAGCGTATGCGCTCTGCGGCAAGCCGTACCGAGTTTGTACGTCCAGTGAAATGGGTGGTATTGCTTAAAGATGATCAAGTCGTTGACGCCACTATTCAGGATCACCAAGCGGGTAATGTGACTTATGGTCATCGTTTCCATGCACCTGAGGCTGTAACTTTAGCGCATGCAAATGACTATTTAGCTGCACTCGAAAAAGCGTACGTTGTTGCGAACTTTGAAAAGCGTCAGGCAACCATTCAAGAACAAGTGAAAAAGTTAGCTGATGAAGTGAATGCAACTGCGATTGTTCCAGCCGACTTACATGACGAAGTAACAAGCCTCGTTGAATGGCCTGTCGCTTTACGTGCAACTTTTGAAGAACGCTACTTAGCTGTTCCTCAAGAAGCACTGATTACCACCATGCAAGACAACCAGAAGTATTTCTGTTTGATCAATGCGGAAGGTAAATTACAGCCTTACTTTATTACTGTTTCAAATATTGAGTCAAAAGATCCGACACAAATTATCGAGGGTAATGAAAAAGTTGTTCGTCCTCGTTTGTCTGATGCTGAGTTCTTCTTCTTACAAGATCAAAAGCAACCGCTTGCGTCTCGTAAAGAAAAATTGGCAAACATGGTATTCCAAGCACAGCTTGGTACGCTTTGGGACAAATCAACACGTATTGCCAAACTTGCAGTCGCGTTGTCTTCAATTACGGGTGCAAACCCAGCCGATGCTGAAAAAGCAGCATTACTTGCAAAATGCGACTTAACCTCTGAACTTGTGGGCGAGTTCCCAGAACTTCAAGGGATTGCGGGTACTTACTATGCGCGTATTGAAGGTGAAAACACTGAGGTTTCAGAAGCGTTAGGTGAGCAATATTTACCAAAATTTGCGGGTGATGTTTTACCTAAAACCAAAACCGGTACAACCATTGCCCTTGCTGACCGTTTGGATACGCTGGTGGGTATTTTTGGTATTGGGCAAGCGCCTACAGGCTCGAAAGACCCGTTTGCACTTCGTCGCTCTGCCATTGGGATCTTGCGTTTAATCATTGAAAATGAATTGAACGTGACCATTGAAGAATTGGTCAATCTTGCACTTCAAGGCTATGGCGATATCGTCAAAGATCACGATAAAACCCGTACTGATGCGGTGGCTTTCTTGGAGGGTCGTTACCGTGCCAAATATGAAGACCAAGGCGTTGCCGTTGACGTACTTCAAGCCGTTCAAGCACTGGCACCAAAATCACCACTTGATTTTGACAAGCGTGTAAATGCTGTAAACCACTTCCGTGCGTTACCTGAAGCTGCTGCACTTGCTGCTGCGAATAAACGTGTTGCCAACATTCTTGCAAAAGAAGCGGCACCAGAAGGTGCAGTCGTTGAAGCCAATTTAGTAGAAGATGCAGAAAAAGCATTATTTGCTGAGCTTCAAGCCGTCACGCCTGTGGTTGAGCCATTACTTGCAGCAAAAGACTACACTGCTGCACTGTCTAAACTTGCCGCACTTCGCGCACCGATTGATGCTTTCTTTGATGGCGTGATGGTGATGGCTGATGATGCAGAGTTAAAAGCCAACCGTTTACGTTTGTTGGCACAGTTGCGTCACTTATTTACTGCGGTTGCGGATGTGAGTGTATTGCAGGGTTAATTCCTACTTTGTAATTAAAGCCATGTTTTTATCTGATAAAAACATGGCTTTTTTTATTACTGCTGCGTCATCCGCTGTAACCAGTCTTTCGCTGAGCCAGTCAGATGAGGTGAAAGTTTTTCCCACACCAAGGCATGATAATCATTGAGCCAGCGGCGCTCGGATTCATTAAGCAATGCCATATCAATACAGCGATAGTCAAACGGACATAGCGTCAGTGTCTCAAAATAAAGAAAGTTACCATAGTCCGACTGGGCATCGGCCATAGGCTGATTCACCACTAAGTTTTCAAGTCGAATCCCCCATTGTCCCTCGCGGTAAAGTCCCGGCTCATTGGAGGTGATCATGCCTGCTTTCATACCCGAATAGGGCGTGATTGGCGCATAGTAAGACAGTACTTGCGGGCCTTCATGCACATTTAACGCAAAGCCAACGCCGTGACCCGTGCCATGACGATAATCCAGTTGCTCCTGCCATAATTCTTTTCGACAAATACTGTCGAGTAAAGGGGCTGCAATCCCTTCAGGAAATACAGTCTGCGCAAGTGCAATATGTGCCTTTAACACCAAAGTATAGTCGCGGCATTGCGCGGGTGTGGGTGACCCAATCGGCACCACACGGGTAATATCCGTGGTACCTGTCTGGTATTGACCACCTGAATCGATCAGCAATAAGCCCTGACCTTGAATCTGGGCAAATGAACTGTTTGTGGCACGATAGTGTGGCAAGGCACCATTTTGATTAAACCCGGCAATGGTGGCAAAACTCAGCCCTAAAAATCCAGATTGCTGCTGACGAAACTGGCTAAGACGTTCATCAATCGTGAGCTCTGTAATTGGCTGCTGCTCAGCCAACGCCTGCTCTAGCCAAGCAAAAAAATGTGCCAATGCAACACCATCTTTGACCATGGTCTGGCGCATCTGCTCAATTTCGATAGGTGTTTTCTGGGCTTTAAACAGACTACTCGGATTCAGGTCGATCTTGCGCTTGATCTGTGCCGGACAGGCCTGAACGTGGGCAACCGATACTTTCGTTGCATCGATCAGCAATGTGCCTGCCTTAAGCTGGCTCAATACCTCTTTGGTGGCGGTATAAGGCATAATTTGCAGGCCATCGCGGATCAAGCTGGCTTTGATCTGGCTCGACAGCTTGGCTTCATCGATAAACAAAATGACGGTTTGATCATCATCGAGATATAAGTGTGCCAAAAAAACCGGATTAAACTCGACATCGGCACCACGTAAATTCAAGATCCAAGCAATATCATCCAGTGCAGATATGAAATGATGCTGACACTGTTTTTGTGTCATTTGCTCACGAATTGCAGCGATTTTTTCCTGTCGTGACTGTGTAATGACCTGCTCAGGCAATGCATATAGCGCAGCGCAGGGCAACACAGGCCGATCCGTCCAGATACGATCAATTAAATCCAGATCGGTACTCAGACGATAGTTTGCTCCGAGCGTTGTATGGAGTTGCTCGAATAATTGGAGTGAGGTGACTTCACCATCCATCGCAATATGTGCACCCTCAGGCAAGTGTTGGCTCAGCCAAGTCACATAGGAAGTACGCGGATCTGGCGTTTGTTTTTGCAATACAATACCACTGCCTGCAAGCTGCTGCGCGGCTTGTACCCAGTAACGGCCGTCCACCCACAAACCCGCTTCAGTGGCTGTTACCACCAGCGTTCCCACCGAACCGGTAAAACCAGAAAGCCAGCTGCGGCTTTGCCAGTATTCTGGTAAATATTCCGACATATGCGGATCGGCACTGGGAATCAGGTAGGCATCTATAGCATGCTGTTGCATCTGCTCCCGTAATTGTGCCAAACGGTACTGTGCACTGAGTTGTTGAATCTGCATGACCTTACCCTTGCTGATATTCGTGTTGATGCTGCATCAAACGTTGAATCGGTTTTCGTAACAGCGCAATCACGGCTGCGCCAATCAATAAAATTACCACACATTTTGAAAATAACGGCGGTAACTGGTGCAGTTGTTGACCAGAAACATGACCACCAATCCAGCCTGCCACCAGATTGCCCATCGCTGTAGCAGTAAACCAAATGCCCATCATTTGCCCAGACAAACCTTTCGGCGCCAGACGGGTCATGGCCGACAAGCCGACAGGGCTTAAACATAGCTCGCCCCATGTCATGAACAGCAAACATCCGATAAGCCAGAACGGCGATACTAAACCGCCATGATGCAGTACTTGCTGGGCAGCCAGAATCATCACCAGAAAGCCAAATGCTGCAAAAACTAAGGCCAGACTAAACTTGGCTAAATAGCCTGGCTCTCGTTGGCGTCGTGCCAGCGTGATCCATAACCATGCCGCCAGTGGTGCGAAAATAATAATAAAGATGGCATTAATTGATTGAAACCAAACCACCGGAATTTCAAAGCCACCGATATGACGCTCGGTATAATCCAATGCAAAAAGATTTAATGAAGTGGGCTGTTGCTCAAAGACAGCCCAAAATAATGTGGCGGCCAAAAACAAAATAAAACAGATCAGTAGTTTGGTTTTTTCAATACGATTTAAACGATGAAACAAAAATAAATAGGCAAAATAGACCGTCACAATCGCCAATATACTTAAGGCGAAATACTCCACGATCACCACAGGCTGAATCACGATCCAACCTCGATAGAGGGAAAAAAATCCAGCTATAAGTAACACAGCGACTAGGCTAAGACCCTGCTTAATCTTACGAATTTTGGCAGGATCACGCAGTACCGAGCTTTGCACAGGCATATTCTGGTTCAATTGGCGTACCTGTGGCATAGCCAAACAACGAAAAATCAGCAGGGAAATCAACATACCGATACCGCCAATACCAAAGCCGACATGCCAACCGTACCGTTGTAAGAGCAATCCAGTGACGAGAGGTGCCAGAAATGCGCCGAGATTAATTCCCATATAGAAAATGGAAAATCCCGCATCACGACGCTGATCTTGTGCCTGATAAAGTGTGCCCACAATCACCGAAATACAGGTTTTAAATAAACCAGAACCAATCACCAGCAGCACCAGCCCTAAATAAAAAAACACGGTTGAAAACCATGCGGTGAGTGCAATTGATAAATGCCCCAGTGCAATGATCACTGAGCCGTACCATACCGCACGCTCTTGACCCAACCAATGGTCGGACAGCCAGCCACCGACCAAGGTAAACAGATAAATACATCCAGCAAATAAGCCGACAATCGCCGCTGCATCGGTACGTTCAAGCCCAAGTCCACCTTGAGTCACCATAGCCGACATATACAAAATCAGCAGTGGTCGGATCCCATAGTAGGAAAAGCGTTCCCAAAGCTCGGTCAAAAACAACCCTTGCAGTGGTTTGGGATGTCCTAAAAATCCGCGATCTAATCGTTTTGTTTCATCCTTCGTCATATGAATCCTTCATATTATTTTTTTATTTTGAAGAGATCAGCCTAACAAAACGGAAGCCAAGCACAATGACGCCGTGTTGTTATTTTTTAGACAAAATGTCAATTTATGATAATTCTATTAATTTTATTCAGTTTTTAAGCGCTATTTTTTAATATAGTTCATTATGATGAGACTCATAATAATAACTGCACCACCTATGAGTACCCCTAATGACGGCCTCTCTCCTGTCATGATTAGGCCCAGTGCAATCGCCACGAGTGGCGTACAATATAAAAAGCTTGATGCTTGGGTTAACGGAAGTGTTTTCAGTACACTGCCCCACAACACATGCGCCAATGCACTCGGAAAAATCCCCAACAGGACAATGGATAGATTGGCTTGCCACGAAGCAGCCATCACCGCTTGCGGCAGATGTGGACTAAACAGCAATAAAGGCAGTGTCCCCAACCAGATGACATAACACATCATGCTGAGTACGTCGTAATTGAGGGCGAACTTTTTATATAGATTAAAATAAATTGCCCATGCCACCGCTGCCAATACAATGAATAGGCTGTACAAGCTAGGAGGCTCCACACCACGATCCGCTGTGATGACCAGTACAGCGCCCACAAGCCCGAGTAAAATACAGCCCCATTGCTTCAGTTGAATGCGCTGTTTAAGCACAAATGCTGAAATCAGTAAGGTAAACAACGGAATCGATTGGCTTAAAATACTTGAAGCCACTGCACTCACATATTGCTGTCCGGCGTTGATCAGTAAATGATGCAAGGTGACTGAAAAAATACCCAGAATACCCAGCGCAGGAAGATCTTTAATCTTTAGCGGTTCAATTCCTTTTTTGGCCACCAGCACCAGTAAAAATAGCGACGCCAATATAAATCGTAATAGTGCAATCTGCTCGGGACGATAGGCCATCAGTGCACTGTGTACACCTATCGGTGAGTAGCCCCAGCACAATACGGTCAAGGCAATACAAGCATAGAGCTTCACTGGATATTTCTGTACCCGTAGTGGTGAGTAAAGTGATATGGCCATGGTGGACTCGGCTGTGATCTCAAGTGGCGATGGCTTTAGCGTAGCGGACTGTTGTATTAAGAAAAATTAACTTATATTGATTGCATCATTCATTTTTAATGAAGTATGATCATGGAAATTAGTCAACTTCGTATGTTTCATACAATTGTCGAGGCAGGAAGTATGGCGCAAGCCGCTCTTCGGCTACATTGTGTGCCCTCCAATATCACCACACGCATCAAACAGCTTGAAGAAGAATTAAATACGGCGCTGTTTTATCGTGATGGAAAGCGCTTACAGCTCACCCCGTCGGGAGAAATCTTTCTGGACTATTGCCAGAAAATCTTGGCACTGTGCGATGAAGCCAAACGTAGTGTTCATCCCGATGCTGCGCCTTCAGGGCCATTACGCATCGGTGCAATCGAATCTTCGGCCACCACGCGCCTGCCGCAGTTACTCGCCAAATTTCATCAGCGCTATCCCGAGGTTAACATTCAAATCACCACAGGGACATGGAAACAACTTCTGCTCGATGTGAGCCAGCATAAAATCGACGGCGCGATTGTGGCAGGTTCGATTGAATTTCCATTGCTCAAAAAATTTGAGATTTATCAAGAAAACATGGTGTTGATTGCGGCCGAATCGCTTGGCGAAATTTCGAAGCAAGAAGATTTGATTGGCAAAGAAATTTTTATGTGGACCGAAGGCTGTCCTTATCGTGCAGCACTTGAAGACTGGCTCAAACTTAAAAATATTTCACTCCCGATGACCAGTATTACCAGCTATGCCACCATTATTGGCTGCGTGAGTGCAGGCTCAGGCGTGTCGTTGATTCCAAAAAGCATGTATGAGCAATACAAAAATCTGCCTCAGCTTTGCGCTTATCAGTTTGATCATCTGACCGCGATTCAAAATCAGTTTTTCTGGCATCAAAATGTCTTAAATCATAAAGCTCGCGATGCTTTTTTAGCTTTGCTACAGCAGGAATTTTCTACAAAAAATTGCTAAAAACCGGGCTTTTGATTTTATCTTCTGGTTTAAAGTTCGCTATACTCAAGAAAATGAACAACAACATAGACTGAAAATATGAACTTAAAAACGCTTTCACTTGTGGGATTTACTTGTTTGGCTATCACTGCATGTTCAAGTAATCCACCTCTTCCTGAAACCACAGTTGGGGTAATTGAAGAAGTTAAGGATATCAAGGCCTTTCCGGACACCAAACACAATAAGGCCAAACTGATCAAACTAGGAAATCAATGCACCATCGAATTTACCGGGATGATGGAAGCCGGTAAGGCACGCGAGAACTGGACCTTTAGTGGCAATACCCTCATTTCGGCAACCTCTATCGTGATTGCCAAAGATGGTACAAGTGCCGCCAAGACTTTCGATTTGTACGATAAAAACGTACAAGCCAACTTCCTATCACTGCGTGACAACTTTAAGAAAGAAAATGTGGCCCTTTGCCAATAAACCAATTCTTCTGCCCTTAACGTGTTTAAGGGCAGAGTCCTGCTGTTATTTATTCCTCACACCTGTATGCCTCGTGTAGCAAGCTGTATGGTTTTTTTCTAAAAAGCTGTTTATTGGCGCCGATCTGGTTAATATAAAGCTGACTTGATAGATGAACTTCACAGGATCGTGTTTATGTTAAAGCCTTTACTGCTGAGTCTTGCATTGAGCGTACCAGCGCTGACCATCACCAGCGTGACCTTTGCAGCAAACAGCACAGCATCCAATCCCTCAGATGCCAAAACGCCACCGTATGGCGATAACCCCAATATTTTTCGAGTGTTAACTTACAAGGCAGGAGAAAACCTGAACCGTCTTGGCAATTCGATCCAACGCGGTGCTGATAAATCCTCTGCCAAAATCAATGAAAAATGGGAAGACACCAAAAACTTTGGACAAGAGCAGTCTCAGGTTGCACAGCAAAAAGCCAGCAATGCCAAAAGCTACACCGAACAAAAATGGCAACAAACCAAAGCCGCAGTTGCAGGTGACCCAAGTGCTACCGTTCCCATTGAACAGCGTAGCCTGAGCCAGCCATCAACGACAGCATCTCCAGCACCGTCATCTGCTGCCCCATCGGGTGCTGTGACCACGCCTCTTGGTGAAAGTGCTACACCTTAATCAGACATTGACTCGACGCTTGATCTGACCCTGTAAGAATCCCAATGTATTTTCGGTCAGTTGGTCGACAATCCGCTGTCTGGCTTGCACACTGCCCCACGCCGAATGTGGCGTGATAATCAAATTATCGGGCGTGTGATCGAGCAGCGGATTCCCGGATGTAGGCGGTTCGACGCTCAGTACGTCTGTTGCAGCACCAGCAAGAATGCCCTGATTTAAAGCCGCTAACAGATCGGCTTCATGTACAATTCCACCGCGGGCACAGTTGATCAAGAAAGCCGTAGGCTTCATACGCGCCAATGCCTGTGCATCAATTAAATGTCGGGTGTGTTCACTTAACGGACAGTGCAAACTTAAAAAATCAACTTGAGGTAAGAGTTCTTCAAGCGCAAGTCGATCTGCATGTGCCGGCCGTCCGGGAATATTGGCCACCAGCACCTGCATACCAAAGGCTTGTGCCAAACGTGCAACTTCCTGACCTAACTCCCCATAGCCAACAATTCCCAAAGTTTTGCCAGAGAGTTCTATAATTGGATAATCTAAAAAGCAAAATTGTGATGCCTGCTGCCAGCGACCTGCCGCAACGGCGCGATCATAACGAATGAGAGATGTTGCCAGCGCCAGCATGAGCGTTAAAGTGTGCTGGGCAACCGAAGCTGTGCCGTAGCCCTGACAGTTACACACCACAATACCGCGTGCTTTGGCTGCCGCTAGATCGACATTATTGGTTCCAGTTGCCGAGATTAAAATCAGTTTCAAGTGTGGTAATTGTTCAATTGTTTGCGCATCGAGAATCACTTTATTGGTGATCGCTACATCGATATTGCGTAAGCGTGAAAGTACCTGATCTGGTGTCGTGGCTGTATAAAGTTCAAAACGTTGAAAACAGTCGCGTAATGCCTGAAAATCCAGATCATTCATATCGAGTGAACCGTAATCTAAAAATGCCGCGTTGAGACTCATATGCTGCTCTTTTGTAAATATTATAAAAAAAGGGATTGCTGAACAGATGCTCAGCATCCGAATTCGCTCTTTCTTTATACGGGTTCAGTCTGAACAATATCAAGGCTTGCCGATTATAAATACTGTCTAGTTACCCTTGATCAAACGATAAAATCGATCTATTTGCTGCTCTTCACGATTTCTCCGCATCTACGTTTCTGCTGTTCTTGGCGTGTAATTTTTTTGATGGAACGCACACAAATCACGATTTGTTGAATATGATACACATGTCAACCGCTCGACTTTGCGCCGAGTGTGATTTTAAAGGACAGAAAAATGAAAATGATCAAATCTGCTGTTTTGGCTGTGAGCGTACTTGCTTCTGCTGGTGTTTTCGCGGGGAGTGCTGCGCTCAATGTAGGTGCAAATGCACAAGTTGAATCGAATGGTGGTTTGCTGGGCCGTGTAGGTAGTGGCGTAGGCAACATCGTGGGTACTACTTTACATACCACGCGTGATATTGCCACCACGGCCACTGGTGCTTCACTCGGTGTTGCGGGTCAAGCTGTTCATGCATCGCGCGATATCGCAGTGAATGCGACTGATCGTGCGTTTGGTGTTGCAGACCGTGTGACCGACCGTGGTGAACGTGGCGTTGAACAAGCACGTTATGAAGAGCAGCGTCAACGTGAACAAGCGCGCCAGTACCGTGCAGAACAAAAAGCACGTGCAGATTCACGCTGGTCGAATCAGAAAAAAGAGCGCTCAAACGCTGGCGTAAAAGCCAATACACAAGTGGGTGTTCGTGTCGGATCGATCAATGCAAATGCAGGTGTCGATGCCAATGTATCTCCACGTAATCTTGGCGTACAAACACAAGTAGGTGTGGGTCGCTAAGCGTTTAGCCATATTGAATATGAATTGAAAAAGGGACGATATCTCGTCCCTTTTTTATATAGTATGCACTTACTGCACGGCACTGAATTTCTCTAGCTCACCCACTGAGCCTTCAGCAAAATGACATAATCCATGCTCATCGCTGCTTAAGTTTAAGTTTTTATAACTAAGCACATAATAATCAGGATATTTTTTAATCACAATCGGATTCATATCTGGAGTGAGCGTTTCATGCTCTTTAAATAATTTGGTCACCCGCCGATCATTCATGACAACCAGATAATGCTCGCCATTAATTTCTATTTTGAGCAAGCCGCTCATTTTGGCTTCGACCGCAATCAAGTATTTATTATTACGAGTTACTGCTTCTTCAGGATAACACTCAATCTTGTGGCTAATCAGATTAAACACCACCAGATTGCCAAAATGATCTTGTAACTGGTTGCTGGTGGCCTGCGACAAGTTCACTTTGATACCGAGCTTTTGTAAATCTTGCTCGGTCACCTGACGACGGTTGAGCATAACTCGCGTGATCAGTTGCTTCAAATTCGCATCGAGATATTGATCGTCCAGATGCAAATCATTACTGCGTAAAATCCGGCCCAGTGCCGCGCTGTGTCGCGACATCAGGTTATGGATGACGGTACGGTAGTAAAATTTACTGTTTTTCTTAACGCTACGCATCTGCTGATAAAAATAACGCTGATCAAGCGGATGGCGAATAAAATCGTTGAGCAAGCTCGAACTGGCCAGCACAGATAAAGCTTCATGCCCGGTAAATGGCAAATGCAGTGTCAAAAGCTGCGGTACCACCTGCTTGATTTTGAGGTAATGTTCACGGTCTTCACGGTAGTAGGGATCGTACACCACGATATATTCGGCATCGCTACAAACATCTTCGTGACGAATTTCCATATCACGATGCACATTAACATCGAAAAATTCGGCATATCGGCGGTCTTCGACCACTTGCGGATCGATCGAATACTGTGGCACAAAGGCAATTACGCGCTGCATCCGCAGTAAAGCAGAGAACTTGATGGCCGCATATCCCCCCATTGAACCGCCATATCCGACCACCGTTTCAAAGGTGTCTAAAATCGGATTGACCTGCTCCATCATCTGTTGCATCGATGCTTCGGGAAACCATGATTTCACTTTCGGCATGATACCGAGCACGTTATAGTCGTATTTGACTAAGGATTTTTCGGCATTAATTGACAAACCTTTGGCCCGTGTAATCAGATCACCAAAAGAGATGACCAGTTCACTTGAGGTTCCTTTGAGAAAAATGACACGGATATGTTCATCTTCAAAAATTATTTGTTTGTCCATGGATACACCGAAAATTATGACCAATGTTCATTTTTGCGTTAAGGCAAGCCACTGCACTACAGCGTGAATTGCTTATTTTATAAGGGCATGCCAGATAAAACAGGGCAAAAGATGACACAATGCAGATTTCTTGGCAAGCCATCTGCTCTGAGCCTGCCCTGTTACGCTGCCATTTCAGAAATGAAGCGGAAGATACAACCCATTAAAATTCTTCATAACTTGCCGGGTCTTGGTCGCGTAATCGACCATCTGTACGGGTCAAGGCATCAATTTGCTGCATCTGTTCGGAACTTAATTCAAAATCAAAAATGGCTAAATTGGCACACTGGTTTGTATCACTCGTGGCTTTAGGAATCGGAATCACGCCGTGTTGAAGATGCCAGCGCAACACCACCTGTACCACTGAGCGATTGAGCTGCTGTGCAATCTGCTTTAATTGGACATGCTCAAGAATTGTATTTGCTCGTCCGAGCGGACTCCACGCCATGGTCACAATATTGTGCGACTGATCGTAGGCACGCTGTTCGGCCTGATTAAAATAAGGATGCATCTCGACCTGATTAATCACTGGCACCACACCGGTTTCTCGACGCAAAATTTCCAGATGCTTGGGAAGAAAATTACTCACGCCGATCGAGCGCACATATCCACGTTGCTGCGCTTCAATCAGGGCTTGCCATGCTTCGATATATAAACCCTGCGCTGGATTAGGCCAATGAATCATATACAGATCCAGATAATCCAGTTGCATGCGATACAACGACTCCTGAATGGTTTCCAGTGCTTTAGGATAAGCATGATGACGCCCTGGTAGTTTAGAGCTGATTTGCACCTCATGACGTGGCAGACCCGACTGCCGTAACGCTTGACCTACAGCGCCCTCATTTTCATAGTTAAATGCCGAATCGAGAAAACGATAACCGTGCGTCAAGGCGCGCAGCATGGTATCGACGCCTGCGCTCCCCTTTAGGGTATAGGTACCAAATCCGAGTACGGGCAAGGTATTGCCGTCGTGCAGCTGAATCAAAGGAATATTCTGGGTCATGTTCTACTCATTAGGTTCAAGGTGTTCGATCCATCAGGATCATGTCACGCTTTATGTTTATGGATACCACAGAGCCATGCTAAAACGAAAACCGGTTCAGAACGGATTAAATTGTATTAAAAATGCTATTTCAATCACCACTTCAGCAGATCTTTCTATAATGAATGAAGGCAGTTAGCCCTCTCACTTCGCACGAGTACGCCACCATGAATCAGATTCACCAGACGGCACAACAAGGATTCAGTCACGCTGCACAACTGTATCAGCATGCGCGCCCGAACTATCCAGAAGCAGTGGTGAACTGGCTCAAGCAAGACTTGGCGCTTGATGCTCAGTCCAGTGTGATTGATTTGGGTGCGGGTACAGGAAAATTTCTTCCCTACCTCAAACAAGTCACCTCAGCAATTTATGCTGTAGAGCCAATACGCGAGATGTTGCAACAGCTTCAGGCTGCACATCCTGATGTCATCGCGATTCAGGCACACAGCACAGCCATTCCACTTGCATCTGAAAGCATTGATGCGATTGTGTGCGCACAATCTTTTCATTGGTTTGCCAATATCGAAAGCCTCAATGAAATGCATCAGCTGCTTCGTCCTGAAGGACATTTGGGCTTGATATGGAATCAGCGCGATGAGCATGTACCTTGGGTAAAAGCCATTGCAGATATTCTGGCACCCTTAGAAGGCGATACACCGCGCTATCACAGTGGCGAATGGAAAAAAGTATTTGAGTATCAGCAATTATTTCAGCTTGAACGCGCACATGTGTTTCCACATTCGCACTGTGGAAGCGTCGAGCAGGTGATGAGCCAGCGCTTACTCTCAACCAGTTTTATTGCGGCCATGCCCGAGGCTGAGCAACTGGCGTTGAAAGCTGAATTTGAAGCCGTGATCTTTAGCTTCACAGGAAAACGACCTTCCGACCAAATTACCTTTCCTTATGTAACCTATGTTTATGACTTTAAAAAAATTTAAAAAAGTGGTGATGAAAATGAAAACCCGTACGTATGTGTATGCACTGATTGTTGCCGCAAGTGGCTCGCTATTACTCACCGCCTGCAATAAAACGCCCGACAGCACCGAGAAGCCCGCAGCCAGCGCACAGCAGCAGGATGTGATGAAGCAGCTTCAAACACCACCACCTAAAAGCTTTGACAATACCCCGCAAGATGCGCAGGATATTGCCGCGCTAGATGATTTTGAACAACGCTTTAATGCAATGAACAGCGACATGGAAGCAGAGCTGATCAAGTTGCAAAAAAGCGGAGATTTAACGCCTGAGTTTGAACGCAACCGAAAAGCCGATACCGTAAATTCTGCGCTGCAAATGCTCAAAGCACTGGATTTAAAGACCGAACAAGGCCGCTATATTCAGGGACTGTTTTACCAGTATTGGGATATTCAAGCCAAAGCCTATAGTACTGCCGAGACCTCCGCTGCCAGCAGTACTGCACATAGCGCCCCCATGACCCAAGGTTTAGGGCATTATTTGCAGGCACAAGAGCAACTTCGACACTGGAAAGAGATGCTCAAAACAAAATCTTAATCCTTAAAAAAACGGCCTTATAGGCCGTTTTTTTATCAGAATAAAGTATCTCGATATGTTCAATTCAAATGCTTTAATCTCAAGCTAAATATTTTGACGTTCGATCCATTGGATTGAACTCACGCGAAAGACTTCACAGGCACCATCACCCACCCCGCCTGGCGCTAACGATGATGTCCAGACCAGATTGTTGTCTTTTACCTCAACCAAGTCGCCTTTGAGTCGAACTAAATCACCACGTTTAACCTGCGTAATTTGTTTGGCAATTGTTGGATTGGCAGGAATGATGTGCATGTTCGACACCATTTTTAAGGCCTGCTCGGGCGGCACGGGTACGGTGCGCATACTCCAGTTTAAATAGCGGTCATACTGATTGATCTTAATTTGCGATGCAATATTCGGATGTGCAAACAAGCCCCAGCTCACAGCATAGTCTATGGGTGAAAACTTGGCCTGTTCATCATGAAAATACTGCTTTGAACCTAAAATCCGAAAATCACCGTAAAACGGTTTTAGTACAGAAATGGCCTGTCCTTTTGCTTCGGGCTGAAGGCCACGGGCAATATTGTATTCGATAGAATTTGATGCGCTGGCCTGCCCAAGCCACAACGCAGCACACAAGCTGATCAGTAAGCGTTTGCGCATAGAGAACCTCGACGGGAATGCAATGAAATCATGTGGATATATTGATTATACTATGCTCAAACCCATGAAAAAATTAGCATCATTTAGTAACCGTCTATGTAAAATACGTAGTCGTATTTAAACCTCATCAAAATCAATCCGTATCGTTTCAAAACGCACCCGTCCTTGACGAATCGCTTCTGCAATCGCCTGCTGTCCTTTGGTCAGGCGTGCGCCTCCGCTTTTGATATCGACTAAAATCACCTCGATATCATCGGCATGTCCTTCGCCATCTCTAAAATCGGTATAGCCATCAAAAATAAGATAATCGATAGGATCGCCAATAAATTTCGCATCGCTCGGTAAATAACGGAATTCTGGCAAAATCGGCGCAAACTGCTCGGCCATTTTGCCTTTCAGGACCGCTCGGCTGGTATTGACACTGCGCTTTTGTGCTGCAATCAGCGCTTGCTGATGCTCAAGTTCAAGCTCGGCAATATACTGCTCGTACTCGGCTTTAATCCGTCCGTTACGACTGTTTGAAAGAATCAAGGTGGTCACTACCACCCCGATACACACCCCGATCAGCATTGCCATCCAGATGGACATAAGAATTCCTGTTTTGAAATGTGAGCCACACTTTAAATAAGCGCAACACTTTTGTCATGTCTGCGCATATTCCCGAAAAAAGATGCTAATCTAAATCAGAAATTTAAGCATTTATATCTGGCATGAAAACGATACTTATAGCAAATCAAAAAGGCGGCTGTGGCAAAACCATAACAGCAATCACACTTGCCTCTGCACTGGCACAAAAAGGTTATCGCGTTGCACTGGCCGATGCTGACAATCAGAAATCGGCACGGCAATGGTTAAAACAACGGCCAAGTCATGTTGCAGGCATTCAAAGTCTGGACTGGCGTCATGAAAAATCGATTGGTGAAGTGCCCAAAGGAATCGAGTATTTAATTATTGATGCACCGGGCGCGCTTTCAGATGATCAGGCACAGCATCTGATCAGTGAATCACATGCCATCGTCACTCCGCTGCAACCCTCTTTTTTTGATATTGATAGCACCAAGCGCTTTTTAAAAGATATCCACGATATCAAGCGGATTCGTAAGGGCAAGGTCGAAATTTTATTGCTGGCCAATCGCATGAAAGCCAACAGCTCAAGCAGTAAAGATATTCAACAGTTTTTTGACAAGATTGAGCAAGCACCAATTGCATCGATCAATGAACGCAGTGCCTACGGTCAGCTCGCCATGCAGGGTCTAAGTATTTTTGATAAAACTCAGAAGAATTTTATTGAGTTGCAAAAACAGTGGCAACCGCTTCTAGATGCACTGATTGAAGATAAGAGCAAATGGTTCTAAAACAATGTTCTTAACAGATAAAACAGCGTTATTTTTGGCTACGTAATAAAACCAACTGTTTATTTGCCAGTCAGTTATTTTCAGTTAATATGATTTGGCCTCGCCCATCATGATTTAGAGAGTTCTGTGCAACAATACGCGCCAACCCTGCAACGTGCTTTATTATTCGGTTTGTTGATTATCCTGCTGCTTTTGGGTTTTCACATTCTGAAATATTTTATTGTTCCTGTGGTATGGGCAGCGATTATTGCGTATATGACGTGGCCGCTATACAAGCGGATTCAGCGTTTTTTTGGTGAACATCGCCCGAATCTGACCGCCACCATCATGATCAGCATTATCATTTTAGTGATTGGAGTTCCGCTTACCTTTGCGGTGTTTATTTTACAGCATGAAGGGCGCAATCTGTTTATTGAGTTACAGCAGCAAATTTTTTCTGGGCATCTGGACGCACCAAATTTTGTCCGTGACCTACCGATTGTAGGTAAGGAAATTGTACGTATTCTCAATGAAATCAACACCAATCCGAGCAATATTACCCAAAACGTGACCCTTTGGCTGCAAAGCCATATGGGCTATGGGCGCTTTGTATTAAGTGAAATCAGTAAAAATCTGGTCAAACTGTGCTTTGCTTTGCTGTCGTTGTACTTCTTTTACCGTGATGGTCAAACGATTTTATCGCAAGTGAGTAAAGCCCTCGAAATGGTGATTGGCCCTCGAATTCATCATTATTTAGATACGATTTCTGAAACCACACGTGCGGTGGTATATGGGGTGGGTTTGACTGCTGTGGCACAGGCTATTTTGGCCGGGCTGAGCTACTTTGTCGCAGGCGTCCCTAACCCGATGGTACTGACCCTAGTCACTTTCTTGCTGGCGTTGATTCCATTTGGTACACCGCTGGCTTATAGCGCGGTGGCCTTATGGCTATTTTCTCAAGGCCAGATGGTCGGTGCGATTGGGGTCATGCTCTGGGGAGTTTGTATTGTCAGCACCTCCGACAATGTAATTCGTCCGTTGGTCATTTCTGGCGCGACGCAAATTCCATTTTTGCTGATTATGTTTGGTGTATTGGGTGGAATTGCCAGCTTTGGACTGGTCGGCCTCTTTATTGGCCCGGTCATTTTGGCAGTTCTTTTGGCGATCTGGCGCGAATGGCTGCATGAAAATATCGAACCGGAACCAATGCCTAAAACCACAATGATTTACGACAATCTGGACGACCCAAAACTCTAACGCCTCCTTATGTTCGTGTGGATAACAATCAAGTTATCCACATGATGGAGTGCAAAAACCATTTACATTGCTCATTAAACTCCCGCATATCTGTGAAAAAACTGCTACACAAGCGTCTATTTGGTCATCAAAGCACTACCTTGATTTACATCTGACGGACATAAACTGAACGCGATTTACAAAACGAACTGTCATAGTTTTGAATCAGTCACTTTTATTTTTGTGCATTTTATAAACGTCAGAGGAATAAAATATGAAAATTGCATTAATTGGTGCAACAGGTATGGCGGGTTCTCGAATTTTAGAAGAGTTGGTGTCACGCGGTCACTATGTTAAGGCAATTGCTCGAGATATTCATAAAGTTGCAGAAACAGAACGCGTTATGGCGGTTGCATTAGATTTAAATGATCACGATGCTTTGGTCGATGCGTTGAAAGGCCAAGATGCAGTGATCAGTTCAGTGCGTTTTCATGGCCTCGATGCCAATGCATTGCTCAAAGCCATTTACGAATCGAAAGTGAAACGTTATATCGTGGTGGGCGGCGCAGGTAGCTTACATGTTCCGCATCAGAATGTTCGATTAATCGATACAGAAGAATTTCCAGAGGCGTATCGTCCCGAAGCTGAGGCAGCAGGACATTTTCTGGATAAATTAAAACAGATTGACGATCTGGACTGGACCTATATTTCGCCATCTGCCGAATTCGGCCCGGGTAAACGTACCGGCGAGTTCCGTTTGGGTAAAGATGAACTGCTGGTTGCCGATGATGTCAGTAAAATTTCAACCGAGGACTTTGCCGTTGCATTGGCCGATGAACTTGAACAGCGCAACCACGTTCAGGAACGCTTTACCGTAGGTTATTAATTTCAGTTTCTGATTTTCAGTCGCTGTTGATGACTGCATTCTTGTTCGCAGTTTGAAAGAGGAGCCTTCAAATGGCTCCTTTTTTACATGAGTGTGCTAGTAGCGATGATACGGTAAACGGATTGACAGCCTGTGTAAAAAAGCCCAATCTACAAACATAAAAAACTTAACAACTATAACATTTATGCGCAGTCGCTTTGAATTTTTGTCGTCTTATCAAATTAATGCAACGCTGGTGTATTGCGTCCAGATTTTCATTGTTTTGCTCGGGACCACCTTGGGGCTTCGAAGCTTAGGTCTACATGAACTGATCATTCCAGTGACGCTGGGTGCAATTGCAACCGCCCTCACCGATTTTGATGACCGCTTGACTATTCGTTTACGCAATTTAATGTATGTGTCGGTACTATTTTTTGTGGTCAGTACCATACTTGAGTTACTGGCGCCCTATCCCGCTTTTTTTATTGTGTACCTGTCGTTATCGAGTGGCTTTTTAATTTTGCTGGGTTCACTTGGTCAACGTTATGCGACCATTTCATTTGGTACTGTGCTGCTGTCTGTTTATACCCTTTTTGGATTAGGAGAATACACACACTGGTATCAGCAACCTCTGTATTTTGTTTATGGTGTGCTTTGGTACGGCCTGACCTCTGTGCTGTTTTTTATGATCAAGCCTACACTTGCCGTGCAAGACAATCTGGCTCAGATTTTTCAAAATTTATCGCAAGTACTCACCTTAAAGTCACGCTTATTTGATCCCGATAATCTCGACAATGTTGAGCAGTTGCTGTTTGAACTTTCACTCGAAAACAGCAAAACCGTGCAAAGTCTGAACAGTGCCAAAAGTTCATTACTCAGCCGTTTAAAGGCATCGCGGGTCAATAAAAACAGTATGCAATGGTTACATTTGTACTTTGTCGCACAAGACATCCATGAACAGGTCAGCGCCAACTATTTGCATTATGAGCAAATTCAGCGCAATTTTAGCCGCAGCGATCTGATTTTTCGGATTCAAAAAAATATTCGCCTGCAAGCACAGGCCTGCGAACAATTAAGCCAATGCATTCTGAGTCGCCAACCCTATCAGCCCAGACCGGAAATCAAGCAGTCATTGCTGCAACTAGAGCTGTCGATGCAAGACTGGATTGCCGAAAACCCGCACAACATCGAGGTGAAAAATCTCAAATTAATTTTAAAGAATTTACATAATCTGGATGATCAACTGAGTAACCTCGATGATCTTCAAGCCACCTATCCACAGCGGATGCAACATCATATCGATAACCTGAACTTACTGGATGACGATATTCATGGCATACGGGATTTATGGCTTAAGTTTCGTCAGCATCTGACGCCTCAATCGGCCTTATTTCGTCATGCCACGCGTATCGCCTTTGTGTTTGCTGCCGGTTCGCTCATCTCGCTACTGCCTTTTGCGCAAAATGGCTACTGGATTTTACTGACCGGACTGTTTGTGTGTCAGGTGACTTATTTTGCGACCAAAAGTCGCTTAAGATTACGTACGCTTGGCACCCTGCTCGGCGTTATATTTGGTTTGCCCATCCTGTATTTTGTTCCCAGCGTTGATGGGCAACTCATGATCACCGTGATCTGTGGGGTGTTTTTCTTTTATCTCAGACAAAAAAAGTACGCGCTGGCCACCAGTATGGCCACGCTTATGGTGTTGCTAATTTTTAATTTAAAAGGTGCAGGCTACGCGATTATTTTACCGCGTGTGATCGACACCTTACTCGGTTGTGCCGTGGCTTGGTTTGCGGTCAGTTTCATCTGGCCTGACTGGAATTTTCGCAATATTTCCAACAATATTCGTAACAGTAGCCAAGCCTGTGTGGCGTATTTTTCTTCTGTGATTGAGCAATATCAAACGGGCCGCAATAATAGCATGGCGTACCGGATTGCTCGGCGCTTGGCACACAACAGACAAATTGAACTCTCGACCATGATTTCGAGTCTTAGTGCAGAGCCACACCCGAACCCCGAATTAATTCATTCGGCTTTTCGCTACTTGGTTTATAGCCACAGTCAGTTAAGCTACATTTCGGCTTTGGGGAGTCATCGGGAAAAGATGGAGGATCCAGAGATTTTGGCACTCATGCAAAAATGTCAGCAGATGCTGCATGCCGTTTTACAGCAACACCAGCGATTGCCTCAGGGTCAAATCGAACAACAATTGCGTGAAATTGAGCGTTTGGCACAAAGCAACTCAGGCGCCGATAACCTGATGCTGGTACTCAAACAGATCAGTTTGATTTTGGAGACCCTTCCCGAGCTGATCAACTTACGTACGCAACTGTTGCAGCAAGAGATTCGTTAAAGCTTAAGTTAGAATTGATCATTGGCTTGGCGGATACGCATTTGTTGCAGCAGTACCTTACGCGGAAAGCCAAACCATAATGCAATTAAAAACACCGAAGATAAACTAAATGCCATGATATGAAACTCGACATAAAGCGCGCGTACCAGTTCAATAATCAGGAAAAAACTAAACATCAACAACATGGATACCGCTGCGGCCACTGTGCCTTTGGCCACAGGTGAAGACATCAATGCAAAGCGGTAAATCACCGAAAAGCTGAGACCTTCACCAAAACTGATCAAAGTCATTCCGAGTAATAAACATGGTATGAGATATTGCTGCCAGATCGCTCCAACCATAAGCACCAAAGTACCCAATAGCATGATCGGCAGCCCGATTAAAATGGTGCGACCTAAAGTCAACCTATCGATGATTTTAATTAAAACAATATTGCCCGCAATCAGCCCCAGAAAAATCGGAAACTGAGCCAAACCATACTGCACACTACTCAGTTTTAGCTCATCCACCAGCATCACCGGGGATAACGCAATCCAGAGCATCAATGGCATCGCCACCAGTGGGAGTGCCAGCGTGAGGCCTAAAAAGGTGCTATCGCTGTAAATGCGTTTAAAATCATCAAATAAATATATAAATGGCTGACGGGTTACGCTTTGCTGCTGGCTCGGCATTTTGGCTTTCAGCCCAAACCAGCTTAAAAAAGCCAAGGCAGCAATGGCGACAAATCCCCAGTGCCAAGAAACATAATCAATTAAAAAAGCGCCCAGTACCGGGCCAAGCAATGGTGCTAATAACGAGATATTGGCCATCAGTGCCATCACCTTAATGGCATCCCGCTCTTCGAAATTTTCCTGAACAGCCGCATAACCCACAGCAGAAATTACAGTTAAACCAATGCCTTGTAAAAAGCGTAATGCCAAAAACTGCGCCATATTGTGTGTGAGTAAAATCAGCAGACAACACACTGCAAAGAACAAGACGCCAGCCAGCAAAACACGCTTACGCCCCAAACGATCCGACAATGGCCCCAGCAGCCAAGCCACGCAGGCACCGCCAAGAACATAAAACGACATCGACGACGGCGCCCATGTGGCACTAACACCAAAGTCTTGCGTAATGGCCAACATCGCTGGCTGAATCAGATCGTTGCCGATATAGACCGCAAACTCAAACAGCACCAAGGCCAGCGGAAACATCAACGTTGCACGATTTAGGGAAGTAGTGTGTTTCTTTTGCATGATGCTCAACGTATCTCACATGCTCATTATCGAGCATAGGTATTTTTGAAAAAATAAAGCCCCTGATGACGAGCACCAAGTATTAAAAAATTGATATGAATCACGAGCTGAACTGCTCAATAAAATTCACCCTGCATACAAGGTGAGAATAAAGCCAAGATCATTATGCTGCGTGTGCGTTTTGAAGCACGATTCGCATAATGCCTGATCTGTATTTCAATGTGATGATTTTAGCATTTTTGACTTAAATCGTCGATGCGAGAATTGTTGACGGTCTGCTAAGGCCACTTAAAACAGCTGATTTGTTTTAGCCTGAAATCACGCAATCACAGGCTAAATGTTATTTTAATCCGATTGAAATTGAAGTGTAAAAATTTCAGTTCGACTGTGTAAATAGATGTTTTCATGATTTTTAATCAATAATCTTTTTCTCATTCCAGCATTTTTCAGCAACATTATGCGCTTTATACTGCCTTCAATTTTTACAATTTCTATCCAATCCTATGAGCAAAATTTTACTGATTAATGGTGCAAAAACCTTTGCACATTCCAAAGGTGAACTGAATGACACCCTGACCGAATTCGCCACAGACGTATTGAGTGAACTGGGGCATCAGGTACAGGTTACGCGTGCAGACAGTAAATACAATGCAGATACAGAGGTTGAAAAATATCTCTGGGCGGATGTGGTGATTTATCAAATGCCCGGCTGGTGGATGGGTGCACCGTGGACAGTTAAAAAGTATATCGATGATGTCTTTACCGCAGGCCATGGCAGTTTGTATGCCAGCGATGGCCGTAGCCGCTCAGATCGTACGAAGACTTACGGATCAGGTGGCCTGATTCAAGGCAAACAGTATATGTTGTCCTTAACGTGGAATGCCCCACTCGATGCATTTGAAGATCCAGATCAGTTCTTTCATGGTGTAGGGGTCGATGGTGTATACCTCCCTTTTCATAAAGCCAACCAGTTTTTGGGTATGACGGCACTACCAACCTTTATTGCCAACGATGTGATTAAGCAGCCAGAAGTCGAGGCCTATAAAACGGCGTATCGTCGACACCTTGAAACCGTGTTTGCATCGACTGCTCTATCATTTGAGCAGCACGATCAGGAGCAGCATGCATGATTACCGTGATTGCCGAAATTAAAACCCACGCAGGTGCCGAGCATCGTGAAGCCGTGCTGGCTGCTCTACACAGTATTCGCACTGAAGTGCTTGCAGAAGATGGCTGCCATGGTTACCAGCCGATGATTGATCATGCGTCTGAGGTCAGTTTTCAACGTCACGATGCACAGTCAATCGTCATGCTTGAACATTGGGAAAGCGTTGCACATTTAGAGGCACATTTACAGACTGCACACATGCAAGCTTATCAAGCGCGTGTAAAAGCACACGTGATCGAGGTTGATATTCGTATTCTGGATCATGCGTGCTAAGGCGTTAGGCCGATATAACAGGCCCAGCGTTGGGCCTTGTTTTAGTTTTGGTCTTTGAGCAACTGCTCAATCTGCTGTTCTAGCTCGTGGTACGATTGACCATACATCGGCAAGCGTGGCTGCGCCGTTTTGCCATCCCACTGCAACACATACCCATCTTTGGATTTACGTTTGAGTTTACGTCCAATCCCCAGCGACACCGAAAACAGATTGACAAAGCTACGCGCACCAACGCCCACAAATGGCTCAAAGATTAACTTTGGCTGATCGGCCGCTTCTCGACCCTCCCATTTTTGCATGATGGAGTCTTCATGCATCATCAGGGCTTTACTTTTAGGGTATGGCTCAACAAAAACGACCTTTTCAATACCGGCAGAAATAATATGTTTGGCACAGTTATGACACGGAAAAGTCGTCACAAACAATGTCGCCCCTTGCGTTGAAATGTTGCTTCGACTACAGCTGAGCAAGGCATCCATTTCAGCATGGACCACCCGCCCATATTCGGTAATTTTTTTGATTTTACTTTCTTTTAAGATTTGCTGAATTTGAAGTTTTAATGGCGCTGTTCGTTCTTGCTCCACCGATTGATCAATCACCTCAGCCAGTTGCTGAAACAGGTCATCGATAATTTTATTTTTTTCAATGGTATTGGCATCGAAACCACGCATAAAATCACGGCCCGATTCGAGATCGCGTACCTCGCCGGTGTCATCATCTAGATACGGCCAGTACGTACCGCCTTGAAATTTCGGTACATCATTCGATCCCACTGCCAAAATCGTATTGTTACGCGCAATGACTGCCCCAACCTGTCGCGACAGATCGGCTGAACGTACACTGGCAGTAAACGACATATAGGTCGCAAACTCATTAAAGGTTGGCGTGATGTACGGGTCTGCAAACAGAATTCTTAAAAAGCGTAAACACGATGCCCGTAGCTCCAGCTCAGGTTGACGTGATTGTTCAGGATTATACTTATCGAGCTTTAAAAAATAATCGGCCAAGTGAAACGCTTCACTGGTGTGTTGACCATAAGCATTGGCTTCGCCTTCGTCGCGCTCAATCAAGATGCGGGCACTTTCCGGGCTAATGCCATAATGTTGAATCAATGAACTGTGACGCGCCGTTTTTGATTCATACAACGACAGCTGAAAAAAACCATTGGTATAAATTTGTCTGAGCGCCTGAATTTCGGCTTCATGCTTTAACGAATCGATGATATAGGCTACACGGCGCTGGCTTGCATCTTGGTCTGGATGTTGTGCCTGCCATGCTTGACGGTGCTTGGCAATCAGACGTGCAATCTGAAGGGCCAAAAAGTCGGTATCGTGGTCATGGCGTAGCTGATTGCCGACATCCATATAACGATAAATCCGTTCAAATGCATTCAGTGGATGTGCTGGCTCGTCAACATGCTGCGCCAGAATATCTTTGGATACCGTAATAATCTCGACGTCGTAAGCAAATTCGGTTTCTAGCAGATCGGTGAGTGTAGTGGTCAGGATGTTCAGACTACTTCCCACCGCCCCAACTAAACCGATAATCAGTTCATTGCTTACTTTTTGTATTTGCTCTAGCAACCGCATTCTCCAGCAAACAGATTGACAGACTTGATTAGTGTAACGTGTTTAGATCAAAAAAGATCGCATGCGGCACATTGGTCCGCTGCGATCTGAATGAAATCATACTTGGTAATCCACAAGCGGTTATTTCGCGCTCGCCTGCTGCTGAAACTGCGGTGAACGTGGGCCATAAAGTAGCCCTATTCCCGGATTTGCAGGCGTTGGCGTAAGCATTTGATAATTGACTGCGCTGGCAATTGGGTAAGCACGGTCATTTAAGCTACTGGCAATCTGTTCAACCAATGCACCGACCAGAGCACCAATTAAACCGCCATTGCCGTTATTGCTCGACTGCGCAATTCGCTTGCTGCCACTCCAGAGTACATCTCCGGTTTTCAGATCGATCAATTTGGCATCCGCGGCCACTGTGGTCACACTCTGTAGCACCTGATAGCTCGATCCGTATTCCTTCACACGGATATACAACCCGGCATCGGCCCCAAAAATTTCCTGCAACTTCTGCGGTGCAATCGATTGTGCATCGCTGCCATTGGTGACTCCGTTTTCTTTAAACATGCTGTCGACAACAGCCAGCGGGAATACATAGTAACCCGCTTCTGCAACCGGCACGGTTACACTCGACCAATAGCTGTAGGTCGCTTTGACATCGGGTGAATCATTGACCGGTGGCAAAACCAAAATGGATTTAGGCATATGCTGCTGATAGGCCGTGGTGTCTTTTTGCAATGCAGTCGAACTGGCACACCCTGTCATCAGTGCGGTTGCGGCAAGGCCAAACGACATTAAAAGTGATTTCATGAGCGTACCTGCCCCGTACTTGCCGTAAGTTTTTTCGAAAGACGATCCATCAAAATACTCGATTCAGGATACACCTGCTTCTCAAGCTGAAAATACTCGCCTGCTTTTTGGCTGTTGCCTTGCTGGAGGTACATCAGCCCAAGATGTGCATATAGTCCTGGCGGAACAGCCAGACCTTTGCCCTTCGCTTTTTCAATATCGGCTTCAAGCTTGATAATTTGCGCGGCCGGCGTGGCTTTTTGCGGCGCACTGTACATCAGGTACGACTGCTCAGGATAACTTCCCCAGCTATACAACGATTTGGGTGCAGAAACACAACCTGTAAACAGCACACTTAAGCTGCTCAATAGAATTAGTTTTTTCATTTGCGGTGGCTCGGCTATTACTGCATCGACCAACGATTCGACTGGATATCGGTCACCAAATGATTAACAGCTTCGCGTACAGCCAAATCCAGAACCTTGCCATTTAAGGTTGAGTCATATGAAGCGGTAGAGCCAAAGCCCAACACCTCACGGGCACTAAGCGCATATTCACCAGCGCCTTGTACCGAATGCACTACTTCAGAGGTGCGTACATCCACCACATTTAAATTGACTTTGGCATAGGCAATCTGCTCTTTACCACGGCCCAAAATACCAAATAACTGCTGATCGCCAACTTCCTTGCGCCCAAATTCAGAGACATCACCAGTAATCACATAACGCGCGCCCTTGATGGCTTGTGTGCCGTTACTAAAGCCTGCTTCTTGTTTGAGTTCAGACAAATTATCGCGATTTAAAACCGAGAAATAGCCCGATTGCTGCAAATGCGTTTCCAAAATGGTTTTGGCTTGTCCGCCTAAACGATCGACGTTGTCTGAAAAAATCCCGCGCATGTAGCTTGAGCGATTATCAAATTTACCAATCGAAACTGGTGTTTTTACCCCTGCGTATCGTACTTGAGCTGTTGCAGCAGTAACCTGCGGGCTCTGAATTGTTTTAGATGTTTCTGTTGTTGAACATGCGCTAATAAGAGCAGATGCTGCCAGCACACTGAGAATCAATACATTTTTCATTGTTTAATTAAAGATATGGTTTTAAAGAGAACACATAGTATAAAAAAATTTAACGCGGCTTAATATCTTTAGATTGGACTTATTTTAGTGCGTGATCGGTCGAATAAATACATGCGGGTATAGCGCCATCCATCGGGCACAGATGAATCTAGACCCACATACAATAGAATTAATTACACTTTGCCGTTTGAAAACCACGATGTGATTTAGCGCGTGCGCACTGGTAACTCAGTTGTTTATTTTGCAATTGCCATGCATTATCGAGGCGCTTAAACATATATTCGGTACGCATCGCACGGACTGAATCGTCTAGCAAGCCGGTTTGAATCACGGTAATACGTGACACAGTCGGCGACTCGGCGCGGTTAAATACCTGCTCTATCGAGGTATTTTGATAATCTTTGGCAATTTCAGGTTGCGCATGGAGTACCTGTTGCATTGGCGTTTGGCCTGCTTTGTCCTTAAACGGCATCAATTTACTGGTGGTGGCACAGCCGGTCATGAGTCCCACACATAAACCTGAAATCGCAGCTAATCGTAACATCGTCATCCAATACATCTTGAAAATAAAAAAGCGTAGCATCAAGATGCTACGCCCTAAAGGATTACAATGTGGTAACTATGTAGTCACACATCATGATTCTGCTTATAAATCAAAGAGTTTACCCGGATTCATAATGCCTTTTGGATCAAATACTTTTTTCAGTGCTTTCATGTATTCGATTTCTTCAGCAGAACGTGAGTACTCCAGATACGGCTTTTTGGTCATGCCCACACCATGCTCGGCAGAAATCGAGCCATCGTATTTTTTAACCGTATCAAATACGTACTTATTGACCACCTGACACTTTGCAAAAAATTCGTCTTTGCTTAAGTTTTCAGGTTTTAAAATATTCAAATGCAGGTTGCCGTCACCGATGTGACCAAACCAGCAGATCTCAAAGTCCGGATAGTTTTCTTGTACAATGGCATCAATTTCACGGATAAACGCCGGTACATGAGTAATCAACACCGAGATATCGTTTTTATACGGAATAAACGGCGCAATCGATTCTGAAATATCCTCACGCAAACGCCATAGGTTGGCTGCCTGATCCAGTGTCTGGCTCATTACACCATCGTATACCCAGCCTTGTTCCATGCAGTGTTCAAAAATTTCCATCGCCTTGTCCATGATAGGCTCATACGGCGCTTCAAATTCAAGCAACACATAAAATGGGCATTGGGTTTCAAACGGGCGTTGAACATGTCCGTGATTGAGCACTTTTTGCATGGCCAATTCGCCAAAGAACTCAAATGCAGTCAGGTCAATTTCTTTTTGAAATGCATGTAAAACTGGCATGACCGCATCAAAATCTGGTACGCCCAGTACCATCACCTGTAAGTTGTGCGGTTGACGCTCAAGTTTGATTTCCGCTTCTGTGATCAGGCCTAAGGTACCTTCACCACCAATAAACAAATGCTGTAAGGCATAGCCCGTCGCATTTTTGATCATGCCTTTATTCAGACGTAAAACATCACCTTTACCGGTGACCACGGTTAAACCGAGCACCCAGTTACGGGTCATGCCGTATTTAATTACTTTAATACCGCCGGCATTGGTGCCAATATTACCGCCAATCTGGCTTGAACCCGCAGAGGCAAAATCGACCGGATAATACATGCCTTGTTCTTCGGCATAGTTTTGCAACTGTTCGGTCACCACACCTGCCTGCACACGCACCATACGGTCTGCAGGATAAAACTCAAGGATCTGGTTCATTTTGTCCATGCTGATGACAATTTCACCGTTGGCTGCCACAGCACCTGCTGAAAGTCCGGTACGTCCGCCAGATGGCGTAATCGCAACATTAAAGCGGTTGGCAAGCTGAACCACAGCTTGAACTTCTTCCGTAGTCGACGGAAATACGATGATGGATGGATTCGGATCAAAATGCTTTGTATAGTCCCGCCCCCAATTTTCAAGGCTATCGGCATCTGTTTTAATGCGGTTTTCACCGACAATTGCCGTTAATTGGGTGAGTAACTCAGGTGTTAAAGCGACTGGAGCGTTCATCGTTTGCAGACCTAGCAAGAAGTAACAGGTGGGAAGAGACCATCGCATCACGGCACAAGCGCAATACGGGCAAGGCCTCTTAAGCATCTCAAGTCTGAGAGCCAAGCAGTCTATTTATTTTACATGTAAGCGCCGAGCGGATAAAGCGTATACGCACGCATAATGCATATTCGCTTTTAAAACTTGTAAGAAAACACGAATAAATCTATAAAACGCACCGCTTCGGGGCATGATGGCGCGGCATTTCCCCTGCAAATACACGCTTTCCGATGACAAGTCGGTATATAAGAAATGAACAACTTGCATGACTCTGTGATATGATACCGCGACTAAATTTGGCCTTTGTAGCGGAGCCGTAATGAGCCAACATCTATCACTACCTAAAGACAAAATTCGTTTCTTGTTGTTAGAAGGCGTTCATCAAAACGCCGTCGACACGCTTCATGCAGCGGGTTATACCAATATCGATTATCGTAAAACAGCACTGGATGGCGATGCGTTAAAAGACGCCATTAAAGATGCTCACTTTATTGGTATTCGTTCCCGTACTCAATTAACCGAAGATGTCTTTGCAGCTGCGAACAAGCTCATCGCAGTGGGTTGTTTCTGTATCGGAACCAATCAGGTAGATTTAAAAGCAGCAATGGCACGTGGTATTCCTGTATTTAACGCGCCTTATTCCAATACCCGTTCAGTAGCTGAACTGGTGCTTGCGGAATTAATCCTTCTTTTGCGTCGTGTCCCTGAAAAGTCGGCAGTCTGTCACCGCGGTGGTTGGGACAAATCTGCAGTGGGTTCGTATGAAACACGCGGCAAAACATTAGGTATTGTTGGTTATGGCTCCATCGGTTCTCAGCTTTCAGTATTGGCTGAAAGTCTGGGTATGCACGTCATTTATTACGATGCAGTAACCAAACTTCCAATGGGGAACGCGCGTCAAGTCGGTTCACTCGACGAACTTCTGGCCACTGCGGATGTAGTGACCTTACATGTTCCTGATGTACCGTCTACACGTAACTTCTTCAAGAAAGAACAGTTTGCCAAAATGAAAGAAGGCGCAATCTTCTTAAATGCGGCACGTGGTACGTGTGTGATCATCGAAGATTTGGCCGATGCGCTAAAATCTGGTCACCTTGCGGGTGCAGCTGTTGACGTATTCCCGAAAGAGCCAAAAGCAAACGGTGAAGAATTCGTATCTGCCCTGCGTGGTCTAGACAACGTCATCTTGACACCGCACGTGGGTGGTTCAACCATGGAAGCGCAAGCGAACATCGGACTTGAAGTATCTGAAAAGTTTGTTGCGTATTCAGACAAAGGTATGACGCTTTCTGCGGTGAACTTCCCAGAAATCGCATTGCCACTGACTGAAGGCAAACATCGTTTATTACATATCCATAAAAACGTGCCGGGTGTGTTGTCTAAAATCAATAACCTGTTTGCAGAGCAAAATGTCAATATTTCAGGCCAAAGCCTGATGACCAAGGGTGACATTGGCTATCTCATTATGGATGTCGATGCATCGGCGTCTCAAGAAGCCCTAGACATGCTCAATCAGGTTGAAGGCACAATTCGCGTTCGCGTCTTGTTCTAAACCTGTATGTTTTGAAAAGCCACAGCCTAGCCTGTGGCTTTTTTATGTGTAGATCGATTATGATCGGCAAAAATATACCAAACATTAAAAATGTCTTTATCTGATTCCAAATCTCATCTACACGCACTCTTGATCCTCTTGATTGCGATGATTAGTGTGCAAAGTAGTGGCTCGTTGGCCAAAATGCTGTTTGCACAGTATCCAGCACTGACCGTTTCTGCAATGCGTTTATGCTTCGGGGCGCTTATTTTATCGGTTATTTTTAAAGCATGGACCATCAACTGGGGGCAAATTCGCTGGCGGGCAATTATCAGTTATGGCATAGCACTGGCCGGAATGAATGCGCTGTTTTATTTGTCACTCCAGCGCCTACCACTAGGTATTGCGGTGGCTTTTGAGTTTATTGGACCATTAAGCGTGGCCCTGTTTTATGCACGGCAAAGATACGATCTGCTTTGGGTGGGGTGTGCCATTCTGGGCCTGATTTTGCTGTTTCCTTTTGGTCAAGCACAGCATGGCTTAGACAGCTTGGGCATTGTACTGGCACTCGCGGCTGGCGCCTGCTGGGCGTTATATATTATTGCGGGCCAAAAACCTTCAGGTGTTTCGGGAAATCATACTGTATTTTTGGGAATGACAGTTGGCGCACTGATTTTATTGCCCTTTGCCTTGCTCAGCGGAAATATTGGTCAGGTGTTTGAGTTTCCAAATCTTTTTCTATTTATTATTCTGGCCATCTTGGCCAGCGCTTTACCCTTTTCACTGGAAATGCTGGCCTTGAAGCGTTTAACGCCATTGAGCTTTGGAACTTTAATGAGCCTCGAACCCGCAGTTGCCGCATTTTCGGGATTTATTTTTCTGGGTGAAATACTGCTTTGGAATCAGTGGTTGGCCTTGGCGACCATTATTACAGCGTCGGTAGGTTGCACCCTCACCACTCAACGTGCCCGAAAAATGCAGGATTAAATCATTTAAACTGGATCTCTTTATGCCCAATTCAACGCTGATCGCCGTGATTGCAATGCTGCTATCAATGACCTGTTATCAAATCAGTGCCTCATTTGCCAAACAGCTGATTGCCGTACTCGATCCTTTGAGTGTGACCATTTTGCGTTTATGTTTCGCATCGATTCTGGTGTTTATCATGTTTCGCTCATGGAAAATCTTGCGTAAGCTGCCAGTACTCGCTTGGCGCGATTTACTGTGTTATAGCGCAGCACTGGCCTTAATGAACGTCCTGTTTTATATGTCGCTTGGCAAATTGCCGCAAGGTATTGCGGTGGGGCTTGAGTTTATTGGGCCACTGGGTTTAGCCTTGCTGTCGATCCAGCAGCGTAGTGATTCGATCTGGGTTTTGTTTGCAATTTTAGGGATTGCCCTGATGGTGCCTTGGCAAGATGCAGCACAGGCCAATTTTTCATTGTTAGGTGCGGTGTTTGCTTTGAGTGCGGGACTGTGCTGGGCATTTTATATTTATTTTGGTCATAAAGTGGTTCGGCAAAATATTGGCATGCACGCCTTAACCATTGCCATTACCCTCTCTGCCGTAGTGCTACTTCCCGTGGGGCTTATACATCAGCCACAGCATCTGCTTCAGCCAGCATTTTGGCCTAAAGCACTGTTAATTGCAGTACTGGCAACCGTCATTCCCTATGCTTTAGATCTGTTTGCCCTCCAGCGCTTAACCAAGCTCAGCTATGGCACTTTATCGAGCCTGTCACCGGCACTGGCAGCACTGGCTGGACTAATCTTGTTACATGAGCAAATTACCGCATTGCAGTGGCTGGCATTGGGCTGTGTCATTCTGGCCTCGATTGGCGTAACCTTTAAAAAGAAAGTCGATCTTGCTACCTAAATAGTGCAAGATCGCACAGTTACAGACCAAGTAGACAGGTTACACAGACGCTGTTTTTTTGTACTTGGCATACTCGTTCAAATATTGCTTGCCCAGTTTCTCTTTTTCAGCATCGTCGAGAATTTTACCGGCCTGCTGAAAAAACTTGTGTTCTTCTTCTTTTAAATGATGATGTACTTTGTCCGCCAGTTTTTTCGCCGTTGCAATCCAGCTTGGACTGCTCATATCGGTTTGTTCTAACTCCTCGACCATTTCATCCATTTCGTGGTGCTCGGCCAGAGCATGGCGTGTAATATCCAGACCGGTATCATTAAACATCAGCGGAATATACAAATAGCGGTCTTCTGCCACCGAGTGTGCATACAGTTCATTTTTCAGTGCATCAAACAGTTGTTGGCGCTCATCGCTATCCCCACTGGTTTGAACCAGTTGTTCAGACAAGTGACGCTGTTGGTCGTGGCTTTCACGTAAGGCTTCAAAAATATTCATGTCATATTTCCTATTCTGGCTATTTATAATTTTGGCTAAACAAGAAAAAAAAGAGCAACCTGCGCATCAAGTTGCTCTTAGAGTGTATGTCGAATTTTGAAACTAAATTGAATACTTCGTGTCAGTGCTGTGTATCAAAAACGTTGTAGCCGAATTTATCCTGTCACAAACATTTGATAACCAATACGGCAAATCAAGACAGATACCAGAATTAAAAAGATAATCCGGACAAAGCCACTGCCATATTTCAAGGCCACACGAACACCGACCACCGAACCAATCACGTTGGCAACGGCCATCATCAGACCAATCTGGAAAATGACATGACCTGTGGGTGCCAAAAAGCTCAGTGCTGCCAGATTGGTCATAAAATTACCAATTTTAGACAAGGCAGAGGCATGTAAAAAATCAACATTTAGAAAACGAATAAAAAAGAAGATGAAGAAACTGCCCGTTCCTGGGCCAAAAATACCGTCATAAAAGCCGATCAGTAAACTGCCAATTGCTGCAAGCACCAGGAGTTTAGGGGTAATCGAGATTTCAGAATGTACCTGCCCAAAATTTTTCTTGAGCAAGGTATACACTGCAATCACGATCAGCATCACAAACACGAATGGTCGTAGAAACGATTGTGGAATCAAGGACAGACAAGCAGCGCCCAGAAACGAGCTGATCAATGCACATACGGCAATCACTGCCAGTAATTTCCATTGAAGTTTGACCTTACGAACAAAGGTATAGGCTGCTGATGCTGTACCAAAAATCGATGATAATTTATTGGTACCAATCACCGTTGCGGGCGACATTTGCGGAAATGTGCTCATGATGGCGGGAATCTGAATCAACCCACCTCCCCCAACAGCCGCATCGATTGCACCTGCACAAAACGCAAAAAAGATTAAGCTGAGTAGAACTTCAATTTCCATCTGAGGTTATGCCTTATAAATTTAAAATACGTTTCGGCACCAATCTTTTTTTATCTGTAATTTCAGCGAGTCCTAGACATCTTTCGCCATCAAACACCAATGCTTCTGACGCTGCATCATGATCGATATTGCTTTCTTGTCCGTTGCAGAAAAATTTCAGGCGACCGTCCGGAATTTGAACCTTTGGTAAATATTCAACTGGTGCATAGGGCGGCAATAATAGCACATCACGCTCAGATTCATTGAGCTGTTCTAAATATTCAAGCGTGTATTCTGGAATTAAATCAAAATGGCCAGTCTGAGTTCGGTGTAATGCTTTTAAATGCCCACCACAACCGAGTGCTTCACCAATGTCTTCACCCAATACACGAATATAAGTACCTTTGGAACAAGTCACATCCAGCGTGAGGCTATCGGCATCAAAATCGATCAAGCTTAAATCATAAATCGTGATCGGTCGTGCTTCACGCTCAATTTCGACCCCTTTACGCGCTAGCTCATACAAGGGACGACCGTCACGCTTGAGCGCCGAATACATTGGGGGAATCTGCTGAATCTCACCGCGAAACTGCGCCAATACCGTTTCGATGAGGTCACGTGTCAATACAGGTACAGGGCGAGTCTGGACAATGTCACCCTCAACATCACCTGTCGTGGTGGTTTGACCCAACTTGATCACGGTTTGATAGCGCTTGGTTGAATCGAGTAAATAATGCGAAAACTTGGTCGCTTCACCTAAACAAATCGGTAAAAGTCCGGTAGCAAGCGGATCAAGCGCGCCCGTATGCCCGGCTTTTTGTGCACGAAATAGCCAGCGAACTTTCTGTAAGACACCATTTGAACTCAGACCTAGCGGTTTGTTCAGTAAAAATACTCCACTAATTGGACGTTTGGATGGCTTACGAGAATCTGCGGTCATAATCGTACTGTGTGTCAATAAAATCAGCCGCCATGGTATCAAATCCGTTCATCCGTTTTTTAATTATTTCGCCAGAGATATGCTATTTTTTTAGTGAGATTGATTAACATCATCATCGAATAAAAATAAGTGCGGTTTGGAATGTTGTATGCAAGGATCGAAAAAAATTTATATCTGGACAGGTGTCCTCGGTTTGGTGGTCTTGGTGACCTTACTGGTGATGTGGTTAAGGCCTGCGGCTTCATCGGCACAGCGCAGTGATGTGACTGCAACGCAATTGTCGGCAGCAAGTGCTGTGCATCCTTCTGCACAAAATACTGCCAACACTACAATGCCCTTTAGCAGCACCAGCCAACGCGATACCGAGATCAATTGTCAGCTCAAACGTGATGGATCGAATCGGTTGGTGGTCAATGAGCAAACGCGCAATTGCTTTGAATATTTCCTAACACAATATGGTGAAAAATCCATAGCCCAAATTGATCAGGATTTTAAAGCCTACCTTGCCGCGAGTTTAACCGATCCTGCTTTAAGTCAGACCACGGATCTGTGGCAACGCTACTTAAAGTATCGGGAGGCTCTGGGCACCCTACCTGAACCCGCTGGCCCTAAAAATGAGCTGGCTTACTTCCAAAGTGTTTTTGCATCGCGCATGGCACTTCGGCAGCGTTTCTTTTCTGCCCCCGAGATTGAAGGCTTATTTGGCTCAGAAGATCTTTACAATCAGTACACACTTAATCGTATGCGCATTTTAAATAACAATGCACTGAGCGATGTAGAAAAGGCCAAGCAACTGCGGGCACTGTTTTATCAGTTACCTACAGACTGGAAAGCCAATCTGGAACAGCTTTCAACACTCGATGATTTACGTCAGCTAACCGCCTCCATAAAACGTAAAGGTGGCTCAGCACAAGAATTACACGATATGCGAACCCAACTGGTTGGCCCCGAAGCCACTACTCGTTTAGAAAATCTCGATACACAGCGTACAGCGTGGAAAGCCACCGTGACCCAATATCTTGATGCGCGTCAAAGCATTTTAGACAGCTCCATGAGTGACAGCGCCAAGCAAAAAGCCATCGAATCACTTCGTAATTCCACTTTTAGTCGCCAGCAAGATCAAGTGCGTATTCAAACCTTTGAAGCCGCGAAAGATCGTGGTCAGCGCTTGCCACTTACAGAATAATTCACAATTTGATCATCTAAACAAAAGGAGTTGAGCAAAACTAAAAATCATTTTTTAACAAGGACATAACATCCGATTTGAACATCATTAGCAGATTCAAATCCAGAAAAAATAAATGCAGGGAACATTTCAATGAAAGTTAAATTATTACTCAGTGGTATTTTAATGGTATTGGCTCAGCCGGTTCTGGCCAGTTCTGCACCTATTCAAAATGCCAAGACATCCTTTGTCATTTCAAGCTATGCCCAGACCAAGTATCCAATTGTACTGGCACATGGCTTATTTGGTTTTAATAAACTGGGTACAGAAGCCTTTGGTCTGGATTATTGGTATCAGATTCCGCAGGATTTAGCCAAAAACGGGGCAAATGTCTGGACCACGCGCCAATCTGCTGCCAATACCTCCGAAGTTCGTGGTGAACAGTTACTGGCCGAAGTACAAGATATTTTAGCCATTACCGGTGCGCAAAAGGTTAATCTGATTGGCCATAGCCATGGTTCACAATCGGTTCGCTATGTGGCAGGGGTACTGCCGGATCGAGTCGCTTCGGTGTCTACTGTAGGCGGGCCTGCAAAAGGAGCACCTCTGGCCGATTTAATTTATAAATCCTTAGCTGGAACGGTACTTGAAGCACCAATTGCAACACTGGTCAATGCAGCCACCAACTTCATTACCATTGGTCAACTCGACGATCCACGCCAGTATCCGATGGATTCACTTGGCGCAGCCTATAGCCTCTCGACCGAAGGCGCCAATAAGTTTAATGCCACTTTTTCTGCTGGTGTACCAACAACAGCTTGCGGACAGGGCGCAGCCAAGGTTAATGGTATTCAATATTATTCATGGAGTGGCGCCAGTGTTTTAACCAATCCTATTGATCTAACCGATTACCTACTTGGCCTCACCAGTGTATTTAGTGGCCAGAATAATGATGGGCTGGTACCGGCCTGTAGTAGTCATATTGGTACAGTCATACGCGATAATTACGTGTTGAATCATCTCGATGAAGTGAATCAGGTACTTGGGCTTCGCTCGGTCTTTGCTCAAGATCCGGTATCGATTTTCCGTCAACATGCCAACCGTCTTAAACTGCAAGGCTTATAAATTAAATTTCAAACATAAAAAATGCGCCCAATGGGCGCATTTTTTTGCAAGCATACAACGTTAAGATTAACCTTGTTTGCGTGCTGGCAATTTTTCACGAATACGTGCAGCTTTACCAGACAACTCGCGTAGGTAGTAAAGTTTAGCACGACGTACGTCACCACGACGTTTCACTTCAATTTTAGCAACAACTGGTGAGTGAGTTTGGAAAACACGCTCAACACCAACACCGCTAGAAATTTTACGTACTGTGAATGCAGAGTTTAAACCACGGTTTTTCTTCGCGATTACAACACCTTCAAATGCCTGAAGACGCTCACGGTCACCCTCTTTTACTTTAACTTGGACAACAACAGTGTCACCAGGAGCAAAAGCAGGGATATCAGATTTCAACTGTGCATTTTCAACAGCTTGAACTAAAGGATGTTTACCACTCATTGTGGAATCTCCAATATGTGCGGGCGAGAAGAGGTCTCTGACGCCGCTGGGGATAGAGGCTAAAGCGCATATCACCCTGTTTAACTTTCCCTTTAAAGCAACATTACCTTAAAGAGCCTATTATTCAGCTTAAACAATGTTTAAGCAGTAACTCGAAGCATGGCTTCTCGTAGGGTGCAAGGACAAACTCGCACTTGACTTGGCTGTCCTTACTTATCTTTTAGCCATTTTTTTTGCTGCGCACTCAACTCGACATGCTCAACCAGCTCTGGTCGGCGCTCAAGTGTACGTTGGTAACGCTGCAAAAACCGCCACTTTTCAATATTGGCATGATGCCCCGATTTAAGTACCTCGGGTACATCTAGCCCTTCAAAATGATCAGGCTTGGTATATTGTGGGCAATCGAGTAAACCATCCACAAAGGAATCTTGTACATGTGACTGTTCGTCAGACATTGCATCGGGCAAACGCCGAATGATGCTATCGAGGAGTACCATTGCTGGCAACTCACCGCCTGACAGGACATAGTCACCAATCGACCATTCCTGATCGACATAGTGTTGAATCAGTCGCTCATCGACCCCTTCATAACGTCCGCAAAGCACAATCAATCCATCATAATGAACGAACTGCTGCACGGCGGTTTCATGTAAGGTTTTGCCTTGTGGCGACATGTACACTACAGGTACATGTTGACAGCCTGCTTGCATGGCAAGCGCTTTTGCATGGGTAATTGCTTTTGCCAGTGGCTCGGCCATCATTACCATGCCAGGGCCTCCACCAAATGGACGTTCATCCACTCGTTTGTAATTACCCTGTGCAAAATCACGTGGGTTGATGCAAGTGACTTTTGCAATCTGACGCTTGGTTGCGCGTCCACTAATTCCGTAAGCCGTAATTGCATCAAACATTTCTGGAAAAAGTGTTATGACTGCAAAAAACATCGCAGACTCCTATATTTTCCAACTGCGTTTGTGGCTAAGCCCACGATTTTAGTAATCTACGCCCCAATTGACGTAAATTCGACCTGCTTGCAGATCGACACGTTGTACCACATCTTTATGCCATGGAATCATTCGTTCTTCAGCATCCACACTGTCCGCAGTCGCACGTACGACCATGACATCATTGGCACCGGTTTCAAATAACTCATGGATTTGACCCAAATTCACTTCATGCTCTTCTTCATCCAGACCCAGTACTGTCAGGCCTTTTAAATCTGACCAGTAGTACTCGTCTACATCGGCTTTCGGAAGTTGTGATTTTGAAATCCAGATGGTGGCGCCCACAAGGTTATCTGCTGCTGTACGGTCACTGACATTTTTCAGCGAAACAACCAGCCCTTTGCCATGTGGCTTCCAACGTTTTACATCGACAGTTTGCCAACCTGCTTTGGTCTGAATGTACCAAGGCAGGTAGTCAAACATGTTGCTCATAGGTTCTGTATTGGAATACACCCAGAGCCACCCATTTAATCCATAAGCGGAACGTAACTGTCCAATCTGAAGACGATCTTCAGGTACATTCTGTGTTGGTGTCATGGGCTACCTACTACAAATTATGCAGCAGTTGTAGCTTTTTTAGCTTGAGCAGCCAAAGAAGCAACACGCTCAGATGGTTGAGCACCTTGAGATACCCAGTGAGCAAAACGATCAGCATCTAAACGTAGTTTCTCAGCTTGACCTTGAGCAGTCGGGTTGAAGAAACCAATACGTTCGATGAAACGACCATCACGTGCATTACGGCTATCCGTAACAACGATTTGATAGAATGGACGTTTTTTTGCGCCACCGCGTGCAAGACGAATAACTACCATGATAAAAGCCTTATAATTCTTACGGATTATCCCTGCGCCGACCATCGGCAACACTTCAAACCCCTTTCATAGAGGGCAGTATTCTACGTCAAATCGCAAACGAATGAAAGATTAAATTTTGACTTATCCATAGTTTTGAATTTATTTTCCATCCCAGTCCGAGGCGCTACTCAAGCTGCAACTGTTGCTGCCTTTGGCCCAGTACTTTTGTCCATCCTGATTCAAACATACAATACCATTTCCGGCCTGCATCGTTGATGCATTGGGTGTTGCCGTCAGCACATAGCCCTGATTATCGGTATCGAGCGTTAATCCTAATGTATAAAATGCTGTTCCTGTAGCCGGAAAATTCGATGTAATACCCAAACCGCTGAGTGAAGCATTGGCATAACTCCGATTCACCACTTTATAACTTTGTAATTGCTGCGCCACACGAATCAGCTCGGCCTGAACCTCACCGCGATTCACTCGTATTTTATAATTCTGATAACTCGGATAGGCAATTGCCGCCAGAATCCCAATGACTGCCACCACAATCATCAGCTCAATTAAGGTAAATCCTTGCTTTGCTTGCATCACCATGTCTCCGAACCTGTACCGCAGGTCGTAAAATCGATATTGTTTGTTGTTTTATTTTTGCAGCGAAACCCAGTACTGGTCAGAAGCAGCGAGTAATTATTTGAATCGGCACTACTGGCTTTAATTGCCCAGTGCTGTGTATTTAAATTCAGATCTAATGTGTATTTTTGCGACCCACTGCTACTGTTTAATGGCAATAGTAAAGCGGTATCGCTCGCATTCGCGACATCGTAATAAGGCCCTTTACTGTCGGCTGTTCCTTTTAAGGCAAAGCCCGAATAACTAAAGTTACGTGAACGATGTCGTTCTAGCAAGGCTGCAATTTTCTGCATTTCTTGCTGTGCCGCTGCCAGATTAGAGCGACGCACATATTCCTGATAACTCGGCATCGCAATGGTGGCAACAATGGCAATCATGACCACGACCACCATCAGCTCAATTAAGGTAAACCCCTGTCTGGTATGAGGCATCCTGTTCTCCATTAAGCATCACACCATACTGAATTTTAAATTTTAATTGAATATGGTGATTTTCAGATTATGGGCTATCTTGCTCATACCATTTTAATGGCACAATCTGACGGCGAATGGTTTGCGATTTAGCAACACCACCTACACTAGCACTTGGTCGAGCACTTGAAGTACCGCCTATAACTTGCCTTGTTCCATTTGTGGCAGCTCCAATGGTTACAGGCATAATCCCATTTCCTACTTTAAATGAATTGACATCAGTCGTTAGAATTTGTTCACATACACCATACGGTAAACAATAACGATGGATTGAACTTTCACCTTTAACGCCTACACCACAGGTTTGAGTCGAGCCTCCAGAGGGATTATAAATACTGGCATATAAGCTTTTATTTAAAACAGCCATTTCCCCCATGACTTTATAACCTGTTGTCAATTTCTGATACCAGCCATAAGTCGGTAAATTACGAGCTGTTAAATTTGATATATTTGACAAATCAACTAAACCACCATTACCCAGTGTACTCACTGTTGATGAAAGTTGACTGGCTGATAATGAATATAGACTTGTTTTTGTAACATCTCTATCAAAGATATTATAAATTGCACCAATTGTGGTGATATCGCTGACAGGTAAACTGCGATTACCCGCTGCAATACTAATCACAGCCAACGTATTTGCACCATATCCGTAAACACTAAAATTTGGAGCTTCATAAAAGCGTGGACTTGTTCCATCAGTTGCATGTAAATTCAGCAGCCTAACAACATGAGTTGCAAAATCGGCTGTTGAATCACTTGCAAGATTATTATTTAAGTCGGCTCGCCATACTTGCCCACCAAGATCGCCAAAATACAAATGATCGACTAAACCATCACCATCTCGATCCTTTGTATTAATACGACTGACGACACTGTATTTCATATCAGTATTTGTAGTAAATTTTGCTGTACCAGTGTTTGATGCTGTCGCATTTGCACTTGTCCACCATAATAAATCACCATTATTTGCATCAAACATATACACTCCAGCACCTTTTCCATTGGTTTGCTGGTAAGTTGGACATTCATATCCTTTATTATTCAATGCTGTAAATCCAGTACATGTAAATGTGCCTGTAGCATCGTAACCACCACCCACGAACATGACAAGTTTACGCACACCCTTCCATTTGACCCATGCAATTGTTGGCTTAGACCAGCTTTGCCCCATGTAACTTAATGGCGTTCCTGTTGTTGCTGCATCTGGGTTGATATGGAATTTCATTTTAGGCTGATCAATATCACCTAAATCTAACGCATAATAGCTACGTCCTCCCATTCTTAAGCCGCCATACAGCCATTGTTTACCCGAGGCGTTATTGTCTCCAGAACCTACAGTTAAACTTAACTGATCACTTTGGATTTTGTAGACATACTCTGTATATGCCGTCCATGCACCATCTACACCATATTGCATATTACTAAAACTATTGGTGTGACTATTTAAATTGGAACCGATGAACATTTTTCTTTGATCATCACTTTGTAGCATTTCATTTGGCAAGAATGCAAAGACTTCTTTACCACCCTCATCAGAAGAAGAACTACCAGCTTTGACCACGTGTAACAGCCCTTGTGTTGAACCAAACACAATATAATCATCACGACCAGACAAAGAGCCATTTGCAGCAACCGAGCTCGACTGAGTAATCATCAAAGGTGTCGAATGTAAAGGCATACCTAATTTATAATTACTTATCGTACCTGCACTATTGAGAACATCATCAGTCAGGGTCGTCGTTGTAGGTGAGGTAATGGTACTTAATGATAAATTATAGCCTAACAAACGCATCAGATATCCACGCAAATCATCGGGCAATTTATTTGTATCTGGTCCACATGTTTGTGAAATATAAGATTTTGTGATCTGAGTGAGCGAAGTCACTTCTTGAAATTTTTTATTGCTGGTGTCACAAGCACGATTCATAAATAAATTACGCTGAGCAACTTTATTGGTGTTATTGCCTAAAGGTAATTTGTCCCAAACCCCGCCAGTTAAGATATTTGTTGAACTGGCTATGGCTGCATTATTCCATTGATCTGCAGTTGTAATGGTACCATCGGATGCTATCCCGAATTTTTTTATATTACCAAACCAGCCTTGTTTCAGATTTGCCTGAAACATATTTTGATAAGTGTAAGTTTGCAGGTTATACGCATCAAGTGGGTCTGTAGGCACCGTGTAAGAATCTAAAACATTACTGGTTTGTGATAGCGTCAATTTATTGTAAAAATCCCATATCCCTTGAGATAGCCCAACTTCACTACTGTCAGAATACCATCCACCTTGACCCAATACTCCCCAACGCGCCATATTGGCAATATCATCTGGATTAGATGATGCAGTCGGAATCAAAAACTGTAACAAATCTGTTACTCCAGGTAATAATGGTTTTAATACTCCAAATAAACTATTTAAAACCAATGCTAAGGAGCTATTCCCCGAAGCTGATGCTCCAGATACATTACTATTATCATCAACAGTTACTGTACTAAACTCACGTCCGACACCTGCTACACCTGTCTTAATCGATTGAGTTTGATTTAAAAGTAATTGGGTATAAGCAGCAATACATGACCATGTCGCTGCTGTCGTTCCATTACCCCAACCTGCCGGTAGAGACTTAGCACAGTAATTCGCATCAAGAGAGGTCGTTGGAGTTGCACCCAAGGACTTTTGCATGACACGTTGAATACCTAATGCAACCGATTCTGTGTTTGCCGAACTTAAAGACGGTATATTTCCACTCATCACATAAATGCCTTGTACATCACAACTATTGGTTGAGTTTGACAAAGGCCCACTGTAATTTGATCCAATTTTTACCTGATTATTTGAATTGCTGAATCCACTATATTTAGAATCAATATTACTGTCGTATTTAAAATAATAATTTGCATAATTATCGAGATTTCCAGTTAGCCCCGTAACAATTGCACCTACTGGTAATACAGAATTAATTAAGTTATTTAAATTCAGTCCTGTTAGTAAACCATCGACCACTTCATTTATTAGACTTCGACTTTCAATATAATCATTTTGGGGTATTGCTTTTGAGAGTATAGGCGCCCCCCAATTTATACATTCTCCTGTATTAGAATCAAAATTTAAACATGGTCTGTACACGACAGGGATCAGAATATCAACTATGTTGGTTATTGGACTCAATATATTCGTTACGGTCTTTGTTAATGGTAGTAATATTCCACATAATAATGGACCTGCAATAGGTACTCCATTACAAAAATAATTCGTAACCGTTCCAGTAACTGTTTGAAATGTCCCTGTTACGCTGATTTTAATCGATGCGCCAACAACATGAGCACCTGTCCCTTTCGTTGTTTTTGACAATAGATAAGCACCAGACTCAGCGTATGCAGATGCCAAAGACACCTGAGGGTCCTTTAGCAGTGTCGTCAAGGTGGTAGATAATGTTGTATTATTTAAAAGACAAGAAGCAGCAGCTCCAACATTTAAACCTAAAAGGTTTTGGGTACAGGTAAATAAAGGATCCAGAGAGGTTGATGGTTGTAAATTATTTACGGTATTTAATATAAGCTGTCTTTGCGTTGCATCCAGTTTCTTTGCAGGAATTTGTATCATTCCTGCTGAGTATTTACTGGTCGATGGTGATACCGTCAATCCAACATAAGTATCGTCTGGCAAGGCATCAATATTTTTGTCTATATTCCCAGAAATGACATTTTTTATAGAATTTTTGATTCGTGTTAAGCGACTAGAACATCGATAACCAGCATCTCCACTCCCAAGACTTAAACTTAATGTCGTTTTTTCTGAACTACTTAAGTCATTAAAAGAGGTACATGTTTTTTTGACATAATCATATGAACTTTTTAAACCTAGTAATGTATTTGAATCATTATTACCGCCAGATCCAGTTAAACTATCTATACCACTTAATAATGTTAATAACGATGCAGGAAAAACGATATCACAAGATGCAGAATTTCCTGATGCTTTAGTATTGACTTTAACCAGATTCAAAAGATTAATATTGACGCCCACTGGTACTGCATTTAATAAGCCACCAACAGCATTAGTTAAGCATAAAGGATAGTCATGTAATACATCTAAAGTTGCTGAGCCAGTACTTTGAGAAATATCCACCATCAGCATTATGGTTTTTTGACCTGATGTAGATGTCTGATGATAAACCTCAACATCACTTGCCTGAACTTTAGGAATAAGCACAGACCAACATAGCAAAACTGATATGCAAAACCCCAAGAAATACTGTGCTATAAACTGGATCTTACAAAAAATATTTCGGCAAATAGAGACCCATTGTTTTTTTGAATCATAGTTATTCATGATGGTCTCCTTTATTTTGGCGGTTCAAAGTCAGATAAAAAGCGATACTGGGCGATTTGACTATTAAATAGAATATTTTGATTAGTTAAGCACTCTGTGATGCTTTGTGTCCCAGTAGATGCAACCACACTTTTATATAAACACCCTTTATCTTTATCAAATAATTTTGCTGTATCTGTGACCAAACCTTTCATGATAGAAATCACATAAACCTGTAGACGCATACTACTTTCTGTTTTTGCTGTCGTTATATCTGTACCACGAGCCAAATCTGAAAAAGGCTGCGACGTATCCGAAGCGACTTTTTTAATATGGACTTGCGTAATGACTTGCGAGCGCCCACCAGATACATCACTATCCTTACATGGTCCTCCACCAGTCGCAATTGGTTGAGCTTTTAAAGAATCATCCAACCATGCTGCGTTATTCAGGTTAAAAGGATCTTTGCCCGCAAAACAAAAAACCAATTCTCTATCACGATTTGTTTCGTTCCGATAATAGCCAACAATTCCGTTTGCTGCTGCAAATTTTGATACATTATTAGGGTTTTGAAAATAGACCAGCGCAGCGTCCGAATTTTGTAAAAGCAAGCTATTAACCTGATGATTAGATACAATTTTAAGTGAACTTAAACTTTGACGGATGGCTAAAGTGCCAATGACCATGATCAATAATAGAATCATCAAAACAACAATTAAAGTTGCACCACGCTCACGATTTCTCATTGTGATACTCCTGTACAACCACGGGTTATAGAGCTATCACAACCTTCTGTGACCCAACCTATCGCATTTCGAAGCAAAATGGTTTGACTCACAACCTGACGTAAATGGCTATCTTGATTTACCACATCTAAAGTCACAGACTTATCCAACACATTGAAGGGTTGTGAATTTCTAGTTTTTACAATTAAATCATTTCCTGTAGATTCATTCGACTGAACCAAGAGACCAATTTGTACTGCATCAATATAAGGTCGAACATTTTGAACAATTCCATCTACATTTTTTTTTACCTTTGGTAAAGCCAAATACTCACTGATCTCTATATAACCGAGTTGTGAAGGATTGGCTAAGCTGCCGTTGATATAACCTAATTTAATATAAAAATAATCGACTTTAGGAATAATTATTTGACTGATTCCTAAAGTTAAATTTAATGGATTTGTTACAGTTGCTGCATCTAATTGAGCTTGAGTGTATTGTACGGATTGACACCTTAGAGATTGCCGACTATCGGAGGAAGAGGCTCCAACAAAATAACGCTCAATCACATATTGACCAGTAGAAATTGCGGCACCCGCACAATCATATCCAGCTTGAGGTGCTTGATAACGAATGATAAGTTGATCATTTTTATAGTTTATAACGTTGGCATTCCCAAACTGTTTAATCACCTCATTATCGAAACAGTTGGGACAATTTAATTTAATATTTTCTCCAACATTTGTGGAGTTAAGTATAATTCCTGCATATGCTGTTTCATCATTAATTGAAGGTGTTGGTGAGCTCAGATTGGCTTTACGCACGTCATCTAAAATATAATTCACCCCAAAGCCCGCACTATCTTGAATACTAGACATCGCCTTCTGTACATTATAACTCGTAATCCCTGTGATATAGAGCTGTATCGCGGCCGCCGTCACAAGTAAACCTAATGTGATTGCCACCATGAGTTCAACCAATGTAAATCCTGAATGACGAGAGATCTCCATTTAATACGCCTCCAGAAATAAGCATGTTGTTCCAGACTTATAGGTATTATTATCGCTGTCGTAACAATCAGATTTTGAACTAAAAGAAGCTGCTGTTTTATCCCATGCAATATATACACATTGGCGGCTTGATCCTTTTGCAGGGCACGTCTCTATGAGCAGCACCATTCCCTGATTATTGGCTTGAGTCAATACATTTTGTAAATCTTTGGTTGCCTGCGCTTGAGCAGCACCATTGGTGCATGTTGATGCAACCGTCGACTGGGTCATTTTGCCCACTGCATAAGATTTACATTGAATCGCCTGAGGGTTGGCACGCATACGCTCGGTTAGGTCTCGTGCAATATTAAGCGCAGCCACTTGATTGCCTGCTTCCATACTGGCACTTACCGCACGCAACTGAAGCGCTGTAAATCCAAGCACACCGATGGCCAGTAGCAACAACGCCACCATGACTTCGACCATGCCGACACCATGTTGAGGCCCTATAAGCTTCATGTGCACGCTCCTTCTTTGTAAGTGGGGTCTCCTGTTACACCGACTTCGATACAACGTGCAACGCCTTGGCGCTGTAATGAAAATTTGCTACTCGCAACTGGAATTCCTTCTACACGAAAAATCAGTTGTGTGGCTGAACCAGATGCAAGAGTGACTTCCTTATCGAGCTGCGCAATAAAAATGCGATTGCTAATATTGCTTGAAATAGAAAGGCTTTCTGCGCAATTAGTCACGGTGCTGATACATACGCCCGTGGTCTGGCGAATAGTCAGAGCTTGAGTGCGTGCCTCGACCAATTTCGACATTAATTCACGCGCCGAGGCATTCAGCTTTTGCCTATTGAGCAAGCTGTTAAATGATGGCACTGCGATTGTGGCCAATATTGCCGAAACAGTTATGGTTATAATGAGTTCGATGAGGGTAAATCCTTTCATTTTTTGCATATCGTCACTCCCCCTAGTGTCTAGCTTAACTTATTTTTTTACATAACCCATACAATCAAGATTAAGGGCATAAAAAAGCGGATGAGTGACACTCATCCGCTTTTTAAAACAATTCAGGTTTAAGCTTGAGTAACATGAATACGTAATTCTTTAGGCAAGCTAAAGGTAATATTTTCTTCGCGCCCTTCTAATTCCTTAGGTGCATCTGCCCCCCAATCTTGCAAGCGCTGAATCACTTGCTTGATTAAAATTTCAGGTGCGGAAGCACCGGCAGTCACACCAATTTTATCGACACCCTCAAACCATTGTTGCTCAAGCTGATCCGCGTTATCGACCAAGTACGCCGCCTTGCCCATGCGCTCTGCTAATTCACGCAGACGATTGGAGTTAGATGAATTAGGCGATCCGACCACCAAGACCACATCGCAGCGATTGGCCAGATCACGAACCGCATCTTGACGGTTTTGAGTGGCATAACAGATATCATCTTTACGCGGCCCCTGAATCTGGGGAAATTTGCTGCGCAGTGCATCAATCACTTTGGCAGTATCATCAATTGACAGAGTCGTTTGGGTAACAAAGGCCAGTTTGTCTGGATGGCGAACCGCCAGCGCTTCAACATCCGCTTCATCTTCAACCAGATAGATATGACCGCCTTTGGTTTTATCGTACTGGCCCATGGTCCCTTCGACTTCAGGATGGCCTTCGTGTCCAATTAAAATGGCCTCAGTACCTTCACGCGCATATTTGGTTACTTCAATATGCACTTTGGTGACCAATGGACAAGTGGCATCAAACACTTTTAAACCACGACGCTCAGCCTCTTGCTGTACGGCCTTTGACACACCGTGCGCACTGAAAATGACGATTGAGTCGTCAGGTACCTGATCGAGTTCATCGACAAAAATAGCACCACGCTGACGCAGATCATCGACCACAAATTTGTTATGTACCACCTCGTGGCGAACATAAATAGGCGGATTAAAACATTCAAGTGCACGATTTACGATTGCTATGGCGCGGTCAACACCTGCGCAAAAACCACGTGGATTTGCCAACACAATTTCCATAGAATCCTCAATTATTCGCTAGATGTTTCGTTCAAATTTGGCGTCGGTATAAACTTTTATAGTGGACTATATTTTGTTTAGGTCCGTAGTACACTACAATAGCCAAGATATTTTATCATAATCAGGAAAAATATCATGTCGGGTCTATTGTTTGTCGTTTCTGCTGCATCAGGAACAGGCAAAACTTCTCTCGTCAAAGCGCTTTTAGAGCGTGTGACCAATTTACACGTTTCTGTATCGCACACCACACGAGGCCAAAGACCTGGTGAACTTGATGGCGTTCACTACCACTTTACCAGCAAAGAAAACTTTCTGTCTCAAGTTGAGCAAAACGGCTTTATTGAATATGCAGAAGTTTTTGGTAACTATTACGGTACCTCACAAACCACAGTGAAACAACAGCTCGCCAAAGGTCATGATGTTTTACTTGAAATTGACTGGCAAGGTGCAGAGCAGGTTCGCAAACTTTTTCCTGAATCCAAACAAATCTTTATTTTGCCACCGAGTCAGTTCGATCTGCGTCAGCGTTTATCTAACCGTGGAACCGATAGCGTAGAAGTGATCGAGCATCGCTTAAGCTGCGCGGTAGAAGACATGCAGCAATACGTCAACTTTGACTATATCATTATTAATGATGACTTTAACAAGGCTTTGCATGAGCTAGAGTCGGTGATTAGTGCCAACCGTCTGACCCTGAATCAGCAGGTACACCGTCATCAACAACTCATTCAACAACTTATCACACCGAACAACGAATAAACTTGAGTATAAATTGAAAGCATTTTATACTTCGCAGTCTAGTCAGATTTACTTAACCGAGAACATATATGGCACGCGTAACCGTTGAAGATTGTTTAGACCATGTAGACAACCGCTTTGAGCTTGTACTAGTGGCAAGCAAGCGCGCGCGTCAACTTGCTCGTCAAGGCATTGAGCCAACTGTAGAATGGGACAACGATAAACCAACCGTTGTTGCACTTCGTGAAATTGCAGAAGGTCATGTGACTAAAGATATTTTAAAACAGCGCGAGCAAGACTATCAGACTTCTTCTCTTGATCTTGCGTTGTCTGCAAACAGCTTGAACTTGGAAGGTTTTTCTTTCCAATAAGTTTAAGACAAGAGCAAAAAGGCGCCATTATTTGGCGCTTTTTTTATGCCAGTTGATATAAAAATCAAAACCCAAAAATGAAAATAATCCGGTGCTTTTCAAGCTAAATCGACCCAATCAATCAGCAAAAAATTCGATGTGGGACTATAACCGATCAAAATATCAACAAAAAAAGAGAAAAAAACGCGCAAATTGAGGAATAAGTCTCATTAAATTAGTGCGCTTCAAGCAAAGATTTGATACAAATGTAGGTTTACATCGTTTCTCCCAATCTTAACGATAGAAAAATATTTGCGATTTTTTTTGTGAACAAATTGACAAGTTTCGCAATATGCTTTTCATTAAGAGATATATCGTTATTCATCTCCCAAGCGATCAAAAGGTGTTTTATGCCAGGTGAAGAGGTCAGTCAAGCCAAGCAACAGCTTAAATTAATTATCGAAGCGTACTTGGATGCAAGTGACGTCGATAATGTGCTTGCTGCTTGCGATTTTGCCGATCTAGCGCATTCAGGCATTACCCGTAAAAGCGGTGAGCCCTATATTGTGCACCCGATTGCCGTCAGTTGTATTTTGGCACATATGCGTCTCGATGCCGACACACTCATGGCCGCGTTGTTGCACGATGTGATTGAAGATACCGACTATACCAAAGAAGAAATTAGTGAACGCTTTGGAAAAGTAGTGGCAGATCTGGTCGATGGTGTGACCAAGCTGACTCATTCAAGCGATAAACAGTACAACAAGGCTGCATCGTTTCGAAAAATCTTGCAAGCCACCTTACAAGATCCACGCGTGATTATCATCAAGCTTGCCGATCGTTATCACAACATGACCACGCTTGATGCACTGCGTCCAGATAAACGTGCCCGTATTGCCCAAGAGACATTCGATATTTTTGTTCCCATGGCACGTATTGTGGGCATGAATGAAATGGCCGATAACCTTGAGCTGCTATGCTATCAAAATCTCGATTTAGATATGTATAACAATGTGCAAGAAGCATTGCTCGAAACCAAATCTAAACGATGTGAATATCAAAGCAACTGGGAACGACATTTAAGCGACTTATTAAACACCTACCAAATTCAAGGCCGAATTAAAAAGAAAAATAACAATATCGAATTACTGCGTCACTTTGTTAAAAATGAAATTAACCTTCACGAACTCACACACAGCCATGCCTTTGAAATTATCTTGCAAAGCATTGCAGACTGTGACCGTTTGGTCGAAGCACTAAAAGAAAACTTCCAGATTGTCGATTTTGAAGATCACATCCGACGCCCATTACCCGGCGGAAATCAGTCCCTGATGATGAAGTTAAAAGGTGAACAAACCACGCTTTCTCTGACCGTTCAGACTGAACTGATGCGTAAGGCAGCGCGCTTTGGCGTGGTACTTGGCGAGAATGCACCGCAAGCTTGCCGCTCGGCGATTCAAGCCTCCATGCAGAATCTTACGACCTTAATTGATGGTGAATGTGCCAAAACCACATTTAACGATCTGCTTGACTATCTGCATCAGGAAAAAATTTGGGTTTATACCCCGCACGGGCATTTGCACGAATTGCCGCAAGGTGCCACAGTGATTGATTTTGCATATTCGGCCAGTTTATTTCTTGGCAACCATGCAGTCGGAGCCAAAATTGACGGTGAAATTCGCCCGCTCTCGACCCCATTGGTGAGTGGACAGGTAATCGATATCATTACCGATGTACTAGCGACGCCGAATCCAGACTGGCTCAGCTTTATTAATACACAAAAGGCACGTCGTGCAATCCAAAATATGCTGCGCGATCAAGATTTCGATGAGCAACTCTTGGTGGGTCAACAAGCACTCAACCGTGCTCTCAAGCTGTTTAATCGCTCGATTCATGATTTGTCGGAAAAAGACTGGTTAAGTGTCTTGCAATGGCGCCATGTAGAAACCAAAGAAGCGCTTTTTGAACAGATTGCTGTGGGTGATCTATTGCCACAACTGGTGGCCAACCACTTATTTTCTCAAGATACGCCACAAAAAACCGATGAAGTGTCGGACCGATTGATTCAGGGAACAGAAGGCGTCGATGTCAAATATGCGCATTGCTGTAATCCGATTTTAGGCGATCCAATTCAGGGGCATTTGTCTCGTCGTGGCCTCATTGTGCATCGTGCGCGCTGTCGTAATTTGCTACATGAACAACATATGCACCCGGAAAATATTATGCCGCTGCAATGGACTTCAGACGATCTGGATGATGTCAGCTTTACCGCATATTTGTGCATTGATATGCCACTCGATGGCGAACAGATTTCAGAGCTGATTTATTTATGCCGTAAATCGCATACGGGCGTTGAAATGGTTCAGCCGCATGGCGATCATACCTATGCCAATATTGTGGTCAGTAACCGTAAAGTGGTGGCACAAATTATTCGCGATCTGCGCATGCTTTTTGGATTCCCACGCGTTTCTCGGTTATATCTTCCTTCTGCGGTAACCGAAGCAAATAAAATTAAAGCAAGTTAATCAATTATATCGATGATACTGTTGTCCTTTGGACTCATCGATTATGATGTTCTGTATTGAGAAGAGGAGTCATCGATGTCACGCCAAGTTATTCATACTGAAAATGCACCTGCCGCTATTGGAACATATTCACAAGCGATCCTGATTGACAACACCTTGTATTTATCAGGCCAAATCGGTTTAGATCCTTACAGTATGGAATTGGTTGAAGGCATTGAAGCTCAGATTCGCCGTGTGTTTGATAACTTAAAAGCCGTCTGTGAAGCTGCGGGTGGTTCATTAGCCGATATTGCCAAACTCAACATTTTCCTTACCGATCTCAGTCATTTTCAGCTGGTCAACCAGATTATGGGTGAATATTTTGCCCAGCCCTACCCGGCGCGTGCTGCTTTAGGTGTAGCGAGCTTACCTAAAGGTGCTTTGGTTGAGATGGATGGTATCGTTGTTATAAATCAATAAGTTATATTTCGTCATAAACACCACCTATAAGGTGGTGTTTTTTTATTCAAAAACTCAATGATAAAAACAGCAATCCCAAATGAATTTCATTGACAAACGATAAATATTATCAATAATACCTATTATCCCATTTAAGATTGTGAATCACTCCGATGTATGTATGTTTGTGTCGTGGTATTACAGATCAAGATATTAAAGATGCCGTTGCCAATGGTGCTGAAAGCTATCGCGAGATTCGCGAATTGCTCGATTTAGGTACGTGCTGTGGCCGCTGTGCGCCTGAAGCCAAAAGTATTATTAATGAAGAACTGGCTGAAATTGCCGCACGCATTTCTGTCGCTGCATAAACGATGCACTATGTGAGTGAGCACTTAATTTATTTTATAACTTTTAATTGATATTCAGTTTTCATACTCCTCCCCGCTCATCACAGTCAGCGGGTTTATTTTTTTAAAAAGCGCGATATTCGACTGTTTTTGATTGCGATTTTCATTTGCTGTTCAATAAACTACTCGCCAGCACCTAAAGAGTTGATTAAACTTTAAAGCATATTGCCTTAACTGTATAAGGCGCATCATTTGTTGTTGGAGTCATATCATGAAAGGCAATCGGGACGTTATTAATCAACTTAATCAAGTGCTGTATCATCACCTGACCGCAATCAACCAATATTTCTTACATTCACGTATGTTTAATGACTGGGGCATTGAAAAACTCGGCTCTGCCGAATACAAAGAATCGATCCGCCAAATGAAACACGCAGACAAAATAATTGAGCGTATTTTGTTTTTAGAAGGTCTGCCAAATTTACAGCATCTGGGTAAGCTTTATATTGGTCAGCATACCGAAGAAGTGCTGAACTGTGACGTGCGTAAAGTGAAAGAAAATATTGAGACGCTCAAAAAAGCAGTTGAAATTAGCGAAATCCAGCAGGATTATGTGTCGCGTGATTTAGTTCAAGAGATTTTAGAAAAAGAAGAAGAGTATTGGGATTGGACCACGACGCAACTGGATCTGATTGAAACTATCGGCATTGAAAATTATATTCAAAGTCAGGTTTAAATTGATTTAATTAAAGACTCCTAATTGGGGGTCTTTTCAATTATTACATTTTTTTATATGTGGTTGATATACGCGATTACTTATCACTTGATATGCTTGTACTATATTTTCTGCATCTTTTAAATTATCACTTTGAGTCGAGTAATATTTAGAAACATTAACAGCACTCGGATATCTATATGCTACTCTTCTAAAAAATTCTTTATCTTTGTTTTTTATTAGATAGCAGTAATCTAAATATTCTATATCTAATTTTTCTGAATAACCATCCAAAATAAATAGATTACTTTGAATAGGTTTGACACTACTTTTAAACAGGTATTGTAAACTATAACTTTCTTTTTTCTCGTCCAACTCAATTAATTGATAAGTGAATAAAGCAAATAACAACCAAGATAAAAAAACAATAACACATGAATACATTTTTTTTAAAACAAAAAAATCATCCGATTTCATCTTCAACAAAAAACCAGATATAATACCAATAGGAATTAAAAAATAAAAATAACTATAAGGATACTCTAATAAACAATGAAAGAAAAATACCAATATAATAATAAATAAATAAGTTTCATTTCTATTAAGATCTGATTTATAAATCTTTATAAGTAAGGATATAATAAAAAAAGATACTAAAGACCCAACTATCCAGCCATACCAAATTACAAAATCCAAAAAAATATTATGAGAATAAGTAAACCACTCACCTCTTGTTGAGGTATTTGAAATACTTTCTATTTGCGCCAACCCAACTTGTCCAGCACCATAACCTAGAAAAGGTTTATCAAAAGTTGCTAAAAATAATTGTGGCCAGATATCAAAGCGTGATGATGAAAGTTTCATCCTATCAAGGGTTGTATAACTATTTCCAATCGGATAAAAGTAATTAAAGAAAAATGGTATCAAAATTGTGCTCAACCAAAAAACCAAGTTTAAACAAAAAACACTTAATACATTTTTCTTATCTGGAAATTTAGTTATGAAAAAAGTACTTATTAAAATAACACTTAACCAAGCACTTCGCGATTGAGTTAAAACATTACAAAAAATTAGACTTATAATTATAGAGTAGAAAAATAATTTATTTATTTTATAATATTTTTTCAAATAAAATAATGAAAAAAATGCCATCAAAGTCAACGTTGACAGTTGATTTGGTTGACCCAAATTTGCTGTAGCGCGTCCATTGTACGATACACCAAATAGATATGGACTTTCAATTATTCTTATTTTTTGATTTAACCCAATAAGAAATGATATAAGAGCCGAAAAAATTAATAAAAATAAAATCCAATGTATTAAAATAATTTGATTATACTTTCTAGAGTTTAATCCAAATATTATACTTAAAAAAAATACAGATATATAAATTAAGTTAAAAAATAGATCTTGAAAACTAATGATTAATTTAAACAAATATTGAAGAAATAAAAATAAAAATAAAATAAATAAAAGCGGTGCTTTTTTTGGTAAAATAATTTCTTTCAAACTTAAAATTTGATTAGTTAATAAAATAAGAAAACCCAATACCACAACAATTTCTTTGAACAAACTGGAAGAAAAATATGAGGTATTGGGTAAAATAAAGGTCAAACAAAAGCACATTATGCCTATAAGTAAGACATAAAACTTTAATTTAAAAATTAAAAAACTTATCATATTGAAAGAAGAACTTCTAAAAGTTCTTCTTCAAATTAAATTATGTACCACGACATTCAGAAGGTACATATTTTTTATCAGAAGTTGTAGTACACTTCCATTGAACTGTACTACCGTCTGTCGATGTATATGTCGGCGTGAGTAACAATACTACATCTCTAGCGTTCGAATTCATAGTTACAGTAATAATCCCTTTGTCGCCGCACAATGCTGTTTTAACATTTGTTGTTGAAGCAGCAGAAGCGGAAATTTGATTAACTCCATTACAAGCCTGTGCAGCAGTTGCACTAGCGCTTGCTATATTACCATTTATGAGATTTTCAGAAACTGTAGATTTCATGGAAGCTGCCGTTGTAAGACCTTCAGAAACTCTTGCACGAACCGTATAATCTGTGTATGCAGGAATCGCAATCGCCGCCAAAATACCAATAATCGCAATAACGATCATCAATTCAATTAAGGTAAAACCTTTTTGTGCATTCATAAAACTTCTCCAATAGTATTGTTTTTTATATCGCGTGTATCGCTATGTAAGTGATTGCACAGAATATGCCAACTTATGCAGTTAATTTAATAATTATTAAAAACAAATACTTAATCATATTTTGAGAATATTTTTTTAATCTAAATCACATAAAATGTAAGAAACTGACAAATTTTGTCAGTCGAAGGGTGTAAAAATTGTCAGATTATTTAGTGTAAAAATAAACTTAGAGTATTAAGCTCGGCATAATTCAGTTTTCAGCTAAAAACTTTAATGTTTCAGACAAAAAAACGATAAAACATCATGTGATATATCCACTATCTGACTATTTAAACAAATTTTTTAGTTTTTCTTCAAACTTGTTCATTTGCTGATTTAAACAATACAATACCTAAAAGGATTAGGCTTTCTTTGAACACCTGACACACTTAATTGTTTCTTTTTTAAACAATCAAATTTAAAACCCGAGCTTTTATTTTTAAAAGTTATTTGTTAAACAATACTTTACAATAGCCAAAATTGGCACCTAGTATTTTGATCAAATTGGCCCTTGTACGAACGATCTCGAAAGCAGAAATTAATCTTGTAGGTGTGAAAAAAAACATCATGGAGTGATGCAAGTTTTTTAAAAAAGAACATATTTTTTATGCAATTAATTTTAATTTTTTATTGCCAAAACTGATTATTAGCGGCGTAAAGATGTGCCTAAAACGATTTTTTAAACAAAGGCATATCTACTCCTTCGATCAAGAATCATCAACTTTAACCATACGTTAAAACAATGACATTCAAATATCGTAGGACATGTAAGTGAGGGGAAAATGATGTCAAGCACCTTTGGTATAGCAGGGATTCAAATGCAGGTATCTGCATTTACCAGTAACGTCGAGCAAATGGGCAATTACATGCGTCATATTCGCATGCGTTTCCCATGGGTCAAAATGGTGCTTTTTTCAGAACTGGCGCCACTCGGTCCCAAGCATCACATGGCAGAAGTACTGCCAAGTCAAACCGAGGCACAATTGGCAGAACTGGCACGTGAAACAGGTTTATGGGTGATACCAGGCTCGCTGTTCGAACGCACTGAAGGGCCAGACGGCGAGATTGTCTACAACACTTTATCGGTGATTAATCCAGAAGGGCAAATTGTTGCTCGTTATCGCAAAATGTTTCCGTTTCGCCCGTATGAAAAAGATGTGGCAGGTGGTGATCAATTCTGCGTATTTGATGTACCCGATGTAGGCCGCTTTGGCGTCTCGATCTGTTATGACATGTGGTTCCCGGAAACTACACGAACGCTTGCTGCAATGGGTGCCGAAGTGATTTTACATCCGACCATGACCGACACGATTGATCGTGATGTGGAACTGGCGATTGCGCGGGCCTCTGCTGCTCAAAATCAGGTGTATTTCATCGACATCAATGGTGTGGGTGATGGCGGTAATGGCAGGTCGATTGTGGTCGATCCGTCAGGTTATGTTTTGCATCAATCGGAAGCAGGTGCAGAAATTATTCCGATTGAAATCGATTTAGAAAAAGTACGTCGTGAACGTCAACGCGGACTTCGTAGTCTGGGGCAGCCACTCAAAAGCTTTCGTGACCGCGATTGCCATTTTACTGTGTACCAAAAAGACAACACTGAATTTCCTTATCTGGATAGCTTAGGGCCTTTGGTCAAACCTGAAGACTAACTCACGCCTCGCCTAAGCTTTACAAGATAAAGAAAATTTCTATAAAAAAAGACATAGCTTATGAAAAATACATATTCATTAAGCCAGCACCGTAGCGTATGGGAGATACGCTCGGATAGCTGGATTAATTTAGTTGAAGATATTGGGTATCTAACGGATTTAGCAGTCGATCATGTGGAGCGTGCCAAGGCACTTACACGGGTCAAATTAACGCTCGATTTTCTGGTTCCCATTGAAAGTTACTGGGCCTTTCCAAGTAAACGCGTTTTTAATGAACTCTGCCAGAATATCGAGCGAGAAGAGTTTTCTACAGCACGCGTTTTAGCGCGTCGGATTCATCGTGCGCTCTCGGCCGGAAGCTATCGCCACGATCATACTGTTTTACAAAGCGAACGTGAATTGTCGTGTCAGATTGAAACCACAAGCGATCAGCAAGCACGGTTATCTCAGCCGTACTTTGAGGTTCTGATTGTCGATGAAATGAGTGCAGCAGAAGAAGATGCGTTACGACGCCGAGTCATTAGCAAGCGCAATGCCGATGATCCGTTTATTTTCGATATTGTGGTGGTTCCGAGTTTTGAAGACGCCCTCATTGCCACGCTCATCAATTTTAACTTACAGGCCGTCGTGATTCGTCATGGCTTTCCATATCGCTCGGTCAATCATCTCGATATTCTGGATCGTCTGATGATCGATCTGGATCGAGATATCGAAAGCTTGCCGGAAATCGAGCGTGGCACCTTGCTCGGTAGCCGGATTGCACAACTACGCCCAGAGCTGGATTTGTATCTGGTGAATGATGCGGGCGTCGAAAACATTGCCTCACAAGCTGGCGGCGAAGTATTCAAACGAATTTTTTTCGGTGAAGAAGATCATATCGAGCTTTATAATGCCATCATGAAAGGTGTGGGCGAGCGTTATCGCACGCCATTTTTTAATGCTTTACGTGATTATTCCAAACAACCTACCGGTATGTTTCACGCCTTGCCCCTAGCGCGCGGTAAAGCCATTTTAAACAGCCACTGGATTAGTGATCTGGCACAGTTTTATGGCATGAATTTATTTATGGCTGAAACCTCTGCAACCTCAGGCGGCCTCGATTCCTTACTTGAACCTATTGGCCCGCTTAAACATGCACAGGAATATGCAGCACGCGCTTTTGGTGCCAAACGGACCTTCTTTGCCACCAATGGCACCTCGACCTGCAATAAAATTGTGGTGCAATCACTGGTACGCGAAGGCGATATCGTACTGGTCGACCGTAACTGCCATAAATCACACCATTATGGCTTAGTGCTCACAGGCGCCAATGCGGCCTATCTGGACTCGTACCCGCTGAACGAATATTCCATGTATGGTGCGGTGCCGATTCGCCATATCAAGCAAATGTTGCTCGACTTTAAGCATGCAGGCAAACTCGATCAGGTCAAATTACTTTTACTGACCAACTGTACTTTCGATGGCGTGGTATACGATGTCGAACGTGTCATGATGGAATGCTTGGCCATAAAACCCGATCTCATTTTTTTATGGGATGAAGCATGGTTTGCATTTGCAAGTTGTCATCCGATTTATCGTCAGCGAACTGCCATGGCCAATGCTGCCAAACTGGCCGAGCGCTTTAAAAGCGACACGTATGCAGCACAGTATGAACAGTGGCAACAGACGATTGATTGGGATAACGATGAACAGTTACTCGACACCCGTCTGATGCCAGATCCTTCAAAGGCACGTGTCAGAGTTTATTCTACTCACTCGACCCATAAAACCCTTACCGCACTGCGTCAAGGCTCGATGATTCATATCTGGGATCAAGACTTTAAAGAAAAAAGTGAAGAGGCCTTTATCGAAGCCTACATGACCCATACATCTACATCGGCCAATTACCAAATTTTGGCATCGCTAGATGTCGGGCGTCGCCAAGTCGAAATGGAAGGTTATCAATTGGTGCAGCGTCAGTTAGAACTGGCCATGAGCTTGCGCGAGCAAGTGATGCATCACCCTTTGCTCAAGCGTCATTTTCACTTTTTACGAGTGGGCAATATTATTCCGGAGGCTTACCGCGAATCGGGCGTAAATAGTTATTTTGATGAAGGCAAAGGCTGGGCCAATCTGGAAAAAGCGTGGAGCATGGATGAGTTTGTCATGGACCCAACCCGCGCAACACTCATGATCGGCATGGTTGGTATGGACGGCGATACCTTTAAAAATACCGAACTAATGAACAAATACGGTATTCAAATCAATAAAACCTCCCGAAACACCGTACTGTTTATTATTAATATTGGTACAACGCGCTCCGCAATTGCATATTTGATTGAAGTACTGATCAAGATTGCCCGCGATGTCGATCGACGCGTAACAGATATGAGCTCGGCAGAGCGGCGTATTCATCAAAAGCGCGTGAACTCTCTCACGCAGGAACAGCCACCATTGCCTGACTTTTCGGCATTCCATGCTGCATTTCAGGGGCAGCGCCTTGATCCGGCTGTACAAACCCGAGATGGCAATATCCGTCAGGCCTTTTTCCTGTCGTATGAAGATACCAGCTGTGAATATATCGATATTGCAGATGCCGCAGCGGCGATTGCAGCCGGACGAGAACTGGTTTCAGCATTGTTTGTTATTCCGTATCCACCCGGATTCCCGATTTTGGTGCCAGGCCAAGTGATCAGCGCAGAAATTTTACAATTTATGGCTGCATTAGATGTCAAAGAAATTCATGGCTTCCGACCTGAGCTTGGTTTTCGAGTATTTACGCAAGACACGCTAAACCGGGTACAGCAAGCCAAAGAGACCTATGAGTCTTTGCAGCAATACCAACATATTCATCATTTACGCGCAGGCTAATTCCTGCGCACAGCACTCAAATACCGTACGGAACACAAAATATGAGTCTTCAGTCTCTGCCCTCTATTTATGCGTTCCTCAGAAAATACTGGCCAAGTAGTACGCCTCAGAAAACCGCTGAGCTTAAGGAAGTGAACATGAATTATAGTAATAAAGTGACGAGCATTTCTGATATGTTGCTGATGTTTCATCGTAACGAACGTCCGATTTACTTCATCAGCGCGACAAATTTTAACTTATTGGGCATCGATCGTTGGGTTAACCGCTTTCGCTATATCAATTACATCGACTGTTTTGATGGTCGTCATCCAAATGTTTTTGTTCCACCCGAATCTTTGCACGACGATTTTAATTCGATTGAAGACATCAATAATTATCTGCTGCAACATAAAGATGTGGTCGATCTGATTGAGCGGCGTAGTGGAAATCCGGTGGCCACCTTTTTGATGTTTGATGAAAAAACCGAGGAACTGGCCAAAGAAATTGGTCTGGACATCTGGTTCCCACCTGCGGCATTACGTCAGCGCTGCGACAATAAAATGGAAACTGTACGGATTGGCAATAAAGCCGGCGTATATTCGGTACCCAATGCACTGGCCAAAGTGAGCAGCTATGAGCATTTGTTGCAAATTGCCGACCGTCATGGTTTAGGCCATGATCTGGTAATTCAAACTGCATTTGGTGATTCGGGCCATACCACCTTTTTTATTGCCAGCGAAAATGATTTTAACAAACATAAAGATGAGATTATTCATGATCCTGAAGTCAAGATCATGAAACGCATCAACTGCCGCGGCGCAACGCTTGAAGCCTGTGCCACGCAATCTGGAACACTGGTGGGGCCATTACTGACCGAAGTGGTCGGTGCGCGTGAACTGACGCCTTATCAAGGCGGCTGGTGTGGCAATGAAATTTTTCCGGGCGCTTTTTCCGAGCGGGCAAGAATTAAGGCACGCGAAATGGCGGAGAAATTTGGTAATCAATTACTCAACGAAGGTTATCGTGGCTATTTCGATCTGGATTTTTTAATCGATATCGATACCGATGAAGTCTATTTGGGTGAGTTGAATCCTCGCATCTGTGGCGCCAGTCCGATGACCAATCATGCTGCTTTTGCCTATGCCGATGCGCCTTTATTCTTATTTCATTTACTAGAATTTTCAGGCGTACCTTTTGATCTCAATGTAAAAGAAATTAACGAGCGTTGGGCGCAGCCGCATTTTATCGATTCGTGGTCACAGGTGGTAATTAAATACACCGAAGATAAAGTCGATCAGGTTACCCATGCACCGCCAACCGGGATTTATCGTATGGCTGAAGATGGCAGCATCTCTTATCAGCGCTTCGATTATGCACGCCGCGCCATCGATACCGAACGTGAAGCCTTTTTCTTGAGAATCACAGGCCCTGGCGATTTTCGTTATGAAGGTGCCGACTTAGGTATTTTGATTACACGTGGCCGCTCTATGGATGATAACTTCCGTCTTAACATTCGCGCACGCGACTGGATTCGTGGAATCAAGAGTTATTATGCTGGTAAGCCGATTGCCACAACACATCACGATTTGGCCCCTGCACCGGGATCTTTCAAAATACTCTAAGGAAAACTTATGTCTGTCGAACTTCAGTTCCAAGCTATTTTAGAAGATACGCCCGATGAAAAATGGAAAGCGATCTTCCAGCAATTCTGGCCAGGGTATCGTGCATGGTTCTTGCGTAGTGGTGTTGCAGGACGTCCAACCTATCTGGAGTGTCGACAGGCATTACGCACCTACATGCCAGAGCTGATCCCAATTTGGGAAAAACTCATTGCACTGACTGGAGGCGGTGACGTAGAAGCACGCTTTTTATCACTCTGGTGTCCACCAGCGTACATCGCTGGGTGCTCTCAAGGCGTATGGTTCGATCCTCATGCCCAAGAAGAACCGATCCTGCTTCGTAATTATGATTTTGCACCTGTATTACTCGAAGGCAATCTGCTCAATACACGCTGGGTGAATCAACGCGTGATGGCCATGAGTGATTGCCTGTGGGGCGCACTCGATGGCGTAAATGAAGCAGGTGTTTCGGCTTCGCTTTCGTTTGGGGGGCGAACCATCACTGGCACAGGATTTGGTATTCCGCTGGTACTACGCTATGTACTGGAAATGGCGCAAAACACCGAAGAAGCCGTGGCTATTTTAAAGCGCGTGCCTGTGCACATGACCTATAACGTCACGCTACTCGATCGTAACGGAGACTGGCGCACCGTTTTTGTGAGTCCAGACCGGGAAACTGAAGTGGTTAAACGCCATGCGGTGACCAATTATCAGCATCAGATTGAATGGCCACAGCATGCCACTGCCACACTTTCTTACGAACGTCTGAACTTTTTAGAACAGGTCCTCACACACTCCACCCATTCGTCACAGGTGGTGCAAGGTTTGCTCACCAAACCGCTCTACCAAGATGCATGGCTTCGGGGCTACGGGACACTGTACACCGCGATTTATCGTCCGGTGTCCCAGCGTGTGGAATTGTATTGGCCACAACAGCTGTGGCCACAGTCATTTGAACAGTTTACCGAAGAGCAGCGCACCATTATTTTGGCGGCACAAGCCGATCCAATCTTGTATTCAGCGCCTTAAACTAACCCAGAATAATGGGCTCATTGCCCAGCTCATTCTGGTCTTGATCATCGTGCTGCATATAAAACTGATCCAGCACCTCACCAATCGCCAAAACCGCATCGACAACCGCAGCACGATAATCACCGTGCTTCAGTTGTTGCACCATAGTGCGACAAATGGCTTCCCACGCAAGCGTATGCGTTTCGGTACAAATTCCTCGATCTACCACCAGTTCGACCTGCTGTTCACATAAATTCAGATACAGCAAAATGCCACTATTATGGGCAGTATCCCAGACACCAAGTTCGGCAAAGAGTTGCTCGGCTCGGCGCCTTGGAGTTTGTTGATAGGCTTGCAAGCATGGGATATGACCTTCAATCACCACCTGTATTTCACCCACGTGGCCATGTTCGGCCTGTGTCACCGCCTGCGCAATTGCGGTCATGTCGGTTTTAGAAAAGTAACGCTTCGCCGCAGGCAAAAAGAAAAAATGTTTCAGCCAGCGTTTTAAACTGGGCTGATTTTGCGCCCTAATTTTAGGCTGGGTAATAATTTGTGTTGTATCGGTTGTTGTTACCATGATCCTGATGCTCCCCCACCACCAAAGCCGCCGCCACCGCCGCTATAGCCACCACCGCCACCAAAGCCGCCGCCACCGCCAAAACCGCCCCCACCACCGCGACCACCGCCCGATGCAAACAGCTGAAAAATTAATTGTGCCAAAGACGTGACCAGCAATAGAAAAATACCCAGACCTGCCAGTAAGCTGGTGATAATTCCCACACCACTAATGATACCGGCTGCAATCCCCGCAACGCCTGCTGTTGCCGCGCTGAGTCGATTCCCCACAATAAAGGATGCAAAAATCCCGACCACAATAATAATCATCGAATAAGTGAGCATCTGTGAACGGGCCTGTTGTTCATGAAGTGCCTGTTCTTGGCTCTCTTTTAACTCCTGTGCTGCCTGCTGCGCGACCTCGGGATCCATATTCAGAATTTTTTCAATTTCATTTAAACCTGCCTGTATCCCTTGCGCATACTGAGCTTGCTTAAAATACGGCGTGATTTGATTCCGTATGATCCGCCCCACCACAATATCCGGAAGAACCCCTTCTACACCGTAGCCAGTCAGAATCTGAATCCGACGGTCATTGACCGCAATGGTCATTAAAATACCGTTATCACGCTTGGCACTGCCCAATTGCCATTGTTGTGCCACACGCATGGCATAATCAAAAATATCCTCTTGGCCTGTAGTCGGCACAATCACCACCGCAATCTGGGCTTTTTTTGCTTCGTATAACTGACGGATTTGTTGCTCAATCTGCTGTCTTTGTGCCTCGGTCAGTAAATTGGCCTGATCGATCACGGGGGCATTTAAACTGGGTAATGATCGTATCGATTGCCCTTCGGCCAGATCATTGGCAATTTGGGGTTGCTGTGCAGCAGCCACACTCGATGAGGGTGCTTTCTGATTGCCTTGCTGCTGTTGAATGATCTGTTGTGCTGCTAGCAGTTCGGTATTGTCTTGGGTCTGGTCGCTACCTTGTGCGCTAAATGCGAGACTGCACCACATCAGCGTCAAACAGCCGAGTATAACTGCCCAAGATCCTTGATATAGGCGCCATCGTAATCTAGCCAGAGGGAGCGTCATGGCATTCTCCAGTTCAGGCAAAATTAATTAAATGAGACTGTTGGTGCTTTCTCTGCGCCTGCTTCTGCACTAAAGTTTTGTTTGGTATGCATCCCAATCACTTTGGCTGTCATGGCCTGCGGGAACTGTCGAACATAGGTGTTGTAATCCTGTACCGTACTGATATAACGATTACGTGCCACCGCAATACGGTTTTCTGTACCTTCGAGTTGAACCTGTAAATCGCGGAACTGCTCATTGGCTTTTAAATCGGGATAGTTTTCAGAGACAGCAATCAAACGAGACAATGCGCCAGTCAGCTGACTTTGTGCCTGCTGATACTTTTCAAAAAGCTGCGGGTCTTCAAGGACGGCTTTATCAACTTTCAAGCCAGCCACGTTTGAACGCGCCTGCGTGACGTCGGTCAGCACCTGCTGTTCGTGTTTGGCATAGCCTTTCACCACATTTACCAGATTCGGAACCAGATCGGCACGGCGCTGATACTGGTTTTGTACCTCAGACCATGCTGCCGTCACCGATTCATCTTTGGCCTGCAAGGTGTTGTAGCCACAGCCCGAAAAGATAAGCGTACTGGCCAATACACTGGAAAGTGCTAATTTTTTAAATAAATTCATGTTAATCACCTCATTATTTTTAAAATTTGTGTTTTAAAGGCATTGTAACGAGGATTTTAGCGCTGTTTTGTTTATTTTCTTTATCATAAAAAAACGGGCCAGACGCCCGCTTTTTGGTTGATTCAGGTTCAGCTGTAACGAAGCTGGGCAGAAGCCTCCTGAAATGCCGGCATATCATAATCTGCCGCCATTTTTTCTTTCCAGTATGCAATCAGTTCGCTGTAATCGTGATCGGCAGGGTGAAAATCTGGTTTGTAATAGGCCAGATATTCTGGCAATAATTGCACAAACATTTTGGCCACCAAATAAACCCCGAAAAGATTAGCGCCCACTTTAGGTAAGCTTTTACGTCGATCCTGCATGAACAGTTTGCTGGCCGAGTAAAAGGTAAGGCTGGCAAAGCCTGTGGTGACACTTCGCATTATCAGAGTGCGCAGCTTATGATCGCCATAAATCTCTTGGTACACATCGAAGGCCACAGCACGATGTTCGATTTCTTCAATCGCATGCCATACCCAGAGCTTCATGGCATCTTCATCTAATGTACTGAGTACCTCAGGATGCCTTAAAATATAGCCTCCCAACAAAGCAGTAAAATGCTCAAATGCACAGGTAATGGCAAGCTGCACTTTCGGATGCAAATTACGTACATGACGATCTTTTCGCATAAGCCATGCTTGAAAGCGATCCAGATTATAATCGTCTTTGCGCCATGCATCATTAAACTCAGTATGCGCCTTGGAATGCATCGCCTCTTGACCAATAAAAGCTGCAATTTGAGCCTGAAGCTGTGGATCTGCAATTCGATCACGCACGTTACGCACGCTATGCACAAAAAACTGCTCTCCTACTGGAAAGGTCGATGAAAGTGCAGTGAGCAAATGCGACATGACAGGTGAATTGGCAAAGTAATGCCGCTTGATTTTTTCAGGATAGAATTGTAAGCGCCGCACGGTAATGCCCAACGCTTTAGGACGCTGCTGATATGCTTTCGATGCCTGCTGAATCACTGTTGCCATAGCCGAATCCTGCTGTTTTTTTCGAGTATGGCGAGTGAATCGATAAAACCCTATGGCAAAACTGCTTGTACAATTGACCGAACTGCTCAACCCGATTAATGCACAAAAATAACAAAAGCCTGCATCCGTGCAGGCTTTTGGAAATGGGTCTTTGGATGTTTTAACGTTACACGTCGAGGTAATCCAAAATACCTTCTGCTGCCTGACGACCTTCCCAGATTGCAGTCACAACCAAGTCAGAGCCACGCACCATATCGCCACCCGCAAAGATTTTCGGGTTAGATGTCTGGAATTTATATTGTTGCTGTTCAGCAGCAAGTACGCGACCCGAGCCATCCAAACCAATATTGGCAGGTGCAAACCAGTCTGCCGGACTTGGACGGAAACCAAATGCCAGTAATACAGCATCTGCTGCTAGAACCTCTTCAGAACCCGGAATCGGTTCTGGGCTACGACGGCCACGACTGTCTGGCGCACCCAACTGTGTGGTCACCACTTTGACGCCAGTCACTTGACCATTTTCGCCCACAATTTCGATTGGCTGACGGTTAAACAAGAAATTAACGCCTTCTTCGCGCGCATTTTTTACTTCACGACGTGAACCCGGCATGTTGGCTTCATCACGACGATATGCACAGGTGACCTGCTCCGCACCCTGACGGATCGAAGTACGGTTACAGTCCATTGCCGTATCGCCACCACCCAGCACGATCACTTTCTTGCCTTCAACACTGATATATTCGCTTGGGTTTTGCTCCCAGCCTTGCGTACGGTTGACGTTGGCAATCAGGAAATCCAGTGCATCATACACACCCTCAAGCTCTTCGCCCGGGAAACCACCCTTCATGTAGGTGTAGGTGCCCATTCCCATAAATACTGCATCGTAATCTTGCAATAACTGGTCGATGGTGATGTCCGTTCCGATTTCAATATTTAAACGGAATTCAACGCCCATGCCCGTGAAGATTTCACGGCGACGCTTCATCACGTCTTTTTCCATTTTAAACTCAGGAATACCGAAAGTCAGCAAACCACCAATTTCAGGGCGCTTATCGAAGACCACCGGTTTTACACCATTACGCACCAGAATATCTGCACAGCCAAGTCCTGCCGGGCCTGCGCCAATAATGGCCACTTTTTTGTCGGTCCATTTCACTGACGACATATCTGGACGCCAGCCCAGTGCAAAGGCTGTATCGTTGATATATTTTTCTGCATTACCAATTGTTACCGCACCAAAACCGTCATTGAGGGTACATGCACCTTCACACAAACGGTCTTGTGGGCACACACGACCACACACTTCCGGTAAGGTATTGGTTTGATGGCACAATTCTGCCGCCTGAAAAATACGGCCTTCTGCAATCAGTTTTAACCAGTTTGGAATATAGTTATGTACCGGACATTTCCATTCACAGTACGGGTTACCACAGCCCAAACAACGATGGGTCTGATTGGCAGCTACCTCAGCCGTGAACGGTTTATAAATTTCCACAAACTCAGATTTGCGGACATCAATATCTTTTTTCTCTGGATCTTGGCGTGCTACATCCAGAAACTGAAAGTCATTATTTAGGCGCTCTGCCATGTCTTGCTCCGTGGGTCAGTGTGGAAAACTCGAAAGTTATCCACACTTGCCTGTCAAAATATGAGTAGTGGAATTATTGAGGATCGGCTTTGGTTGCTTTCAACAGCGTCAGTAAGTTAGCAGCTTTTGGCTTGACTAACCAGAACTTGCGACTGTAGAAATCAAACTCGTTGCGGATCTTATACGCCCATGCACTGCCTGTTTCTTTGATGTGTTCATCCAGAATACGCAGTAAATTTTCTTGATGATCTTCCATCGATTCAGTTGAAATACGAGTTAAATCAATCAACTCATGGTTGTAGTAATCGACGAAGTTATTTTCAAGATCCAGAACGTATGCAAAACCACCGGTCATACCGGCACCGAAGTTATGCCCCACTTTACCCAATACAGTCACGATACCGCCGGTCATATATTCACAGCAGTGATCGCCCGCACCTTCAATAACAGCAAATGCACCAGAGTTACGTACTGCAAAACGCTCACCCGCAGTTCCGGCAGCAAATAACTTACCGCCAGTCGCACCGTACAAACAGGTGTTTCCAATGATGGCAGTATTTTGAGTCTGGAACGGCGAACCTTTTGGTGGGAAGATCGAAATACGACCACCTGCCATTCCTTTCCCTACGTAATCGTTGGCATCACCTTCAAGCTTAATGTGCAAACCACCGGCATTCCATACTCCCAGAGACTGACCTGCTGTACCGTTAAGGTTAAGTACGACAGGATGCGCCTCCATATCGAGGTTGCCATAACGGCGTGCAATTTCGCCCGATAAACGTGCGCCAATTGAACGGTCACAGTTACCAATCTCGAAATTGAACTCGCCGCCAGTACCTGCTTCAATTGCAGGGAGCATTGCACTCACCATTTTTTCAGCAAGAATGCCTTTGTCGAACGGCTGGTTGCCCTGAACTTGACAATATTGTGCCTTGCCTTCAGCCGATGGATGCGACTGGATTAAAGGCGTTAAGTCTAAATGGGCATGCTTGTCGGTTTCACCCGGCAAGATTTCGAGTAAGTCGACACGGCCAATCAAATCTTTAAGCGATGCGACACCTAGTGCAGCCAACCACTCACGTGTTTCTTCCGCAATAAAGTGGAAGAAATTGATCAGCATTTCTGGCTCACCAATATAATGCTCTTTACGCAAGTGATCTTGCTGAGTTGCTACACCGGTTGCACAGTTGTTAAGGTGGCAAATACGTAGGTATTTACAACCTAATGCAATCATTGGAGTCGAGCCAAAACCGAAACTTTCCGCACCCAAAATCGCGGCTTTAATTACGTCTAAACCGGTTTTGAGGCCACCATCTGTCTGTACGCGTACTTTGCCACGCAGGTCATTCACACGAAGTGCCTGATGCGCTTCAGACAAACCCAATTCCCAAGGCGAACCAGCATGGTGGATCGAAGATAATGGAGATGCAGCAGTACCGCCGTCATAGCCTGAAATAGTAATGAAGTCGGCATAGGCTTTTGCTACACCCGCCGCAATTGTTCCTACACCCGGCTCAGACACCAGTTTGACCGATACCATTGCCTGCGGGTTGACTTGTTTCAAGTCAAAAATCAACTGCGACAAATCTTCAATCGAGTAAATGTCGTGATGTGGAGGAGGTGAAATCAAGGTTACACCCGGCACCGCATAACGCAAACGCGCGATCAAGCTGTTGACTTTACCGCCCGGTAACTGCCCGCCTTCACCTGGTTTTGCACCTTGTGCCACTTTAATCTGCAACACTTCTGCAGAAGTAAGGTAAGCCGGTGTCACACCAAAACGGCCCGATGCGATCTGCTTGATTTTCGAGTTACGAATGGTACCGTAACGTGCTGGATCTTCACCGCCCTCACCCGAGTTTGAGCGTCCACCCATGGTGTTCATGGCAATCGCAATGGCTTCATGCGCTTCTGGCGACAAGGCACCAATCGACATCCCTGCTGAGTCAAAGCGCGGTAAGATTTGCTCAACCGGCTCCACCTGTTCAAGCGCAATTGAATTGCTGATTTTAAGCTTGAACAAGTCACGAATAGTTGCTACCGGACGGTTGTTGACCAGTTCGGCGTATTCTTTAAAGTCTTGGTAATTGCCAGAACGCACAGCTCTGTGTAATGCATTGATGACGTCTGGGTTAAAGGCGTGATATTCCTTGCCAAATACAAACTTGAGCATACCGCCTTGGTCAATCGGCTGACGATTTTTCCATGCAGTTGCGGCCAGTTTTTTCTGGTCATTTTCAAGATCGGCAAAAGTTGCGCCTTCGATACGGCTTGGTACACCAATAAAGCAGGTATTGACGACTTCCTTCGATAGTCCCACCGCTTCGAATAACTGACCGCCACGGTATGATGCAACGGTTGAAATCCCCATTTTTGAAAGGACTTTCAACAGGCCTTTTTCGATACCTTTACGGAAATTGGCCTGAGCGTGTACCGGATCGCCGAGGAGTTCACCCTTGGCCACCAAGTCATTGATCACGTCATAAGCTAGGTATGGATAAATCGCAGTCGCACCAAAGCCCAAGATCACCGCAAACTGATGCGGGTCACGCGCCACACCGGTTTCAACAATAATGTTGGCATCGGTACGTAAGCCGGTATTGATCAAATAGTGATGGATGGCGCCAGTGGCCAATACTGCATTGGCTGGCAGGTAACCTTCGCGGATTTTCTTATCCGAAATCACCAGCAAGGTTTTACCATCGCGAATCGCCTGTGCAGATGCCTCGCAAATACGCTGAATCGCCGCCTGTAAGCCTTCTTCTTCTGGATAGTTCAGATCGATATCGGCAATTTCGTAGCCTTTACGTCCGAGGGTACGAATCTGATGCATTTTGGAGTTTGACAATACCGGACTTGAAATAATCAAGCGATCGGCATGCTCTGGCCCTTGCTCAAATACGTTTTGCTCGCGCCCCATACAGGTTTCAAGCGACATCACAATCGATTCACGTAATGGATCGATTGGCGGGTTGGTGACTTGTGCAAACTGCTGACGGAAGTAATCCGATACAGGACGCACCTGACGAGACAATACCGCCATTGGCGTGTCATCACCCATTGAACCAACCGCTTCTTGACCACTTTCAGCAATAGGACGTAACAACTGATCACGTTCTTCAAAAGTGACCAAGAACATTTTTTGTGCAGCTTTCAGGTTGTCGCCTGCCAAGCCTTTATCAATTAAATGCTCTTCAAGCTCTGGGCTACCTTGTAGACGCAGCGAGTTTTCACGTAACCACTGACGGTACGGGCGCATACGTTTAAGATGGTTGCTGACATCTTGTGTATCCAGCACTTTACCTGTAAAGGTATCGACCACCAGAATCTGACCCGGACCGACACGGCCTTTCGAAATTACATCTTCTGGTTGATAATCCCATACCCCAATTTCAGAGGCCAAAGTGATGTAATCATTTTTGGTAATCACCCAACGCGCTGGACGCAAACCATTACGATCTAGCATACAAATGGCATGACGGCCATCTTGAATCACAAGACCCGCAGGGCCATCCCATGCTTCCATGTGCTTTGAGTTAAACTCATAAAATGCACGTAAATCTGCATCTAGGGTTTCAACGTTTTGCCATGCAGGCGGCACCAGCATGCGCAAGGCACGGAATAGATCCATTCCCCCGCCGATCAGAATCTCAAGCATGTTGTCGAGACTAGATGAGTCTGATCCGGTACGGTTAACAATCGGTGTGAGCTTGGTCAAACCAGGAAGGAGTGGATTTTCAAATTTTGGTGTACGTGCCATCGCCCAGTTACGGTTGGCAGTAATCGTGTTGATTTCACCATTGTGAGCAAGATAACGGAACGGCTGTGCCAACGGCCAACGCGGTAAGGTGTTGGTCGAGAAGCGCTGATGGAACACCACAATATGCGATGCAAGACGCTCATCTGCTAAATCGGTATAAAAGTCCGCAATCGCTGCTGGCATCATGAGGCCTTTATAGCTAATTACGGTCGAGCATAACGTGGTCACGTAAAACAACGGATCGTTACTGAGTTGCTGCTCTGCACGACGGCGCGCTAAAAACAGCTTACGGTTGAATTCAACCTCAGTCACGCCCATTGGACAGTTCACAAATACTTGTTCGAAGCCCGGCAACGATTGCAAAGCAATTTCGCCTAACGCATCGTTATTGGTTGGAACAACGCGCCACCCGATGACACGCAGGCCATCCGCTTCAATTTCTTTGGTTAAAATCGTTTTTGCATGTTGCGCCAAGGCAGGATCAATATTTAAAAACACCGTACCGACTGCAAAAATTTCGCTGAGTGTAATGTCACTGAGCTTTTTTGCTTCTTCACGGAAAAATTGCTTTGGCATAGCCAATAGTAGACCGCATCCGTCCCCGGTTTTACCATCTGCGGCAATACCACCACGGTGCGTCATGCAACTTAAACTGTGAATTGCGGTTTGTACAAGATGGTGGCTAGAATCCCCTTTCATATGGGCAATCAGACCAAAACCACAGTTATCTTTAAACTCATCCGGTTGGTATAAACCTTGAGCGGGAGCTACAGTGTGAGGCGATGGCAAATGCATAGCGTACCCTTCTTCAACATGGCTCTTTCGAGCGTATAACGATCAATTATTTCTTCGCGACGTTGTCTCATTACTCACGTAAAGCTAAATGTTCCACAACCCATTTTTGCGTTACTTCCTGAATATACGCTTTTTTAGCTCTATATGGCAGCAACTTCATGACAAAAACGTGTTGAGTTATTTCGCACTTTTTTAAAGCAGGCGAAACGACGATTTCGCATGCTAATTGAATTTTATGACGGCTTAGCGCCAAAATAGGACAAATTGATCAATTAGCGCATCAAACATGCAAAAAAGATGCCACATTTATTTATAAACGGTTAACTTATTTATTTGTATAGCAATAATATTTTTTATCATTCTGTAAAATTAAAAGCACACTTTTAAAATGCACCAAAATATTGCACAATTTTAATATTGATCAAAAATAATGCTCTATTTTGGTTCTTTTATCGTCAATTAAATGGGTCGCTGATTTCGCGCTCGGTCTGTTTTGGTGCCTTTTGATCGATGGCTGATGCTTTGGTTGAAGACGCTGGTAATTCGGCATTGGAGCGTGACTGGCGAACATCCACCACATTGCCTTGCGCATCACGGCGCGTAACCGTGGTGCTGGTCGTAGATGAGCTCGGCGCGTTTGCCAATGGATTAAAAGTTTGAGGTTCCACGCGCGGCAATGCGGCTGGTTTTAAATTGATTTCATGCAATTGTGCCACCAGCCCCAACTCGTCAGACCCCAGATCATTCACCAGAGGCGCCAGACTGGCAAAAGATACTGCATGCGGGCGAACCGATGCCGGTAGTTTTAATTCAAGCTGTTTTAACTGCGAATTGGCAGCAGACTCACTTCCAAAGGTGCCGTAAACCAGCATATATTGCTCTTGCTGATCGGGCCCAGTTAGACGGAAGTAGTAAAACTGATTTCGGTCAGCACGAGTTTTTAAATAGTTCTTAATGATGTCTTCATCTGAAGCACGAAAAAGCTCTATCGTCCAGCTTTTCTTGTTTTCACTGACGAACTTGGTGCCCCGAAACTCGGACTCATGCAAACTGGCCGTGACCACGCGGGTGGTTAAATCCAGAGGTTTCACTTCTTGAGATAGCATCCCAAGATGACTGGTGGCCGCCACTTTCTCGGGTTGAATTTGCACTTGAGTTTGCGCAATATCAGTACGATCCATTTCGACCAGCTTGTCGGTGTCGTTAATTACCCAAAACACCAATGCAAAAAACAGACAGACCAGCGCACACACCAGCCAGCTGTAATGCTGAATTTTTTGCCATAGTGTGCGATGTGCTGTCATGCATTCACCTTATTGATTTACAGTTTGATTTGCAAGAATTGCGGCTTTCATTTGATCGACATCAAAAGTCTTGGTAATGACTGCCTGACCTAGACGCTGCAATAATACCAGTCTTAGCTGTCCATTGAGCACTTTCTTGTCATGCGACATATAAGACAAAAATGCGTCCAGCGGAATTTGCGGACATGATATCGGCAAACGCGCACGCTGAATAATCTTTTTTGTACGCGCCAGATCTGCTTCAGAAATCCAGCCCATGCGCTGCGATAAATCAGCCGCCATAACCATACCGGTTGCCACTGCCTCGCCATGCAGCCATTCACCATAACCCAAATATGATTCAATGGCATGACCAAAGGTGTGACCCAAATTAAGTAAAGCGCGTTCACCTTGCTCTTTTTCGTCGTTTGCTACAATTCGTGCCTTATGAGCGCATGAGCGATACACCGCTTCTGCAAGCAAAGTTTCATTTCCAGCGACCAGCTCGTCCATGTGTGTTTCGAGCCATGCCAAAAATTCAAGATCCCCGAGCAAGGCATATTTAATCACTTCGGCTAGCCCCGCAGACAGCTCACGCGGTGGTAAAGACTTTAACTGTGACATATCGGCCATGACCACTTCAGGCTGCTTAAAGGCCCCGATCATATTTTTGCCTAATGGATGATTAATGCCTGTTTTTCCACCGACACTTGAATCAACTTGAGACAACAATGTGGTTGGCACCTGAATAAAGTATACGCCACGCTGGAAACTCGCTGCGGCAAAGCCAGCCATATCGCCAATCACGCCACCACCAAGTGCCAGCACGGTACAATCCCGATTAAACCCGGCTTGGAGCAGCGCATCAAAAATAAGATTCAAGTGCTCGATATTTTTGTATTTCTCGCCATCTGGCAGCACACATACAGCCACTTGCTTGTCTAGAGCAGTCAACGCATCCACATAGTGTTGCAGATAGAGCTGCTCTAGCGTGGTATTTGTCACGATCATCACCTGACGACCTTTGATATACGGTGCAAGCAGGTTGTGTGGCTGTAATTGACTACCAATAAAGATTGGATAACGGCGATCGCCTAACTCTACGTGAAGTGTTTGCATAAACATTTAAACCGGTGAGAAAACTAGTGCAATTGGGGCGTTAAGATCACGCGTAAAATTTGCTGGGCAAGATCACGTGCTGCGCCTTGATTTGTTTCAATAATATGATGGGCCACTTCACGGTACAACGGATCTCTGGTACTGAGTAAATCTCGAAGGCGTTGCTCCGGATTCTCGACCTGCAATAAAGGACGATTTTTATCACGATAGGTGCGTTGTAATTGTAACTCGACAGGCGTAAACAGATAAATCACGACGCCGCGTGTTTTTAGATAGTTTCGGTTTGCTGCTTGGGTGACAGCGCCACCACCTGTAGCCAATACCAAATGGTGACGAGAGGTAAGATCATCGAGCACATTGGTTTCTCGGCCACGAAAGCCCAATTCACCTTCTTTTTCAAAAATCCATGGAATTGTAGCACCTGTTCTGCGTTCAATTTCATGATCGCTGTCGAGAAATTCACGCCCCAACAATTCTGCCAAATGCCGCCCAACGGTGGTCTTTCCTGCTCCCATGGGACCTACCAAATAAATATTGGGTAGGCTGTCAAACTCTTTGCTTGGCAAGGAGTCACCTATTGAATTACTTGAATTAAAACTATATTAATGATTTCCAACAATAGTGTCATTAACTATTCGAGGTGTCACAAAAATTAGCAGTTCATTTTTCGCTTCACTTTTTGCGGTCTTTTTAAATAAACGCCCCACATAAGGCAAATCACCTAAAAATGGCACTTTAGTCACCGCATTAGACGTGGTTTGTTCGAATACACCACCCAAGACAACTGTCTCACCATTATTCACCAAGACATTGGTATTGATCGCATTTTTATTTAAAATGGCCTCACCGTTTTGGGCATAACTATTGATCGAGTCATTGGCAATATTCAGTTCCATCAAAATTTTACCGTCTGGGGTAATGTTGGGTGTGACTTCCAGACTGAGCAATGCTTCTTTAAATGAGGTTGTGGCAGTTGATCCTGCTGCCGAATTGGTGGTGGACTGATACGGCACTTCCACACCGGTTGCTACTTTGGCTTTTTGCTTGTCGGCGGACATCACTTTCGGTGTTGAAATCACTTCGCCGTATCCGTCAGCCTGCAAGGCAGACAGCTCCAAGTCCAGCATAAAATCAGACAAGCTGATTAAACCAAATGAAATACTGCTGGCGCCTGCTGTCGATACCCCTAAATCAACACTTAAGTTATTGTTAATGGTGTCGCCATTACGCAAGTTCCATAAGGTTGAATTTTTACCTGTGACCTGTAAATCATTGCCTGTCGACAAGACGCCCCATTTCACTCCCATTTCTTTACTAAACGAGGTCGATGCACGCACAATCCGTGCTTCAATCATGACTTGTTTCACCGGAATATCCAGCAAATCAATCATGCGTCGGATCTGGTCAATCTTTTGCGCAGTGTCATTTAAAATAAGAGTATTGGTACGCGGATCAAAAGAAATCGTGCCACGCGGGCTTAACAAAGTGCCAACGCTATCGCCCAAAGGCTCCACCGTCGCACCACCAGTCGTGGCAGTACTGGTAGTACCGCTGTTTCGACCTTGAGTAATCAATTTTTCAATATCTACCGCTTTGGCATATTTAAGCTGAATAAACTCGGTTTGTAACGGCGAGAGCTTGGTACTTTGTGCAATCGCTTTGGCTTCATCTTCTTCAGACTTGATCATCTCGGTGACAGGTGCTATCCAGATCACATTTCCATTACGGCGCTTGTCCAGATTTTTTGTTTTTAAAATAATATCCAGCGCCTGATCCCACGGCACGTCTTTAAGGCGCAAGGTAATATTGCCTTGTACAGAATCTGCGGTCACCATATTGATATTGGTAAAATCGGCCAGTAACTGTAATACGCGGCGTACTTCAATGTCTTGAAAATCCAGTGAGATCTTCTTACCCGTATAGTTTTGGTTGTTTTTTGAGTTTAGTCTGACATTATCTTGTGGACGCTTTAAACTGATGGTGAGTTTATTTTCGGCCTGATACGCCATGTATTCATAACTCCCCGTCGACTGAATCGAGACCACACCGTTGCTGCCATTATTGAATGCATCAATCGATGCCACAGGCGTTGCAAACTCGGTGGTATTCAGGCGGCGCGCCAGATGCGTCGGAATTTTGATGCCGGGAAAACGCACCACCACCTTGCTGCCTTCTTGCTGCACATCGACAGGCGTGGTACTGCCTTGCAGATCAATCACCACCTGTCCTTCACCTTGTGCTCCTTTTTGAAATCCAATATTTCCAATAGAAAGCTGGTTTTTTGGGGCTGGAGCGGCAAGTGGGGTCGCGGCAGAGGCCAGATTATTAATTTTAAGAATGAAGACATTGCCTTCTACACGCGTGGTAAATGCACCTGAATTTTTAAGATTCACCGTGACACGGGCGCGTTTTTCATCTGCACTGACTTCAATTCCCGAGGCTTCATTGCTGGTGAGCGCAATACTGCGTTTGGCCAGTTTTTGCGTGGCTTGATCGAAATCCAGAATCAGACGAGAAGGCTGCTCAAGTTGATACGACTGAGGTTGTGGCGGCAGTCCATTAAACATAATCCGCACTTCGGTCCCTTGTCCCGGAATCGTCATCGGGACGACATTGGTAATGGCGACCTGCGCACTTGCAACTTGCATCATGGCATAGGTCACACTTGCCATCGTAAATTGACGAATTACCTGTTTCATCGAGACTCCCCCAAGCATAAAAACGTTCAAGCTTTTTCTCATTATTATTCCCCTGTGCACTAGGGCTTCGGTCCAATTAAAACCAAAGATCGTGGCCGTTCAATAAATCCATCACGTCCATCTGGCACAATTTCCATTAAATCAATTTGTGTGGGTGAGATGGCTACAATCCGCCCTTCATTCAGCCCCATATAATTGCCAATTTGTACACGCTCAATTTCACCATCAGGCGTTTGAATTAATGCCAGAATTTGGCCATTGATGCGGCGCATACTGCCTTTCATGTTTAATGATTCAAGCGCATAACTTTCAAGTGGCTGTTTGGGTCTGGATAGATTTGGGTAAACGCGTTTTCCAGACATCACCTTGAGTTCTGCGGCAATCGAGTTCGGCAAGAATGGATTGCGTAACTGATTGGCAGAATAAAGGTAGGGCGGAACAGGCATAAATACAGGCGCAGGCTCAATCGGTAACGGTGGCTGACTTTGAATAGCGGCCATTTGCTGCTGCACACTGTCAATGCGTGAATCACAACCCGCAAGCCCCAGCACCACCACACTCAAGCACAGAAGTTGACGTATCATTAAGGTGTCCCCCCTTGTGCTGCTGCGGGTGCGGCAGATGGCTGAACCGACGAGGCAGCGTTTTGCTCGTCTACACCGATATAACGATATGTTTTCGCCTTGACGCTGTAATCGACCTGCGGAATATCCGAGGTTTCTTTGGTAGGTTTTGCTTCAATGACAAAATCATGCATGGTCACGATACGCGGCAAGGCCGAAATACCACTGACAAAGGCACCAAAAGCATGGTAGTCACCCGTGGCTTCAATCGAAATTGGCTGCTCTACAAAAATTTCTTGTTTGACCTCATTTTCAAGCCGAATATTTTTAAATTTTAAACCCGAGTTCACACCCGTCATGTTGATGTCTTCGACCAAGCCCGGAATCTCACTTTCCTTTGGAAGTTGCGTCAGTTGCTGATTAAAGCTGGCCTGCATTTCGACCAATTGACGCTGATACTGCTGTAGATTGCGTAGTTTGGATTCTTTTTCTTTAAACTCATTCAGAAGGTTTTGTTCTTGCGCACGCGCGGTCTGTATGGCGTCTAACTGCGGAAGAATCATGACAAAATAACCAAGCGCCACCACTAAGAAAAAAATAAATATCCAGCAGGTGATTTTGACCGATTTGGGCCAGCTCCCGTAATTGCTCATGTCGAGCGTATTAAACTGCTGAAAAAACTTATCCACCGTCATGCGTTTTTTCTGCACAGGTGCTTGCTCAGGTGCCGTGTGATCGACTGGATCTCGTTTCATGGCTTAGCCCCCGAATTGGCTGCTGTTGCAGTGGTGGTTGGTGGCGCATAGGCCACACCAATTTCACCCAAATCGACACTGACCAAAAAACTGCCGTATGCTTCTTCAGGTCTTGGCACAACAGACGTTGGCGCCTTCTCTTTGGTATCGTCGACCGCCAGAAATGAATTCATAAAGGCATTACGATACCAAGGCGATGCCTCAAGGTTGCGTAATAATTCGGCTACGGTATTCGGGCTTTCGGCTCGGCCTTCTAGCGTGAATTTATCGCCAGTCCGGGTAAATTTGGTCAGATACATATTGTTTGGTGTAACCCGAACAATTTCATCAATGAGGCGAACTGCCACAGGACGCTGCGATTGCAAGCCCTGAATCAGTTTCATCCGTTCTACAATCGCATCTCGCTGCTGCTGTAAACCATCGAGTGCTTTGAGTTGATGGTCTAAGGCTTGATTGGTAGTAATAAGTAACTGATTGGCCTGCTCTTGATCATTAAGCTTGAAATTAAAATACGTCCAGCCCAATGCAACGGCAGCGCATCCGAGTATTGCCACCAAACCACTAAGTAAAATAAATTCTTTTTTACGCTTTTCTCGCAGTTTATCGCGCCATGGAAGGAGGTTAATGCGTGTCATCATCGAAACTCCTCAAGGCTAGCCCACATGCCACCATGAGCGATGCAGCATCATTTTCGATCTTGCGAACATCCACCTGTGGTGAAAAATCCATTTGTAAAAACGGATTGGCCACCGTCACCCGATAGCCCAGTTTTTGCTGCAACAATCGGGCCAGCCCCGGAATATTGGCATTTCCGCCTGCGAGCAAAATATGGTCAATTTCGTTGTACTGCGAAGATGAAAAGAAAAACTGTAATGAACGCGCCGCCTGCTGAACCAGCGCTTCTAGGTAGGGCTCAAACACTTCTGCGGTAAAATCCTCGGGCAACGAGCCGTCTTTTTTGGCACGTCCTGCTTCTTCATAAGACATTCCATAGCGTTTTTGAACGTCTTGAGTGAGTTGTTTACCGCCAAAAACCTGCTCGCGGGTATAAATAATCTTGCCCTTTTGCATCACCGACAGCGTGGTCATGGTATGGCCAATATCTAAAATTCCCACCGTACTTACGCCCATCGGCAAGGTATCGGCAAAAACCTGAAATGCACGCTCCATGGCATAGCTTTCAACATCTGCCACCTTAGGCGTTAAACCTGCCAACTCCAGCACTTCAACACGCGTATCGACATTTTCGGTACGTGTCGCTGCAATCAGGACATTGACCCGATTAGGATTGGCTGGGCGTTCTGGCGTGACTTCAAAATCAAGACTGACTTCATCTAAAGGAAATGGAATAAAACGCTCGGCATCCATTCGAATCTGAACTTCTCGCTCATCATCGGTCATGTCGGCATCCATTTCGATCAGTTTGTGTACGACCATTGAGGTGGGCACTGCAATGGCCGCTTGGGTCGCTTGTGGATTGGCCAGATTGATGGCGCGCGTCAATGCGTCGGCCACCGCTTCAGGATTAAGAATATTTTTCTCAACTACACTGCTTTCTTGCAGCGGAATCAAGCCATAACTTTCTACACAGTAACGATCATTTTTGGCAGAGAGCTCGAGTACTTTGACCGAAGTCGAACTGATATCAACCCCAACCAACCCCTTATTGGTTTTACGGTATAATCTGAGCACGTAAATGGTGTCCTATTATTTTTCTGTCCCCCAAAGAAGCAAGGGCTAATTATATCTAGGTCATTAATTTTATGCGGATACAATATCTCATCTAACAATCCGCTATTCTAAAGGATATACTGACCCACAATTAGTTTGCGTTAAGCTCTTATTAAAACCCACTTGTTATGAAAAAGCTATCCAGTTCAGGCCGCGTTCACCCATTTTTTTTGTTCATTATCATGGTACTTGTCTCAGTTCCGATGGGTTTTTATGGCATGTATCTCTATATTGCCCCGTCTTTGCCTGAAATGAGCTCCTTGAAAAAGGCGCCGTTGCTTAAACCATTACAGGTTTATACCGCAGACAATCAATTAATCGCAGAATATGGCGGTAAACTTTCAGTTCCGGTTGAATATAATCAAATTCCACCACATTTTATTCATGCTTTTTTGGCAGCTGAAGACTCATCTTTTTTTGAGCACAGCGGGATTAGTTTTAAGGGTTTGGGGCGTGCATTAAGTGAAACCGTAACCGGTTCAAATGTACAAACGGGTGGCTCGACCATTACCATGCAGGTGGCGAAAAACTATTATTTATCGCCAGAGCGTACTTTAAAACGTAAACTGACTGAAATTTTCTTGGCGCGAAAAATTGAGCAAAACCTGAGTAAACAAGAAATCTTGACGCTATATGTCAATAAAATTTTCTTGGGAAAAAATGCTTATGGTATCGCGGCCGCCGCCAAGATCTATTATAACAAAACCCTTGATCAGCTCAGTATTGCTGAGATGGCCATGATTTCGGGCTTGCCTAAAGCACCCTCTAAGTACAATCCCGTAGTTAATCCAGAGCGCGCACTTGAACGCCGAAACTGGATTTTAGGACGCATGTTGCAACTTGGCTATATCAATCAGACCGAGTATCAACAAGCAGTGGCCGAGCCCATCAACCTCGATATGCCAGACCGTGGTGTAAGTAACCGCTTCCCATATATTGGTGAAATGGTACGTGCAGACCTGGTCGAAAAGTTTGGTGAACAGGCAGTCGATTCTGGTTATAAGGTTTACACCACCATCAATAGCCAGCGCCAAGCCTATGCCGAGCAATCGGTACAAGATGGACTTGAAGCCTATGATCGCAGACACGGCTGGCGAGGTGCAGAGGCACATGATAAACCGCTGAATCAATTCATTCCTTATGCCAATACCTTTCCTGCCGAAGTCATTAAAGTCGGAAGCAATACATTTGAAGCACGCATGCAGGATGGACAGACTGTCACGGTGCCTTGGTCGGGAATGTCGTGGGCACGCCGCTATCGCAATGCCAATAGCGTAGGCGAATTGCCGTCACGCGCGTCGCAGATTGTGAAAGTCAAAGATATTGTGCGCTTACGTCCGAATGACGATAAATCTGCTTGGTCATTGGTGCAAATTCCACGGGTTCAAGGTCAATTAATTGCACTGAATCCAAATGACGGTTCGATTGAAGCCGTGGTGGGTGGATATAACTTTTACCAATCAAAATTTAACCGCGCATTACAAGGCTGGCGTCAACCGGGTTCGACCATCAAGCCGTTTATTTATGCCTTGGCCATTGAGCGTGGTATGACACCGTACTCCATGGTCAACGATAGCCCGATTACCATCGGACGCTGGTCGCCGAAAAACTCCGATGGCCGCTATCTAGGCATGATTCCACTACGTCGAGCGCTGTATTTATCACGTAACACCGTTTCGGTGCGCTTATTACAAACTGTGGGCGTTGAACGGGCCCGACAGTTGCTGATGGATTTTGGTTTGCAAGACAATCAGATTCCACGCAACTTCACGATTGCCTTGGGTACCCCACAAGTCTTACCGATCCAGATGGCAACTGGCTATGCCACTTTTGCCAACGGCGGTTATCGTATTCAACCGCACTTTATCCGTCGTATTGAAGATGCTTACGGCAAAGTTATTTTTGAAGCAAAACCTGAGTATGCCTGTATTCCTTGTATCAATGAACAGCCTGCTGCTACAGATACAGCACCTCAAACCCCAGATGATGAAGTGATTGAGGTCAATAACCAGACCTTGCAGCAACCACCCGCTCCTGCTGTAACAGCATCTGAAGACACTGCCAACTATCGTCAAGCACAGCGGATTTTAAAATCCAGTTCAGCTTATGACATGGCCAATATTCTTCGGGATGTTATTTTGCATGGTACAGGGCGCGCGGCGCTTAAAATTGGTCGTGACGATTTAGGCGGTAAAACCGGTACCACTAACGATGCCAAAGACGCTTGGTTTGCAGGATTTAATGGCAAACTCGTTGCAGTGGCATGGGTCGGTTTCGACCAGCCTACAACGCTGGGCCGACGTGAATATGGCGGTATTGCAGCACTACCGATCTGGACCAACTTCATGGATCAGTCGCTAAAAAATACACCATCTGCGTGGGTACGTCTGGACAAAAATGCCAAAGCGCCAATTTCACGCGAAAAACCAACCATTGAAATTAATAATCGCAATGACGATAAAGCCTCACCACCGCTGGCACGTCCGCTATATGTGCCTGCGCCTGTGGCACCTGTTGCAACACCTGACAGTGATTTTGCCGATTTACCGGGTGAAGAGATTCAGGTTCCACCATCGAATACCGCGCCATCGACACCCAAGAAAAGCGATGCGCCCAAACGCGGCGATGCGCTAGAAGGCCTGATTAATCAGGTCACTTAATCGAAAAAAAACAGCCATCAAATTGATGGCTGTTTTTTTCGGACTTTAAATAGATAAAGCTGGAAACTTGCGGTGAGGTGCATGCCCTCTTGCGCTTCAAGTGCTTCTCGTTTTTCAGCTTTAGCTTTATACGCATATGGCGTCATGGCGATTAAATGCTTGAGTTGGATTTGATTTAAATCAAACGTACTTTCCACACTCACAGATTTAACCAGTTCGAAATCGTGCTGAAGCTGCTCGACAAACTTTTCAGGGGTATGCGGATTCACTTCATCAAACAAGGCCGCGCGCATACCAAGTAAATGCTGGGGTGCTGGCGTGGCCACCATCAAGTAACCTTCCGGTTGAAGGACACGTAAAATTTCCTTTTGGGGAATCGGGCTAAACAGACTGGTGCAGACATCTATGGACTGATCCAGTACCGGTAGCACTGCGCCAGTTCCAACCATCCACGTCACCTGTCGATTCAGTTTTGCTGCACGTTGAACCGCCGTCTTGGCGATATCTAGACCAATACAGTGCTTTACATGCTGTTGCATGGCATCGGTGTAATATCCTTCGCCGCAGCCAATATCGAGCAAGTACTTTGGATTTAAGCTGGCGAGTTCAGCTTCTAAGGCATCGCGTAAAGGCTGATAAAATCCCTCGCTTAAAAAAGCACGTCGAGCCTGAACCGACTCAGGGGTATCGCCCGGACTTTTACTGTGCTTGTGCTGCACCACATGCAAATTTACATAGCCTTGTTTGGCCACATCGTAGCTATGTCCTTGCGTACAGCGCCAAGTCATCTGATTAAGCGCCAGTTTGTCGCCGCACACCGGGCACATCAACACATTCATATTCGGTTTCCTCATAAAAAAAGCCGGCGGTGCCGGCTCTTTTTGTCTGATGGGTAGCTTAACGCAATTTTAAAGTCATTAGCCCCAAAACCACCAGCATAATTGTAATAATCCAGAAACGCGTCACGACCTGCGTCTCTTTCCAACCTTGTTTTTCATAATGGTGATGCAGCGGCGCCATCAAGAACACCCGCTTATTGCGCATTCGCAGCGATCCGATCTGTAAAAATACCGAAACGGCTTCCATCACAAAGACACCGCCCATAATGGCAAATACGATTTCCTGACGCACCATAACTGCAATCGTGCCCAGCATCGCACCCAGTGCAAGCGCGCCGACATCACCCATAAAGATTTGCGCAGGGTGTGCGTTGTACCATAAAAATGCAAGGCCTGCACCCACCATCGCCGAGCAAATCACCACCAGCTCAGAGGTATATTTCACATATGGAATGTGCAGGTAATTGGCAAAACGGATGTCACCAGCCAAATACGCAAATACCCCTAAACCTGCTGCCACCATTACAATCGGCATAATGGCCAAACCATCCAAACCGTCGGTCAGATTGACCGCATTGGAAGCGCCATTGATCACCAGATAAGTAAATACGATGAATGCCAGACCCAAAGGAATGGCCGACAACGGAATGGTGAGATTTTTAAAGAATGGAATCAATAAATCCAGCATGTTGGCAGTGTGAATCGGATTGTCTTGATGTTGTGCAATCACATACAAACTGATTCCCGCACCAATAGAGGCCAGTGACGTCCAGAAAAACTTTTTACGTGCAGGCAGCCCAGCATTGTCTTTATAGCGGATTTTGATCCAGTCATCGGCCCAGCCCACAGCGCCAAAAACCACCATCACGCCCAGCACAATCCAAACGTATGGATTGGATAAATCTGCCCAGAGTAAGGTGCTGATTCCAATCGAGAGTAAAATGAGGACACCGCCCATCGTGGGTGTTCCCATTTTTTTGGCATGATTTTCAGGTGCAAAAGAACTAACGGCCTGACCGTATTTCAATGCTTGTAGTTTACGAATCATCATCGGACCAAGCATCAAGCCAATTGCCAGTGCCGTAAGGACACTGAGCAACGAACGTAATGTTAAATAACGAATCACTTGGAACGAGCTGTTATAGCCCGATAGATGTTCAAACAACCATAACAGCATTTAAAGTTTCTCCATCAAATCAGCCATCAACGTTTCCATATGGGTATAACGAGAACCTTTAAACAAGAAACTCATGGACTGGGGTTGATGTTGGTGTGTTAATTCAATTAAAAATGGCAGCGCGTCTGCCTGTGTTGCAAACGCAGTTAATTTTTCTGGATGCTTACTACGCTGGGCACCCTGTTGCATGGCGGCTGCATACTCGCCTACCGCCACGACATAATCAATCGCTTCGAGCACAAGATCATGCCCTAAATCGAAATGTTCCTGCGTGCTGGCGTCACCGAGCTCACCAATATCACCCGTCACCATCACTTTTACACCGGTCTGCTGCGCCAGTACGCCTGCGGCAGCCCGCATGGATCCCGGATTAGCATTGTAGGTATCATCGATAAACAGATGCTGCTGGTGACGAATAAAGTTGAGTCGTCCTTTAGCGCCTTGCGCATGCTCAAGCCCTGTCACGATATCATTCAGCTCAATACCCATTGCCAACGCAAAGGCAGTTGCGGCCAATGCATTATCGACATTATGTTCACCGGCAAAGGGCAAAATCACATGTGCCTGACCGCGTGGGGTATGCAGATGAAATTCACTCGATTGTGCATGCAGCACCACATCCGTGGCATATACCTCGCCCCCGTCACCAAAACTTAAATGTTTTTGGGTACGGACGGCTTGGCGAATCTGCTGGGTAAAGTCGTCATTGGCCGGCACAATTGAAGTGCCTTCAGCGTCGATATGATGATAGATCTCGGATTTTGCACGGCAGATACCATCGCGCCCACCAAACTCACCCAAATGTGCCGTACCGATATTTAAAATACCCGCCACATGAGGTTGAACCAGTTGCGATGTATAGTCAATTTCGCCCTGATGATTGGCACCCAGCTCCATGACCGCATAACGGTGCTCGGGTTTTAGCTCAAGCAGCATCATCGGTACACCCAAATCGTTATTTAAGTTACCGCGCGTGACCAGCGTCGGCGCCAGTCGCGACAAGATGCTACCCAACATTTCTTTCGTGGTGGTTTTACCACTACTTCCAGTTAGCGCCATGACCTGTAAGTCTGGATATTGCTGACGACGATAAGCACCTAAGTGTCCAAGCGCCAAGCGGGTGTCCAAAACCACCAATTGGCAAATGTCTAAATCTAGTGGATGCTCTACAATCGCGATCTGACAGCCGTTGGCAGCCACCTGTGCCACAAAGTCATGGGCATCAAAGCGCTCACCTTTGAGGGCAAGAAACACATCGCCGGCTTCGGCGTGGCGTGAATCTGTTAAAATTCTTTTAATTTGCGTACTTGGCGCACGCCCGTTGTGCCAATGGCCTTGGGTCGCGTGCTGTAATTGTGCTGCGGTCCACGGCTCAAGTGGCACCGTACTGGTTGTCGACGTATGCATAAAAAAACCTACTGCGCAGAAGAGGCCGAAGAAATCGATTGATGCTGAGCGTCTAGGGCATTTTGTACCTCGACGACATCATCAAACCAATGGCGTACACCCTGAATATCCTGATAATTTTCGTGGCCTTTTCCAGCGATCACCACAATATCGCCCGCTTGTGCATGATTGACCACATAACGGATTGCATCACGTCGATCATGTAGTTCATACACCTCATGACCAGAAAAATCGATGCCGGCTTTCATATCTGTAAAAATCTGCTCTGGATTTTCTGTCCGTGGATTATCCGATGTCAAAATGACTGGATTTGCGCCATTTAAGGCTGCTTGGGTCATCAGCGGGCGCTTACCCCGATCTCGATCGCCACCACAACCAAACACCGCCCACAAACGCTGTCCGACATGACGCTGCAAAGTTTTCAGCACTTGTTCAAGCGCATCTGGTGTATGGGCATAATCCACTACAAAAACGCGCTCTTGATCGCGGATCACTTGCATACGCCCTGGCGCGCCTTTGAGCTGTAGGGTGCTTGCACAAAGCACTGCCAGATCAAAACCGGCTTGCTCTGCTGCAATTAAGCTAGCAACCAAGTTTTCGACATTAAAATGCCCAAGCAATGGGCTGTGTACCGGATACTCGCCCTGCGGCGTAACCAAAGTAAAGCGCGCACCTTCCAAGCTAAAGCTTAAATCTTTAACGCTATAGTCTGCGGCCTGTTGAAGCGAATAGGTAAGCACTTTAGGCTGAGCGGGATTCGCGCGAGCCACTTGCAGCATGAGCGGTGCAAAGGCATCGTCTAGATGAATAATTGCAACTTTTAATGATTCAAAGGCAAACAAACGCGACTTGGCTTCTGCATACGCTTCCAGCGTGCCGTGATAATCCAGATGATCACGACTTAAATTACTAAATACCGCGATTTCAATGGCACAGCCTTGCAGTCGGCCTTGCTCTAGTCCATGCGAGCTGGCTTCTAGCGCAGCAAATTTGGCGCCTTGCTGTGCATAGTCATGTAAGGCAGACTGAAGCTGTAGTGCGTCGAGTGTGGTGTGCGTCGATGGATTTAAATGCGGTAAAATTCCGTTACCAGTGGTGCCCATCACGGCACAGGTCTGATGTTGCAGGGTCAATAGCTCTGCAATCAGGCGTGAAATGGTGGTTTTACCATTGGTCCCCGTGACGGCGACAATCCGTGCAGGCTCAACAGGTGCAGTATGCTGCAAATAAGCACGTTGCCAGATACCCATGCGGTGGCGGACATCTGGACACACCCATTCTTTTTCCAGCCCCAAAGGCTGTTCGCAAATCACACCCAGAGCACCATGTGCCAGTGCCGCTTCGGCAAAAGCACGGGTTTTTTCTGGCTGTGAGTAACTGGTCAGTGCAATAAAAAGCTGATCTTTTTTAATAAAACGGCTGTCGAGACAAAATCCCTGAAACGGTTGATCTCGCCAGCAAACTGCCGCATCTACTGCAGCGATCATTTGAAATGAAACGCGCATTCTCCACCTCTTATTGGCGTTTTAAAATTGGATTACTTGGCGTATCCAATGGTTTATCGAGTGGAACATTCATTAAGCGAAGTGATTCTTGCATCATTCTGGTAAATACAGGCGCTGCCACCAAACCGCCGTAGTAACGTCCTTGCGGGTTTTCCACCACCACAATCATGGCCAAGCGCGGATCGCTCACTGGCGCTACACCCGCAAACAGGGCGCGGTATTCATTTTGTGCATAGCCTTTACCATCGGCACGTAATTTATGCGCGGTTCCTGTTTTACCCCCAACACGATATCCCGGAATATTGGCCTGTGTTGCAGTCCCCCCAGGCATCGTCACCTGCTCAAGCATCATCAGCACCTGATCGGCAATTTTTGGATTGAGAACCTGCTCACCTTTAGGTTTTTCATCCAGTTTACGCAGGCTCAATGGCATTTTTACCCCATGATTGGCCAGCATGGCATAGCCTTGCGCCAACTGTAAAATGGTGGCATTGAGGCCATAACCATAAGCCATGGTTCCAATTTGCGACGGGGTTAGCTTGCTTGCAGGTAAAATCAGACCACCACTCTCGCCGGGAAAATGCACGGCTGAGCGCTGACCAAAACCGACACGGCGGAAAAAGGTCGGAATCGAATCTTTCGGTAGCGAAAGGGCAATTTTGGCAGAACCGACGTTGGACGACTTTACAATAACCCCTGTCAGGGTAAGCGCGCCATAGTTATGCGTATCACGAATGGTATGCCAGCCTAAACGCATCGAGCCCGGTGAGGTATTGACAATGGTATTTGGCGTATATTGACCACTTTCGAGCGCTGCTGCCACCGTAAAAGGCTTCATGGTCGAGCCCGGCTCGAACATATCAATCGCGCCGCGGTTACGCATGGCATCCTTATTTGACAGACCATTTTTGTCATTCGGGTTATACGATGGCCAACTCGCCATCGCCAGAATTTCACCGGTTTTTACATCTACTGCAATGGCAGAGGCCGAACGCGCATTGTTGGCCACACCCGCAGCAGTTAACTCACGATACATGATGTATTGCAGACGTGAATCGATACTCAAGGTAATATTTTCGCCCGGCTCACCCTCTCGAATAACTTCGGAGATTTTTAAACGATTACCGCGCTTATCACGAATGACTTTTTGCTCACCATCAATTCCGGCCAGTTGCTTGTTCAGCTGCATTTCCAAGCCTTCAACCCCAATGCCTTCGCTATTGGTTAAACCAATGATCTGAGCATTGGCTTGCGGCTGTGGATAGAAACGCTTATAGTTTTTCTCGGTATAAACACCCTGAAAATTACGCTTCATGATCAGATCTGCTTGCTGCGGCGGAATCTCTTTTTGCAAAACCAGATAGCGCGAACGCGGTCGGGCATACATCTGCTTTTTGAGTTCAGCACGATCCATACCGACTGCATCGGCCAGTTCATCCAGATTAAGGTTTTTGTCTGGTAACTGTCGCTTGAGCTTGCGATTGTTCGGATCTTTTTTCAGCTCGGCAGAAATTTCATCGTATTCTTTTTTGGTATCGAAATAGTCACGTGGATCAACCACGACCCGCATAATTGGCGTACTGATCGCCAGTGGCACGCCATGACGATCACTAATCACGCCGCGCATCGCTTTGAGCTTTTCTGTTCTTAAAATATTGGCATTGGCCTTATTTTGCAGAAAATCCTTATTGATCACCTGTACATAAAAGGCACGTGCAATCAAAATGGCAAAGCAGAGCAATACCACCGCCCACAGTAAGTAGAACCGCCACAGATCAAACGCCAGCGTGGGTTTCTCTGTAATAGATTGCTGTTTTTTTCTTGTTTGCTTGGTTCGCTTGTCGATCATACAGCAGGCCTTAGTGTTTTTGCTCAGAGGTCATAGGCAATGAAATGACTGCCGTTTGCGCAGCAGGTGGAGAGTACATGCGTAATTGGGTCACGGCACGTGAACCAATTTGCGCGGTTGCACCAAAGGTTTGTTGCTCAATCAGCAAGCGTCCCCACTCGGCATTCAGATCGTCTTTTTCACGCATGAAGCCGCTCAGTTCTCGATAATCGTGCCGATACTCAAACACCTGAAATACCACCATCAGCGCACTAACAAAAACCAGAATCACCATTGTGGCATATACCATCATTTTTTTTATCGGCAATGATCCTGCTTTGTCCACGTTGTCTTTTTTATCCATGCTCTGCCTTTATACTAAACGTTCAGCAACCCGAAGCCATGCACTACGCGAACGCGGATTGGCTTTTACTTCTTCTTCACTGGCCCGTATCCGGGAAATTTTCTTTAAACGACGCGTATCGATTTGCTGTTGCGGCATGCCCCAGCCAGAATCTTCTGCAATGGTCGATTCCTTTTGAATAAACTGCTTAATCAATCGATCTTCAAGCGAATGGAAACTAATCACTGCCAGACGGGCCTCAGGTTTGAGTAAATCGACCGCCTGTGGCAAAAACTGCTCGATATCTTCAAGCTCTTTATTAATGGCAATTCGAATCGCCTGAAAGGTGCGAGTGGCTGGGTGTTTATGTTTTTCCCACTTCGGATGTGCAGCTTTTACCAACTCCGCCAGTTGTGCTGTAGTTTCAAGTAAACCCGCTTGCTTAATGGCTCTGGCAATACGGCGGCTGTATCGTTCTTCGCCATACTGATAAATAATATTGGCTAACGCTTCTTCTTCAATATGCAGCAACCATTCTGCGGCGGTCTGACCCTGAGAGTTGTCCATACGCATATCGAGTGGACCGTCTTGCATAAAACTAAAACCACGTTCGGCCTGATCGAGCTGCGGAGAAGACACACCAAGATCTGCCATAATGCCATCGACATGCTCAATGCCCCGCTGGTTCAACTCGGTTTGAATATCGGCAAAACTGGCATGAATAATGTGAAAGCGTGAATCTTCTTGCTCAAGCTGGTGTGCCACCGCCAACGCTTGCGGGTCTTTGTCAAATCCGTAAACTTGCGCATCTGGGCCCAATTTGGACAGCAATAAACGGGTATGACCGCCACGGCCAAAGGTGCCGTCAATATAAATTCCTGTGTCGCGATTGGCCAGTAAGGCATCTACAGTTTCATGAAGTAAGACAGAAATATGCGACATAGGTAAGGCGTCAGAAAAATGTTAAAAATTTAACTGCACATTATCACCTTGTTTGAGCAAAGCTCCAAATGTCTTTTTGTAGGGAAATATTACTTTTTATCGATAAATTCATTTAATTTTTCTTTTTTGTTTAGCTTTAAATCAATTACTTAGCATAGTCTTGCTAAAACTGAAAGCAAGCAGATGAATTTTTGGCCTTTTACCCTCACTTCAACTGCTCAAACATTCAGCAGATACAACCTCCCTTCAGATCATGCGACATTACGGCTTTTCTGTATAAATCTGATCAAAGATGGCGCCATTCACAAAATGGGTCTTTTGCGCTTTGGCCCAGCCACCAAAGACGGCATCGATGGTAAATAATTTAATCTTGGGAAATTTCGCTGCATATTTTGCTGCAACCTGTGGATTACGCGGTCTAAAGTTGTATTTGGCTGCCAGTGTTTGCCCCGCAGGTGAATACAGATAGTTCAAATACGCTTTGGCCAGATTACGGTTTCCATCCTTATCGACCGTTTTATCGACAATCGCCACCGATGGCTCAGCCAAAATCGAAATTGAAGGATAAACAATTTCAAACTTATCTTTGCCAAGGCCCTGTGTCGCCAGCAGTGCTTCATTTTCCCAAGATAATAGAACATCACCAATGCCTCGTTCGGCAAAAGTAGTCAGCGAGCCACGCGCTCCCGAGTCGAGTACTTTGACATTTTGATACAAGGCTTTAACCAAAGCACGGGCTTTGCTGTCATTACCCCCCGGTTGTTTCAGCGCATACCCCCATGCCGAGAGGTAAATCCAGCGTGGTGCTCCTCCAGTTTTTGGATTTGGCGTAATAATTTCCACGCCCGGTTTGGTCAGATCATTCCAGTCTTTAATGGCTTTAGGGTTACCTTTACGAACCAAAAATACAATGGTCGACGTATACGGCGCTGCATTGTTTGGAAATTGCTGCTGCCAGTTTTTCTTGATCAGACCAGCATTGACAATTTCGTCGATATCATTGGCCAAGGCCAAGGTCACCACATCGGCCTGTAAACCATCTATGACCGCTCGTGCCTGCTTTCCAGAGCCACCATGTGACTGTTTAAAATTAATCTCCTGCCCTGTTCGCGATTTCCAGAAGTGTGAAAAGGCTTGGTTATATTCCTGATAAAACTCACGTGTAGGATCATAAGACACATTTAAAAAGTCTTTTGCTGCATGCGTTTGTACTGCACCCCACCCCAGCAATGCCACAAAAGACAGCTTTAAAATATTTTTCATTGTTGTTCACCTTTACTATTTTTTGATAAGAAAAACCTCTTTAAAGCATAAACAAAGTTACAATCGGATAGTTATACGAAAAAAATCAGTCTTCATCGCTATTTCTGCTATGCATAAATTTTCGGCTAAACTCATGTTTATCATCAGATTAAGTGTAGCCTGGCTTAACAAATAGGAATCATTCTTACAATCTTCATTGTTTGTCCATAGTTTTTCTAAATAATAGATTTGGAGCAGCGGAGTCTCTCTAGCGCACTAAAAGCTCACCAAGTTCTTTGTCTTTTTGTAAAAAATGTGACGTAGTTCAAATTTTATATTGATAAAACATGGTGAATTTGTACAATTAGTGCTACGTAAGATGGACGCTAAAAACAATTCATCGTTGTAATTTTGGGGAAATGAACATGCAGTTTGTTAAAATTTTGGGGCTCAGCTTGAGCTTAAGTATTCTGGCGCCTATGGGATTTGCTGCATCACTCGACAATAGTGCAGTCAAAACATCTGGAATCACCACTGCTCCGTCGCCTTTAATTGAAAAGGCGCTCAATCAGCAAAAACGTAATGTCTCGGCCTTAGGCAACGACAACGACCTGATCATGCTCAATAGTCTGCGCGTGACCGCATCTCAAAACTTTTTTGCGACACAGCATCAGCGCTTTTCACGTTTTGTCCAGTCGCTCTTTCAACCACATAGCTCGTAATTTTCTAAACGTAGCCCCCACTACGTGATTCATCAAAAGCCTGATCTCTGACTAAAATTAATGGTCTAGATATCAGGCTTTTTCCGTTATACTGTCTCTCAAATTTCATCTTGTTTTTTAGGCCCTATGAAAGTTCGTACGCGTATTGCACCCTCTCCAACCGGTTTTCCCCATGTAGGTACAGCTTACATTGCTTTGTTTAATCTGTGCTTTGCCAAACAACATGGCGGTGAATTCATTTTACGTATTGAAGATACCGATCAGCTTCGTTCGACGCCAGAATCTGAGCAAATGATTTTGGATTCTTTGCGCTGGTTAGGATTGAACTGGTCTGAAGGGCCAGATGTGGGTGGCCCACATGCGCCGTATCGTCAATCTGAACGTATGGGGATTTATAAGCAATACGCACTGGATTTGGTTGAAAAAGGTCACGCGTTTTATTGCTTTGCAACCGCAGAAGAACTCGACCAAATGCGTGCCGAACAGCAGGCGCGTGGCGAAACCCCAAAATACGATGGTCGCGGACTCAAGCTTTCTGAAGAAGAAGTACAGCGCCGTCTGGCTGCGGGTGAACCGCATGTGATCCGCATGAAAGTACCTGAAGAGGGAATTTGTAAATTTAACGATTTACTACGTGGTGAAGTCGAAATCCCTTGGGCACAGGTCGATATGCAAGTCTTGCTCAAGACAGACGGTTTACCTACCTACCATTTGGCCAACGTGGTGGATGACCACCTCATGGAAATTACACACGTTTTGCGTGGTGAAGAGTGGTTACCGTCTGCGCCGAAGCATCAGTTGTTGTATCAATATTTTGGTTGGGAAATGCCAACGCTGTGCCATATGCCGTTGCTACGTAACCCAGACAAATCCAAACTTTCCAAGCGTAAAAACCCGACATCGATCAATTATTATCGCGATATTGGGGTATTGCCAGAAGCATTGCTGAACTACTTGGGCCGCATGGGCTGGTCTATGCCAGACGAGCGTGAAGTCTTCACGCTTCAAGACATGATTGAGCATTTTGATATTCAGCGTGTATCTTTAGGCGGTCCAATTTTTGATGTCGACAAATTAAACTGGCTCAATGGGCAATGGATCAAATCGCTTACGCCGGGGCAATTGCTTGACCGCCTGCTCAGCTGGAAAAATGATCGTGCGACGCTTGAAGATATTGCTGCTGCGATTCAGCCACGTATCAACTTGCTGTCTGAGGCAGTGAATTGGGCTGGTTTTTACTTTAATCATATGCCTACCATTACGGCAGAGATGTTTGAAAGCAAAAAACTAAGCAGTGAACAGGTTCGCCAAAGCTTGCAATTTGCAATCTGGCGCTTAGAAAGTCAGTTTACTTGGAACAACGAGACCGTGAGTCAGATTCTGATGGATCTTGCCAATCAAATGGACATCAAGCTGCGTGATTTCATGCCTGCGTTCTTTATTGCAATTGCCGGATCGACCAGCTCTACTCCAGTAATGCAATCGATGGTGACCTTAGGCCCGGATTTAACCTTCGCGCGTTTACGTCGTGCGCTTGAAATTGTAGGTGCACCGAGCAAAAAAGAGCTAAAAGTATGGGAAAAACTCAATGAAAGCTTGAAATTGCCGAAAAATGAAGCAGTTGATCAATCTTAATTGATTTTATAGTTGACGGATGAGCGCAATCCCCCTAATATTGCGCTCACACAGACTGGGGTCATAGCTCAGTTGGTAGAGCGCTACAATGGCATTGTAGAGGTCAGCGGTTCGATCCCGCTTGGCTCCACCAAATCTCAGATTGTGTAGCCTCACAAGTCCCTATCGTCTAGAGGCCTAGGACATCGCCCTTTCACGGCGGTAACCGGGGTTCGAATCCCCGTAGGGACGCCAAATTCAAGAAAAGCCGCTGACTTACAGCGGCTTTTTTTATTTCTGATTTTGCTGACTCTTCGCTAAAATGAGAAAAAAGCCAGATGGAGATCCCATGCAATACCGTTGCCCCAAATGTCAAAGTGTAAAAATCATGCCGGTTAGTCAAGGCACCACCAGCGCACGCCCCGTGGTTCCTAAAAGTCTGGTGATTTTGCTGCCTTCTATTTTTATTCTGCTGTTACTGGTTCTGATCAGTTTAAGTATGTGGATTTTTGGAGATGGCGCTGGTACCAACCTGCAAATTGCAACCGTGGTGGTTTTTGTGGTGGCTGCGGGCTCTGGTTTGATGTTTTGGCGAGATTTACCAGATTTTAAATTGTCGATGCAATCTTTTATGCAATCGCAAAAACACTGGAAATGCCGTGAATGTCATCACGAATGGCAAATCTAAGTCATCTGATGTGACATATTAAAAAAAACCATCTGTTAGTGCAGATGGTTTTTTTCTGGATGTGCATGAGTATGTGCATGTGCCACACATTCATCTTCTTCTATCTGTAAGGTAATTTCAGCAATGCCATGTTTGTGCGACAGCATTTCATAGGCCGCATGGTACAAAGCATTACGATCCGCAGTAGGTGCAAACAAATGAACCGTCAAATGAATGTTTTTAGAGGTAATGGCCCAAACCTTAAGCTGATGAATACTTTCAACTCCCTCTAAATTTAGTAAATCCTCTCGAAGCTGTTCCACATCAATTTCTTCAGGCACTCCTTCTAGCAAAATGTTGATGCTCTGACGCAGCAAAATCCATGTACGAGGCAAGACCCAAAAGCCAATCGCGACCGCAATAATGGTATCGACCCAATACCACTGGGTGAAGTAAATCACGATTGCCCCGATGATCACGCCAACCGATCCCAAAGCATCGCTGAGCACCTCAAGATAAGCGCCTTTCATATTCAGATTTTCAGTGGCACTCGACATCAAAATTTTCATCGAGATTAAATTAATGATCAAGCCGAGACTGGCCACAATCAACATGCCCATACTCTGGATTTCGGGAGGTTGGCTAAAGCGCTGATAGGCCTCGTACAAAATATAGATCGCCACCACAAACAACATTAAGGCGTTAAATAAGGCCGCCAAGATTTCAAAGCGCTGATAACCGAAGGTTCGTTTGTCATCTGCCGGGCGTTTGGCAATTTTGATGGCCACCAGTGCAATTGCGAGGGCAGCAGCATCGGTAAACATGTGCGCCGCATCGGACAACAACGCTAAACTTTGTGTAATGAAGCCAGCCACCACTTCGACGACTAAAAAAATACAGGTCAATACCAAGGCAAAGGTTAACTTTTTGGCATTGTCTTGTGTCACAACAGCATGACTATGGTCATGCCCGTGATGTGTCCCCATACTGAACTCCTTATTTTTGAATCGATGTGTTGTAAATAGACGCCTCTATGTACGTTTCAAAATAGTCAATCGAGTCTTCATGACATCATGATGTAACATGAAGACCCGTTACAGTGGTTTAATGATCGGTAGCAATTGCGTGTTTTTGTTCGCGTCGCTCATTCATCCAGCGATATACCACGGGTAAAATCAGCAAGGTGAGCAGCGTCGAGGATAAAATCCCGCCAATGACCACGGTTGCCAAAGGTCGCTGCACTTCTGCTCCTGTACCTGTGGCCAGTGCCATAGGAATAAAACCAAACGATGCCACACATGCTGTCATCAACACTGGGCGCAAGCGGAGAATCGCCCCGCGCCATGTGGCGCTATGCACATCCAGAGTCGAGCGCAACTCCTTAATAAAGGTCAGCATCACCAGCCCATTGAGCACGGCCACCCCCGAAAGTGCAATGAATCCGACACCTGCCGACATCGACAAGGGAATATCACGAAGCCAAAGCGCCACAATACCGCCCGACAACGCAAATGGTACGCCACTAAAAACCAGTACGCTTTCGCGCAGGTCGTGAAATACCGCCATGAGCAGAATAAAAATCATCAGCAAAGCCAGCGGAATCACGATTTGCATGCGTGCGGCGGCTGAAGCCAGATTTTCAAATTGCCCGCCATAACCCAGCCAGTAACCACTCGGCAATTTTTGCTGAGCCAAGCTTTGCTGCATCTCGGCCACAAAAGAGCCGAGATCTCGATCACGTACGTTGGCGGTCACAATGACACGGCGTTTGCCATTTTCACGGCTCACCTGTGAAAAGCCCAAAATCGTTTCCACTTTAGCCACATCTTGTAATTGAATCAGGCCACCATTAGGCAATTGCAACGGCAGCATCGCCAGTTGCTGCGGGGTACGCAATTGATCATCTAGTCGAATGACAAAGTCGAAGCGTCGGTCTCCTTGTAAAATTTGACCCACACTCGCGCCCCCTATACTGGTTGCCACCAGATCCTGAATGGCTTTGATCGAGAGGCCATATTGCGCGGCCAAGGCATGATCGATCTTCACATTGAGCAACGGCAAGCCATCGGTTTGCTCGACTTTGACCTCACTGGCGCCTGAAATGGTTTTAAGCTGCTGAGCGATTTTTTCTGCTTCACGATTCAGAACTTCTAGATCATCGCCAAACACCTTGACTCCGATATCACTACGTACGCCCGAGATTAGTTCGTTAAAACGTAATTCGATGGGCTGGGAAAACTCGCTGTTATTGCCCGGTAGCTGTGCCACGGCATCCAACATACGAGCACGCAGTTCATCTATGGTTTCGGTTGAGTCTGGCCATTCTTTACGTGGTTTAAGCAAAATAACGGCATCTGAAATATTTGGTGGCATCACATCGGTGGCAACCTCTGCCGTGCCTGTTCGTGCAAAAATCGCTTTGATTTCTGGAAATTGCTTTAAAAGCTGTTGTTCAACCTGTGTCTGAATTTTTAGTGATTCCTCAATTCCTGTGCTGGGTGCACGCATCAGTTGCAAGGCAAAATCTCCTTCACTGAGCTGTGGTGCAAATTCACTTCCCACTCGGGTCGATATCGCGGCTGTAATGAGTAAGATACCAACCACACCGGTAAGCACCACACGACGCCATGCATACGCCCAATCTAGCAACGCTGCATAAGCTCTTTTCAGTGCCAGCATCCAACGGCTTTCGGTTTCCTTCACTTCTCCAGTCACCCAAAGGGCAACAGCCGCGGGTACAAAGGTAATCGACAAAATCATGGCGCCTAAAAGTGCCAAGACCACCGCAATCGCCATAGGATGAAACATTTTTGCCTCAACACCAGACAATGCAAAAATGGGCAAGTACACCACCATAATAATGAATTGACCAAAAAGCAGCGGCCGACGAGCCTGTTTTGCTGCCAAAAAGACTTCTTTAAAACGCTCCTGACGGGTGAGTAGACGGCCTTGAAGCTGCTGTGCTTCGGCCAGTCGACGGATACAGTTTTCCACAATGACCACTGCACCATCGACAATGATGCCGAAATCAAGTGCGCCCAGACTCATCAGGTTGGCACTGATGTGCTGCTGTGCCATACCCGTTAGCGTAAATAGCATCGACAGCGGGATCACACACGCGGTAATCAATGCCGCCCGAAAATTACCCAGAAAAATAAACAGCACCACAATCACCAAAATGGCGCCTTCAATCAGGTTTTTGGCCACGGTATGAATGGCCCGATCCACCAAGGTACTGCGGTTATAGACGGTTTCCAGTACCACACCCGCGGGTAGAGAGGTCTGGATTTGTGCCACTTTGGCATTGAGTGCCTGCGCCACGGTTTTGCTGTTTTCGCCCATCATCATCATGGCGATGCCGAGCACGGTTTCTTCGCCATTGTAGGTGGCGCCACCCGTACGCAGATCATGTCCGATCGAGATCTTTGCAACATCCGAGACACGTATTGGCAAGCCACTTTTGGTCTCTAGCGTAACATTTTCGATGTCTTGAATACTGCTTAACATGCCTGGCACACGGACGGTGAGTTGCTGACCATTGTCTTCGATAAATCCTGCACCACGGTTCTCGTTATTGTCGGTCAGGGCTTGTTGCAGTGTCGTAAGGGAAAGATTAAGCTGCTGCAACCGATTTAAATCTGGCGATACAATATAGATTTTATTGTATCCACCAATGCTATTAATTTCGGCGACTCCCGGCACACGTTGCAATTGCGGACGTACAATCCAGTCTTGAATTTCCCTAAGATCCATTGCTGTGTAGGATGAGCCATCGGGCTTTTTAGCCTGAGGTTCAGCCTTGATCACCCACTGGTAAATTTCCCCCAACCCTGTCGAAATTGGCGACATTTGTGGATCGACACTCGCTGGAAGTGCACTTTTTGCTTCCTGTAAACGCTGATTAATCAGCTGACGTGCCCAATAAATATCGGTTCCATCTTTAAAAATAATCGTGACTTGCGACAAACCATAGCGGGAAATCGAACGGGTTTGCTCCATGCTGGGCAATCCGGCCATGGCATTTTCAATGGGATAGGTAATCCGCTGCTCCACTTCGGTTGCAGTAAAACCATTGGCTTGTGAATTGATTTGAACTTGTACATTGGTAATATCGGGAACAGCTTCAATCGCCAGATTTTTGTAGCTGTAAATGCCGATACCGATCCATGCGACCATAAACAGCAACACCCAGATGGCATTCTGGATGGCGAACTGGATCAAACGATCGAAAAGCCCTTGTGCAGGCGGCAAGCTATCTGTGTGCTTAGTGTCCATGCTCAGCCTCGCCTTTTTCCAGTTCAGATTTTAAAACGAAGCTCCCCTCACGCACATACTGCTGCTGTTGGGTCAGCCCAGAAACAATTTCAACCCATGCACCATCGCTTGAGTAGCGACCAGTTTGTACAGGCTTTGGCTCAAAGCGCAGCCCTTTTTTGTCTTGAGAGACCACAAACACCACCGACTGGCCTTCTCGTTGCTGAATCGCACGCTTGTCTACACGTAAAACAGGCACAGGATTAGGTGTTTCGAGCAGCACATTAACCATCAAATTCGGACGTAATTCTTTGGCCGCAGTCAGCACCTTGCCACGTACTTGCAGACGACCAGTGTCTTGATCGGCCTGTGCGGTTAAGCTCTGAATTTGTGCCTCAAACTCATGCTGGGTTTGCAAGGAAACAAATTTTATTTTTTGACCTGGTTGCATGGCGACTGTGCTGCTATTGGGCAAAATAAACTCCAGCCATAACTGATCGAGCTGATCAATGACAAACAAAGGTTTACCTGTCGCGACTTGCTCGCCCACCACAATATCTTTGCTGCTGATGGTGCCACTCAGCGGCGCACGCACAGCGTATCGACCCTGACTTCCTGCGCTGGCCCCGTAGGCCGAAAGCCGCTGTGTCGCCGCCTGAACCTGAATTTGTGCCTGACGATAGGCATTGTATGCACGCTGATAGTCCTGACGTGCAGACACGCCTTGATTCATCAGTTGCTTCTCACGTTGATAGTCTTGCGCTGCAAGATTGAGTGCTTCACGTGCCAGACTTAAATTGGCCTGTTGATCAATCAACTCGGGAACAAACAGCGTCGCCAAGACTTGCCCTTTTTTAACCGACTGTCCAAGACTGACATTCACTTGCTCGACTTGCGCCATAAAAGATGCTCCCACATGCGCCTGTGCATCAGTATTGACCACCAGTTTCGCCGGATGCCGAGTCTGTTGCTGAATTTCGCCCAAACGCACACGATCGGTCACAATGCCAAATTGCTGAAGCTGCTGGGCTGTAAAGATCAGTTCTGGCTGCTCTTCTTGATGCGCCTCTGTGGCTTTTTCTTGATGTGCTTCATGACCGGATTCTTCAGTCTTAGCCTCTTGCGCCTCTGCATGTGCATGCTCAGCTTCACCGCCATTCATAGCACTCGATTTTTTGCCGGAAAATAGCAATATGCCTGCCACGACCAGACTGATGATCAATACCAGCACCACCCAAAACCACTGCGATTTTTTTGTTAACATTAGTTTGCTCCATTACCAGTATTGAGGCTTTGCGTGTCTTGCCAGAGAGTGTACTGGAGTTGTTCCAAGGCATCGGCCGACATAATCGTATCGGGTGAAATCCCGAGTGTGCGTGCTTCAAGTTGCAGCGTGCTTTGCCATGCCTGTTTCAAAAGTTGATTTTTTTTAAGCTGCTGCTCATGCAATTGCAAAGCAGCTTGCTGTACATCGGTTATGCTGAATTTTCCCGCCTGAAAACCGAGTAGCATTTTGTCGAGTACCTCGACTGAGAGCGGGATCTGCTGTTTTTGCATCAACTGATATTGCGTATTTAACCCTATTAACTCGGTTTGAAGTCGCTTGAGCTGATTGAGGTTTTGCTGCGCATAAAAACGCTGCTGCTGATCTAACAGTTGCTGCTTGGCGGCATAGCCCTGCAAGGCATACTGCTGCCGGTCAATCAGATTCAGTGGAATTTCAACAGCGGCACGAATTTGATTATTACGTCCGCTCATGCCTGCCTGCTTGCTCTGTACCACTCCAAGCGTGACGGTCGGATTGGGCCGACGCTGTGCTTTTAAATAATCTATTTCTAAACGCTGCTGCTCGGCCTGCAACTGCATGGCTCGTGTATATAGGTTGGGTTTCGCATCGAAAGAAGTACTTGTAGCGGGCCAGATCGCTGCGGTGTCATCTGCCACCCGATAGTTCGTGATTGACTCTCCCCAAAGTGCCGCCATTTTTTGTTTGGCCAGATTTAAGCCAAGTTCACTTTCTTGAAAGGCACGTTGATTTTCAACATGATTCATCAGACTCCGATCAAAATCGACCTGTGCGATACTGCCCGCTTTATAGCGTAAACGCGCAGCATCCAGAATTTTTTGGCTACTGCTGAGTTGCTTGAGCAAAATGGCATGCTGCTGATCAGCCACCACCACCTCGGCATAGGCAGCTTTAACAATCAGTTTCAGCTGCGCATCGAATAACATTTGTCGATGATTAACCTGTTGCACCTGTATCTGTGCCAATCGCGTTGCGGCGCGGCGTTCACCAAATAGATCCAGTTTTTGACTCATCCCAAACTCAAGCTCTTGATCATCGCCAGATTGAAAACCGGTCTGTTGCACAGTCACATTTGGATTAGACCAGAGCTGGCTTTGCCGAACGGCAGCATGGGCTATTTTTTGCTGGGCCTCCCAAATGGGAATATGCGCCTGATAGCGTTGAACTTTTGCTAAAATCTCGGCGTAATGAAGAGCAGATGATGTGGTTTGAACAGCTTTAGAATGAGCTGGAGATGTGTATTGTGCTGCATATAATGGGGGTGAAACCCATAATGCGCCCAGCATTACCCCGCCAAGCATCAATGAAGCGCCATGCGTATCCACGCGCAATACGCGCGGTAAAGATAGAAAAATAGACATAAAATAACCCTATGAAATAGTTAATATTTCTGGTGGGTTGTTTTGGCTACCCCACCAATAGCGGGGTTAAAATAGGCGGCGGGTTCGGGTGAAATAAATGCGGCGACTGATACGCGTTTGCCCAGCTATAATGCTGCTGAATCAGCTGACCGAAACGTAATGGCTCTGTGGCAGATTGCTGCTCAGCAATAGACAATACGTGTAAACAGGTGGGTAAATGATCGTGATGATCCTGAAACACCGCAGGATTAGAAGATGCAGATACACTTGGGGAATGTGCAGCGTGTGACTCTGCCAATGGCGCATGATGACCAAAATGATACGCCACCGTTGCAGTGGTCGATTCGTGTGCACAAAACGCGGCCGCCACATTCCAAAAAGTTTGGAACATGAACAAACTCATCAAGACGGTTATCCAAACAGTCGAGCGCTTCATACAAAGCCATCATTTAAAATCGTGCCAAGTATAGCAACGCTGTGGCATGTAATAAAATTACTTTTACCCACACATGCTGATATAAAAAAACCAGCCCGTAGGCTGGTTTTTCATGCAGGAATTAACCTGTAATTTTTTTGTATTTGCTGCGCTTTTGCACTGCATCGTCACCTAAGCGAGACTGACGGTACGCTTCGTATTCTGCATAGTTACCTGTGTAGAATTCTGGCTGTTCATTCTCAAATGACAAGATGTGGGTCGCAATACGGTCGAGGAACCAACGGTCATGCGAGACCACCATTACAGTGCCCGGGAACACCAGAATGGCATCTTCAAGCGCACGTAAGGTTTCAATATCCAAGTCGTTTGATGGTTCATCCAGCAAAATAACGTTGGCACCCATTTGCAAGATTTTCGCCAGTTGTAAACGGTTACGCTCACCACCAGACAATTCACCTACACGTTTTTGCTGATCTTGGCCTTTAAAGTTAAAGCGACCAATATAAGCACGCGATGCGATTTCGTAATCACCAATTTTTAAGATATCCAAACCGCCAGAAACTTCTTCCCATACGGTTTTGTTGTTATCTAAGGTGTCACGAATCTGACCTACATACGCGACTTTCACTGATTCGCCCAGTGTGACCGTACCGGTATCAGGCTGCTGCTCGCCAGTCATCATACGGAATAAGGTGGTTTTACCTGCACCGTTTGGACCCACGATACCAACAATTGCCGTTGGCGGAACGGTAAAGGTCAGGTTTTCATAAAGCAAACGGCCATCAAATGATTTGCTGATGCCTTCAACCTCAACCACTTTGTTACCCAAACGCGGGCCAGGTGGAATATAGATTTCAGAGGTTTCATTTCGTTGTTGGAATTCTTTCGAGTTCAGCTCTTCAAAACGCTCCATACGCGCTTTGTTTTTCTTTTGCTGACCTTTAGCATTCGAACGAACCCATTCAAGCTCTTTCTTCAAGGCTTTGGCAAATGATTCTTCTTGCTTTTGTTCCTGCTCTAAACGCGCATTCTTTTGCTCTAACCAAGAGGTATAGTTACCTTGGTATGGAATACCATGCCCGCGGTCAAGCTCCAAAATCCACTCGGCGACGTTATCGAGGAAATAACGGTCGTGCGTAATCGCCACGATGGTGCCCGGGAAATCTTTCAAGAAACGCTCTAACCAAGACACCGATTCGGCATCCAAATGGTTGGTTGGTTCGTCAAGAAGCAACATGTCTGGCTTCGACAACAGTAAACGGCACAGTGCAACACGGCGGCGCTCACCACCAGAAAGCAAAGAGACATCGGCATCCCATGCTGGAAGATTCAAGGCATTTGCCGCAATTTCCAACTGGTTGTCGAGGTTATGTGCATCCCACGTTTGAATAATTGCTTCAAGCTTTTCTTGCTCTTTGGCTAATTTGTCAAAGTCGGCATCTGGATCTGCATATTCAGCAAAAACCTGATCAAGGCGCTCAAGCGCATCGAGGGCTTCACGCACGCCATCTTCAACGTTGCCACGCACGTCTTTATTTGGATCTAGCGGTGGTTCCTGCTCGAGGTAACCAATTTTGATGCCCGGCTGTGCACGTGCTTCACCTGAGAAATCTTTGTCTACGCCCGCCATAATACGAAGCAAGGTCGATTTACCTGCCCCGTTTAAGCCGAGCACACCGATTTTGGCACCCGGAAAAAATGATAAAGAGATATCCTTGAGGATTTCGCGCTTTGGCGGAACCATCTTGGACACTCGGTTCATCGTGTAAATATATTGGGCCACTTAGGACTCCTCAATTGAAAAACCAACAGATCGCAATGAGCGAAAAATAGCAGCTATTATATGCTGAACGCGGCAAAAAAATAAGGCGTGATTGAGTTTAATCGGTTTTTATGACTGATAAATGTCGTCAAAATTGTTTCCTGATATAAAAAATGCATGACGCTAGATCATGCATTTTTTGCTGATATCCCGACTCAAAGATGCATACTTTTAAATAAATTTATTTAATAAAATTATTCACCAACAAATTTTTAACGTCATCTACTCGGCCCGACATCAAGGCCTTGATTGCATAAAGTGAAGTAGACGACACCTGATTCAGATTCGGATCTGGCGGCATTACCAGTTCCATCGGATTGGTATGCACATCGAGTAATGCTGGGCCATCATGCTTTAAAAATTGTTCGACTGCTTGCTCCAAGCCAGCACCGTGCGTTACGGTCTGCCCATGCAGCCCAATCACATTGGCCAGCTTGCCAAAATCAGGATTAACCAAGTCCGTATAGTGGTCAAGCATTCCTTCCACTTTTTGTTCAAGCTCCACAAAATTCAGTGAACTGTTGTTAAACACCACAATCTTGATCGGTAGTTTTTCCTGAATGGTGGTGAGTAAATCACCGAGCAACATGGCCAAGCCCCCATCTCCACAAAGTGCAATAATCTGACGCTTCGGAAAGGCTTTTTGTGCGCCAAGTGCCTGTGGCATGGCATTGGCCATCGTGCCGTGCAATAAACTGGTAAAGGTTCGGCGTTTACCGTTTACATCAATATGTCTGAGCACCCAGACCATCGGTGAGCCACCATCGCCAAAGAAAATTGCATCCTGATCGGCGTAACGGTTCAGCAAAGACACCAAATACTGCGGATGAATCAGTCCGTCTTTTCCAACGCGTTCCTCTTTATGGCGTGTTTCATCACTTTGATGTTTCAGTTCAAGACAATGATCCAAAAATGCGCGTTCTTGACGTGTTTCAAGCAGTGGCAATAAGGCATTGAGCGTCGAGGAAATTTTACCTACCGCACCGAGTGTAATAGGATGGCGTCGCCCTAAATGTGTCGGATCAATATCGATCTGCAAGATTTTGGCATGACTTGGATAATACTGTGCCCATGCAAAATCCGCCCCCAGCAAAATCAGTAAATCGCAATCCATAAGGGTGTGATAACCCGCTTTATTGCCAAAAATACCCGTCATGCCCATGTTGTACGGATTGTCATATTCAACAAAATCCTTGGCACGTGAAGTATGGGCAACAGGCGCTTTTAACTTCTCTGCAAAAGCCACGAGCTGATCATGTGCATCTTCACATCCTGCACCAGCATAAATACCAATTTTTTGATGTTGTGAAATCAGCTCAACGATCTGCTTAAGCTCGAATTGACTTGGCAATATATCTGGATGTGTTTGGCGTGGCACGAAAGGCAAGCCTGCTTCAGCCGATGCTTCACTGATGTTGGCTGGCACAATGACCACGGCGACACCACGCTTGGTCAGGGCAGCCTGACATGCCATACTCATGATATGTCTGGCCTGAGAAGGCTGCGTGATTTCTTCACAAAAAACCGAATTTTTCGCATAAACCGATTTAAAATCGACATATTGCGGGAAGTCGATAAATCCTGCCATTTCGGTTGAAATCTGGCTGGCAATCAAAATAACAGGCGCACGGTTTCGATGCGATTCATACAAGCCATTAATAAAGTGCAGACTGCCCGGTCCGCAAGAACCAGCACATGCCGTTAAGTGACCACTGAGTAATGCATCTGTACCTGCTGCAAAGCCACCTACTTCTTCATGGCGCACATGAATCCATTCAATTTTACTCTTCGACATAGAGTCAGTGACATGGTTTAAGGTATCTCCCACGATACCGTAGCAACGTTGAACACCTGCTTGCTCCAGCACCTCAATGATAATATCAGATACTTTTTGAGTACTCATTATTTCACTTCTCCAGCTTTTTTATCATGAATTGAATAACTTGTATTTTTATAGTGTTCTTGCCAGGCTCAGACTGCCAGTAAGTTTTTGTGGCGTTCTCTCAACATCGTGTAAAGTCATAAAGATGCTGGGCAAACATCCAGCTCAAAATTATTATGTTTAAACCTGCTGAACTTTCCATAAAAACGTCTAAATCATGCATAAAGAATATGCTAAAAAAATGGATCATTCTTTGATCACTTCAATAAAAACAATGACACATCGCTACCAAGACGAAACACTGGCTATTCATGCCGGTTACCAGCCCGACCCCACCACCAAAGCCGTGGCCGTTCCCATTTATCAAACCACGTCTTATGCCTTCGACAATACCCAGCACGGTGCAGACCTCTTCGATTTAAAAGTACAAGGCAATATTTATACGCGAATTATGAACCCTACTACAGCCGTGCTGGAGCAACGCCTTACCGCACTCGAAGGGGGAATTGGTGCCTTGGCACTGGCATCAGGTATGGCCGCCATTAGCTATGCCATTCAAACCATCACCGAAGCCGGCGACAATATTGCGTCTGTGTCTACACTGTATGGTGGCACCTATAATTTATTTGCGCATACCCTTCCCAAGCAGGGCATTGAGGTACGCTTTTTTGATTACCAGCAACCAGAGCAGTTGCGCAGTTTAATTGACGAGAAAACCAAACTGGTTTTTGTAGAATCGATAGGCAATCCTTTGGGTAATATTATCGACTTAGAAGCAATTGCCCTGATTGCCCACGAATATGGCGTGCCCGTGGTGGTCGACAATACCGTGGCCACTCCCGTGCTGCAAAAATCGTTTGAATTTGGTGCCGATATTATCGTGCATTCATTGACCAAATATATTGGCGGTCACGGCAATAGCATTGGTGGCGTGATTATCGACAGCGGCAAATTTCCTTGGGCGAAATATCCTGAACGCTTTAAAGTGTTAAATTCGCCAGATCCGAGCTATCACGGCGTCAATTATGTTGAGGCTCTGGGAGAAGCCGCATATATTGCCCGTGCGCGCGTGGTGCCACTTCGTAATACAGGCGCAGCGATTAGCCCTTTGAGTGTTTTTCTGATTTTACAGGGCCTTGAAACACTCTCTTTACGCATGCAAAAACATACCCAAAATGCGCTTCAAGTTGCGAAATATTTAACACAGCATCCGAAAGTCAAATGGGTGAATTACGCGGGTTTAGAGCAACATCCACAGCATGCGCTGGCTCAGAAATATGTGAAGGGTACGCCCTCTGGCATATTATCCTTTGGTGTTGAGCATGGTCGTGAAGGCGGAACGCGTTTTATCGATGCACTGCAACTCTTTACCCGCCTCGTCAATATCGGAGATGCAAAAAGTCTGGCGTGTCATCCTGCTACCACCACACACCGTCAATTAAATTCAGATGAGCTCAAGGCTGCAGGTGTTTCAGAAGATATGGTTCGACTCTCGGTTGGAATTGAGCATATTGACGATTTACTTGCCGATCTGGAACAGGCATTGGCTCGGGTGTAAATGATCTTTTATACAAAGCGCCTCTCAATAGAGGCTTTTTTTGTTGTACTGCTTCAATATTTTGTGCTAAAAGTAAACTTATCCGCTAAATTCAATTAGAGCAATTACTCTAAAAACTTTTGTAATTTCATGGACTTATTACTAGATTTTTTCTTTAAATCAATTTAGATTAATTTCATCGACGAGTCTCATTTCACCCTATTGAAGAACCTAATCGACTAAAATAACTATAGCCATTGCTTTGTGACATAAATCAGGGAAAAACGCGTGAATAAAAAACTTGAAGCTCTTTTTCAACAGAACGTAAAAGGTAAAGTTGCCTTAATTACAGGTGCCTCTAGCGGTATTGGTCTGACGATTGCCAAACGGATTGCTGCTGCGGGAGCGCATGTTTTACTGGTGGCCAGAACTCAAGAAACGCTTGAAGAAGTAAAAGCTGAAATTGAGCAAAAAGGTGGGCATGCCTCTATTTTTCCGTGTGACCTGACCGACATGAATGCCATTGATGAACTTTCTAAACAGGTTATGGCACATGTCGATCACGTTGATTACCTGATTAACAATGCGGGGCGTTCAATCCGCCGTGCTGTTCATGAATCGTATGACCGTTTTCACGATTTTGAACGAACCATGCAGCTCAACTACTTTGGTGCAGTGCGCTTGGTCTTGAATCTCTTGCCTCATATGATCAAACGTAAAAATGGTCAGATCATTAATATCAGTTCGATTGGTGTTTTGGCCAATGCCACACGTTTTTCTGCCTATGTGGCGTCTAAAGCTGCCCTAGATGCATTTAGTCGTTGCCTGTCTGCCGAAGTCCTCAAGCATAAAATTTCAATCACCTCTATTTACATGCCTTTGGTTCGTACGCCAATGATCGCGCCGACCAAAATTTATAAGTACGTTCCGACACTTTCACCAGACGAAGCGGCCGATCTGATTGTCTACGCGATTGTGAAACGACCAAAACGTATTGCGACCCATCTTGGACGTTTGGCCTCAATTACCTATGCGATTGCACCGGATATCAATAATATTCTGATGTCGATTGGCTTTAATTTGTTCCCAAGCTCGACAGCCGCCATTGGTGAACAGGAAAAATTGAATTTGCTCCAGCGTGCCTACGCCCGTTTATTCCCGGGTGAACACTGGTAAGTTTGTATAAAAAAAGCCTCTCTATATGAGAGGCTTTTTTATACTTGAAATATCAAGTCGGGATTAGAGAAAGTTGACTTTGCCTGTTTTCACATCATAAATGGCGCCTACAATATCAATCTGTTGATGCTCAAGCATCTCTCGAAGTACGGCACTGTGCTTGATAATGTACTGAATATTGTAATGCACGTTCATGGCAGTCACCTGATCAATAAACGCGGGCGTGAGACTACGAGGCTGCATGATGTCATAGACATTATCCACCGAGTGCATCAGTGGCCCAAGTACATATTGAATATGCGGCATTTCCTTAATATCTGCCACACTTTGTTTCTGCAAGCTCAGCTGGCAGGCACTGGTCACTGCACCACAGTCGGTATGACCCAACACCACAATCACTTTTGCGCCTTTGGCCTGACAGGCAAATTCAAGTGAGCCGAGCACCTTCTGACCGGCCACATTTCCTGCGATACGTAAACTGAACAAATCACCGATGCCGACATCAAACAGCATTTCTGTCGGTGCACGCGAATCCATACACCCCAGCACTGCTGCAATCGGATGCTGGCCTTCATCTGCCGTAACGCGAATCTGGCGATAGATATCGCGCTGCAAACGTTCATTTCTCACAAAGCGCTGATTGCCCTCTTTGAGTAATTTCAGCACATCCGATGGCTTAAGTTTGGACTGCAAATCACGTGTGCTGATGTCGATATCCAGTACAGCATCATCGAGTTCTTGATAATGTTGTTTAAAACCGATCAGCTTTAAATCGATTTGGCGTTTTATTGCTGTTTCGTTTTGGTATTCCTGAATCACTTGATAAATATCAGGATCGATACTGTCCGACTGTGTGGCATCAATCACCAGTTTTTCATGCTTATGTACCCGTTCAAGCGCAGAAATAAGCGATGCCCGATTTAAAAAAGTCACCTGAGAAGGCAGTTCTATTCGGGTAATTACACCGTGCAAATGCTTTTCACGATATACACGCACGCCTTTATGCAGATTCCCATACAAGATAAACACAATACTGCTGGCCAAACCAATTAAAATCCCGACAAGCAAATCGGTCAGTAAAATCGCCACCAAGGTAATCATAAACGGAATAAACTGCGTCCAGCCTTGCTGATAAAGCTTTTTAAACAGACTTGGATGGGTGAGTTTAAAGCCTGTTAAAATCAAGATTGCGGCCAGCGCAGACAATGGAATCATATTCATGAGAGGCACAAAAAACAGCACAGCGAGTAACAATAATATTCCATGAATAATGGTGGAGCATTTACTGCGTGCGCCAGTATTGGCGTTAACTGAGCTACGCACAATCACTGAGGTAATTGGCATTCCACCAATCAAACCCGAAATAATATTGCCTGTGCCCTGCGCCCAGAGTTCACGGTTCGGTGGTGAGGCACGCTTATGTGGATCAAGTTTGTCGGCGGCTTCCAAATTTAACAACGTTTCAAGCGAGGCCACCACTGCCAACGTAATCGCACCGGTATAAATCAGTGGATTGGTGAGCGCGCTCCAGTCGGGAAAAATAAAAGCACTTTCTGTCGCATTGAGCAGATTAGGCAACTGAATCAGATTTTCAGTCTGAATGGCCCATGGTGACTGTAAGTAGGTCAAGACGTAGTTCAGTACTGCTGCAACCAAGACTGCAATCAATGCCGAAGGTAAGACCAGTTTTTTTAAAGGGGTTTTATCCCAGACTAAAATGACCACAACACTAAGCAACCCAATGGCCATGGCACCGGCATCTAGCTGAATATTGGGATTGATACCCTGATCGCTCCAGAGTTCGCGCCAAGAGAAATTTCCAAGCCCAAGCAGATACGGAATCTGCGTTGCAATCAAAATCACACCGATCGCGGCCAAAAGCCCTAAAATCACATTGTTGGGAATATAATTTGCAAAGAAACCCAGCTTAAACAGACCGAATAAAATCTGTAAGCCACCTGCAAAGATAATACACAATAAAAAGGCGGCATAATTGCCGCCTAACTGTTCTAACTGTACCAAAATCACTGCCGTCAGGCCCGCGGCAGGTCCGGCCACACTAATGTGCGAACCGCTTAAGAAACCCACCACAATGCCACCAATAATGCCTGCCAGAATTCCGGATAAAATCGGGGCACCAGAGGCCAGTGCAATACCCAGACACAAGGGCAATGCCACCAAAAAGACCACCAGTCCCGAAAGCGCATCTTTAATATGTAACCTGTTTTTGACTTCAAATAGCGTCATAAAAATAACCATTTTTTAAAATAATTTAAGCGCAACTTCGAGTTTCTCTAGATGAAACATCGACTCATTTTCCTCATGAGCGCCTTGATATTGTCTGACAATCTTAGTGACTTAAAGTTGAGTTCTGCTGTTGGGTTGTTATTGTTAAGGCATATTTCGCTACTTTTTTGTTGATCTTCAGATTCACCTCATGTTGCGCTCTGGTTTTATTATTGAAATGACAATACCTAAAGCAAAAACAATAGGCGTAAAAAAACCTCCCATTCAGGAGGTTTTTTTATTTCAGTTTTACTTACAAACTTTTACTTAGAACCTTTGATGCCGGCTTGGAGCAACAAAGCACCTAGGCCGCCAATTTTTTGTTCTTGAGGCTTTTCTTGCTTAGCACGCTGTGGTTTTTTGCTCGAATCGCCTTGACGTGCAGCCTGCTGTGGACGCTTATGCTGTGGCTTACGCTCAGGACGTGGCTCATTATTTTCGCGACGTGGCGCACGCGCAGCTTTCGCCGGCGCTTCTGAACCTTCAGGACGCATACTTAAATTGACACGCTTACGCTCAACATCGACCTGAATCACTCGAACTTGTACGATCTGACCCGGCTTGACCACTTTGTGCGGATCCGAGACAAACTCATTCGCCAGTTCAGAAATATGCACCAGACCATCCTGATGGACGCCGACATCCACAAATGCACCAAAGTTGGTGACATTGGTCACTACGCCTTCAAGCTGCATGCCTTCAGTGAGCTGTGCCACTTCGGTTACGTCATCACGGAATTTGGCTGTGCGGAATTCTGGACGTGGATCGCGGCCCGGTTTTTCAAGCTCTGTTAATACATCTTGAACGGTTGGTAAACCAAAGGTGTCATCGACAAACTCATCTGCTTTGATCTGGCGAATAATTTCCGAATTACCGATCAGGTCTTTTACAGTCGTGGCTTTGGCTTGTACCATTTTTTCCACCAAACCGTAGCTTTCCGGATGGACAGCAGAAGCATCAAGTGGTTCAGAACCATTCAAGACACGCAAGAAACCTGCTGCCTGTTCAAAGGTGCGCTCACCCAAACGTGGTACATTTTTCAACGACTGGCGGTTGTCAAAACGGCCATGCTCTTTACGATATTCCACAATTTGCTGAGCAATCGCTTTGTTTAAACCGGCGATGTAACCCAAAATGGCAGACGATGCGGTATTCACATCGACACCCACGGCGTTTACGCAGTCTTCAACCACCGCATCGAGCGTTTTTGCCAGACCCGTCTGATTGACATCATGCTGATACTGACCCACACCAATCGATTTTGGATCGATTTTTACCAGCTCCGCCAATGGATCTTGTAAACGACGGGCAATAGATACGGCACCACGAATCGACACATCCAGTTCAGGCAATTCTGCTGCTGCCAGCTCGCTTGCCGAGTAAACCGATGCTCCTGCTTCACTGACTGTTACACGTGTCAGTTTAAGATCGGTATTGGCAGCCATCATTTCAGCAACAACGGCTTCAGTTTCACGGCTTGCTGTACCGTTGCCAATTGCAATCAGATCCACATTGTATTCACGGCACAAGCGTGCAAGCTCGGCAATCGAGCCTTCTTTATCTTCTTTAGGTGCAAATGGGTAAATGGTACTGTGCGCCAATACATCGCCCGCTTCGCTGACCACAGCCAGCTTTACACCGGTACGAATACCAGGGTCGACACCTAAAGTGGTGCGACTGCCCGCTGGTGCAGACAATAATAAGTGACGCAAGTTTTCTGCAAATACCTGCATGGCTTCAGCTTCGGCTGCAAGGCGTTTTTCGGTCAGCAAAGAATGCTCGATTTGCGGACGAATTTTACCTAACCAGAACAGTTTTGCCGTTTGCTTTAAAAAATCCTGACGGGCTTGTGGCTGTACTTGATCCAGATTGTATTCGGTTTCAATGCGTGCCAAAGGTGCATCGTCTTGTCCGTCTACTTTAAGGCCCAACACATTTTCTTGACGGCCGCGTAGCATGGCAAGTAAACGGTGTGAAGGGAGTTTGTTTAAGTTTTCAGAAAACTCAAAGTAATCACGGAATTTTTTACCAACTTCTTTTTTCTCATCAGAAGCCACCGTACTTTTGAGGCTGGCCGTCTTGGCGAACAGGCTTTTAAGCTCTGTGGTCAAGGCAATGTTTTGCGCCCAGTCATCAATAATAATATGTTGCACGGCATCGAGCTGGCTTTCGGCATCTGGATAATCGGCATGCTCAAATCCAGCCAGCGCCTCTGTCGGTTCAATTTGCTCGGCAACAATGCGCTCTGCTAATGGCCCAAGACCGGCTTCACGTGCCTTGAACGATTTACTGGTGCGCTTTGGACGATATGGCGCGTAAATTTCTTCAAGTGCATTTTTGGTTTCGGCAGCGTTAACACGTGCCAATAAATCATCGGAAAGTTTGTTCTGTTCTTTTAGCGACTCAATGACTTTTTCACGACGTTCATATAAATCACGCAGATAAGACAAGCGTGTGTCGAGTTGGCGTAGTTGCGTATCGTCTAAGCCTTGCGTGACCTCTTTACGGTAACGGGCAATAAAAGGAACACTGGCACCTTCATCAATTAAACGGATGGCAGCTTCTACTTGGTTTGGACGTACGGCAAGCTCGCTTGCCAACTGCTGAACTAAGTCAGTCATCGTGTTCGATTCCACAAGGATTAAGTTTAAAAGCACTGATTATAAAGACCGAGACTATAAAATCCACACTTGTTTTACTTATTCAAAACGTTTTTTTGAATCATGCGCTGGGTTTTGACAAAAATTCGAATCAATTACAGTACATTTATTCTATTTAATAGGCCTGATCGGCTACTCAAACAGATGTGATATTTTGCACATTTAATACGTCATTTATGGGCTGCTGTTTTATTTTAAGGAATCTGGCATCGAACGTACAAATTTCATCAACTTGTCACTTGTAAAAACAGTCACTTAGAGGCATAAATACAAAGAATGATGAACAGGGATTAATCTGGAATATTCATGAAAGATATACAGTGCATCAAATGCTTTTAAGATGTTGTTTTTTGGTTTCAAATCTCGCCGAAAATTGTAATTTTGAGCAATTTGATACATAGTCTAAACAAGAATATCGGCATTATACTGCATTGATCCAATAATCTATAAATTATGACTTAAATAAAGGGAGTACATCATGAGTTTAGTTGTACCTGCTGAACATACTGAAACTGTACATAACGACACCGATCGCGTCGAACGGATTCTTGTCGTCGATGACGATGTACGTTTGCGCACCCTTTTGCAACGCTTCTTGGAAGACAAAGGTTTTGTTGTTAAAACGGCCCACGATGCAACTCAAATGGATCGTTTGCTTCAGCGCGAATTATTTTCTTTAATTGTTTTAGATTTTATGCTTCCAATGGAAGACGGTTTGAGTATCTGTCGTCGTTTACGTCAGTCTAATATCGACACCCCGATCATCATGCTGACTGCACGCGGCAGCGACTCTGACCGAATTGCAGGGTTAGAAGCCGGTGCAGATGACTATTTGCCAAAACCGTTTAATCCAAACGAGCTACTGGCACGTATCCGTGCGGTACTGCGTCGTCAGGTTCGTGAAGTGCCGGGCGCCCCAAGTCAGCAAGTTGAAGTGGTGAGCTTTGGCCCATGGTCACTCGATCTTTCTACACGCACCCTGACTCGTGAAGGCCAAGTGGTGACACTCACCACAGGCGAATTTGCAGTCTTGAAAGCCTTGGTGCAACACCCACGTGAACCTTTGACCCGTGACAAACTGATGAATTTGGCGCGTGGTCGTGAATGGGGTGCAATGGAACGTTCAATCGATGTACAGGTTTCGCGTTTGCGCCGCCTTATCGAAGACAACCCAGCACGCGCACGTTATATCCAAACCGTGTGGGGCGTGGGCTATGTATTTGTTCCAGATGGTGCAGAATAAGATATAATTTAGACTTAGGATGATTGAGTGAAGCTCGACCCCATCGACCCGCAAGCGTATACCGATTACGTTGCGTATTCCGAACGTAAACGAACCCGATGGGAACGCTTTCTCGACAAAATTAAACCGCGTTCAGCTGCAATGCGCACCACGGTGCTGGTGCTGTTCGTGGTGGTGTTTAGTCTGATGATGTCGCTGTGGTTTTTTTGGCGCACCTTATATTTGCCTGAAATCCAGCAACATGCGCGCTATCTGGCTGTCGAGCTGGAACTGGTGAATAACCCCGACATTCGTATTTTTCATCGTGATGTTGAGGTTGATGTCGACACATGGCTCAAAAACAGAGTCGGAATCGAGTACGTTACAGACCCCAAAGAATATCCCAATGTCCGCGACAAAGTGATTGCGGATTTCTTTACCAATCATGTTGAAGATAAACTGGCCAATGAGCTAAAAGTCGATAATGTCATTGTGTATTTCCAGTTTAAGCCAAGCCCACGTATCTGGATTCAAACGCCAGAAATGCACGGCAATTGGGTTCGTGAACCCTTAAAAACCTATGCCAACTATAGCCCTGAGCTGGTGTTTGGCTGGCTACTTGGCGTTCCGCTTCTGTCTGCCATTATTATTTTGACTTTGGTGCGTCAGCTTAACCGCCCACTGCGCCGCTTACAAAATGCGGCCAATGCCTATAGTAAAACCGGTAAGGCGCCTTATTTGGGCACCAACCACGGCCCATTAGAAATTCGTCAGGTGAATCAAGCGTTTAATCATATGATCTATACACTTGAGCAAACCGAACGTGATCGGCAAATCATGCTGGCGGGTATTTCCCACGATTTACGTACGCCGCTCACTCGAATTCGTTTGACTGCCGAAATGCTACCCGATGAGTTTTTACGAGAAGGGCTGGTCTATGACGTCGATGATATGGATGCCATTTTAAATCAGTTTATTTCGTATATGCGCGATGGCTCCGACGAAGAACTACGCGACACCAATATTAATATTTTGCTGCAAGAATTGGTGGTGCAATTTAAACCACTCGAAATTCACTTCGAAGCACAAGATGTTCCGATTATTCCTGCACGTAGCTTGTCGCTAAAACGCCTGATTGCCAATCTGATTAACAATGCCAAACGCTATGGTGCAGAGCCAATCGAGCTGACCGCACAGGTCGAAGGCGATCATATTCTGATTATTGTCGCCGACCACGGAGAAGGCATTCCAGAAGATCAGATCGAAGAACTGATGCAACCCTTTGTCCGCGGTAATTCAGCGCGAACAATTCAGGGCAGCGGCTTGGGGCTGGCAATTGTCAAACGGATTGTCGATATACACCAAGGTGAGCTACTGATTCATAATCGTCCTGAAGGTGGGCTCGAAGCGCGTATTTTATTGCCAATTATCCAAAATTAATTCCATCATTAAGTTAATGAAGAATATCAGTAATCGTATAATCTGTTTGGGCTATTGGAGTTAATTGATCATTTATTTGATAATATTGAATTGCATAGTTACCTGGTTTCCATCCTGCTGGTGGTGAATAACTCACCCAGTTTTGATCACTTTGAGGATTAACTGGTTGAGGAGTGAATAATAAAATTTCACCTGTATCTCTATTGAACCATTTCACAAAAACCTGGTCACTTTTTGTCAAATTACCCATTGTGTCGTAGTGTGCAATAATTTGTTGATTTTTGTAGACTTTATCCATATTCTCAGATTGAAAATTATTACTTAGATTGCTAGAAACTACCAGTTTTCCAAGCAATTTAGCGTCATTTTTCGGCGTATCTTTTGATAGTTCTTCTAACAAACGCTCTGAAAATTTCTTTTTATCATGTATTCCTGTAAGATCACTTGATGGAAATGCTTTCGACAGATATCGATTAACTTCTTGTTCTGGCATTTGATCCAAAATTAATTTGATTTTTTCAATCGATTCGGAAGATAGGACACGTTTTTCTGATTCAGAAACCATAGTATTAAGCTGGTTAGCATAACCTACATCGGTCTTTGTACTTTCATCTTTGCGATTAATTTCAGCTTGGTTTAATTTTACTGATTGAGACGGATTGGTAGATCCGTCATCAGTGCTAAGTAATGAAACTCCATAGCCTAAAATAAAACATGTCAAGCCAATAAAAATATTTTTAAGATACATCCTATTAGACACACTTATAACCAATACCATTAATGGTCAAATTATTACTGGTGAAACTACTACCTTGAGCAACAACTTGATCTTTGGTAAAGCTTGTACCTGTTAACAGCTTAATTGTTGTCGCTGATGAACAAACCGCTGTTTGAGTATTCGATGAAGTTTTTACTAAACAACCAGAACCTGTAACGAGATAAGTTTTACCACTATCATTTGAAGAACAATTAGTAGTAATAACTGAATTAGATTGGCCTGAATTACTTGTTCCTGTGTTACTAGAACTAGCATTATTTGCTCCAGAAGAGCTTACATTATCTCCATCCCCTCCTCCACCGCAAGCCACGAGTAAACTGCTCAAAAAACAAGTAATCAGTATATGCTTTGAATTTTTCATTTTAGATCCCTGAGTAAAAATTATGATAGTTGAATAGAGTGATGCAGGACACAAAAATCTATTTTATTGTGATGCAATTATTACTAACAAAATTATATTAAAGTATAAAAAACAATCTGTACATAGCTTTATAAGATTATTTTTTAAACTACCACAACCATTAGACCTTAGCCTAACACGGCGTCAAAAGTAAACGAACAACGGTACAATCTGGCATGTGAACTAAAACAGATTGAGAGTAAACCCATGTCTTTAGATCGTATCCGATTGGCCTCATTACACAACAAAGTGATTAGCGCAGATGATGCTGCAGCATATATCCAAGACGGCATGACTGTGGGTATGAGCGGATTTACTCGTGCGGGAGAAGCGAAAGCGGTCCCACAAGCTTTAGTTGAACGTGCAAAACAAAACCCGTTAAAAATTACATTAATTACGGGCGCGAGTTTAGGGAATGACCTCGATAAACAGTTAACCGAAGCGGGTGTATTGGCGCGTCGCCTACCCTTCCAAGTCGACAATACCTTACGTCGTGCCATTAATAATGGCGAAGTAATGTTTATTGATCAGCACTTGTCTGAAACAGTTGAACAAATGCGTAATTTACAGCTCAAACGCCCAGACGTAGCTGTAATTGAAGCCATTGCGATTACTGAAGATGGCGGCATTATTCCTACCACTTCTGTTGGAAACTCTGCAAGCTTTGCCATCTTTGCTGAAAAAGTGATTGTTGAAATCAATACTTCTTTAAGCGAAGCGTTCGAAGGCTTACACGATATTTATATTCCGTCATACCGTCCAACACGTCAGCCAATTTCACTGACCAAAGTAGACGAGCGAATTGGTACCAGCGCCATTCAGATCGATCCTGCAAAAATTGTCGGGATTGTATTTAACGATACTGCCGATTCGCCATCGACTGTGACACTTCCAGATGATGAAACCCAAGGCATTGCCAACCACCTGATCGCTTTCTTTGAAAAAGAAGTGGCTGAAGGTCGTTTACCGCAAAATCTCGGCCCTCTTCAAGCAGGGATTGGTTCAATTGCCAACGCCGTACTGACTGGCCTGAAAGATTCAAACTTTGAAGATTTGGTCATGTACTCTGAAGTACTTCAAGACTGTACCTTTGAATTGATCGATGCTGGAAAAATGAAGTTTGCATCGGGCAGCTCGATTACCCTGTCGGCGAAATGCGGTGAAAAAGTGTTTGGCAACATTGAAGCCTACAAAGACAAGTTGGTACTTCGTCCGCAAGAAATCTCAAACCACCCTGAGTTGGTACGTCGTTTAGGGATTATCGGCATCAATACTGCACTTGAGTTCGATATTTACGGTAACGTCAATTCAACGCACGTGTGTGGAACCAAAATGATGAACGGCATTGGCGGTTCGGGCGATTTTGCACGAAATGCACACTTGGCTATCTTTGTCACCAAGTCGATTGCAAAAGGCGGTGACATCTCGTCGATCGTCCCAATGGTGTCGCATGTCGATCATTCTGAGCATGATGTTGATATCTTGGTGACCGAGCAAGGTCTGGCCGACTTACGTGGTCTGGCACCGCGCGAGCGCGCTGTGGCGATTATCAAAAACTGTGTTCACCCACTGTATCAAGATGCGCTTAATGACTACTTCAACCGTGCATGTGCCAAAGGCGGACATACGCCACACCTGCTACGCGAAGCATTGTCTTGGCATGTAAATTTTGAAGAAAATGGACACATGCTGGCCATCGAGCCTGAAGCTAAATCTGCTTAAGCCTTCCTTTTTTTACCCAAAGCACTCTGATCACAGGGTGCTTTTTTTTATACAAAAAAAAAGCTTATCAAGTGATTTCTTTTCTTTTATCTTAAGGCTTAAACATCACCACAAGAAGAACAACCCATGTTTATGATTCGCCAGTTTAGCCATACCGATATCGAAGATATTGTCAGTTTATGGGAACTTTGCGGGCTGAGCCGTCCGTGGAACAATGCTGAAATTGATATTTTCCGTAAAACTGAACAAAACGATGGGCTATTTTTAGTGGCTCTTCGCGACGAGCAACTGGTAGCGACCGTCATGGGCGGTTACGACGGCCACCGTGGCTGGATCAGCTATCTGGCCGTTCATCCGCAGTATCAGCGTCAGGGCGTTGCCACTGCACTGGTTCAGCAACTAGAAAAGCGTCTGATCGCGCGTGGCTGCCCCAAGGTCCAGTTGCTGTTACGCAAGGACAATCTGGATGTACAAGGCTTTTACGATGAATTGGGCTACGAAGAAGTCGATGCCATTTGTTTAGGTAAACGACTGATCTCGGATTAGAGTATCGAACTAACATGCTCTTGGTGGGTTATTAGCGTACCTGTACACCCACACGTAGCAGCACTGGAAAGCGCACCTCAACGATCTGATTCAGATCGGCGCAAGCTGCATTTAGCTCCTGTAATGGATCTGTACCTTTTTGCAAAATATAATGCTGAACAGCAGACCATGTACCTAAATACTGTATTAATTGCTTAAAACTCCAACGCAAGCGAATGTCAAAGTTCGGCATCTGGATTTCCTGAAATGGAAATGGAATGGTACGGTAATGCTGATCGATATAACGCCGCTCTGGATCCCAATGCCCTCTCAAGGTGTGATGATACAACTGCTGAATCTGCATATGGAACAAGGGATCATCGACCTCAATCAGTCCATATCCAATAATGGCAAAAATGCCACGGGGTTTCAGCGTACGCTTCACCTCGGCATAAAAGGCCTCAAAGTCAAACCAGTGTACGGCTTGCGCCACAGTAATCAAATCAAAGCAATGGTCGGGAAAGGTGGTTTTTTCGGCAGGTTGAACCTGATAACTGATGTTGTCGTAATATTCGGCATGATCGAGCTGGCTTTGACTGATGTCTGTGCCGACCACCTGCTCAAAATAAGGTGCCAGCATATGCGTGAGCTGGCCCGAACCTGCACCACAGTCCCATGCCAGATCACGCGTATGCACGTAACTTAAGAGATGCTGAAGCATGGCTTGCGGATATATCGGTCGAGCTTGCTGGTAACGCCGACTGTCCAGTGAAAATAAATCCTTCACACCTGATTGTCCTTATATTTTATTCTTCCTGTATAGCGCTACTATAAGTGAAAATTTTTACAGGCAAGCTAAAATTGTCAGACAAAAAAAAGCCCCTGATTGAATCAGGGGCTTTTTTGAATATGGTGGCGTGAGGCAGGATCGAACTGCCGACACACGGATTTTCAATCCGTTGCTCTACCGACTGAGCTATCGCGCCGATGGGATGTATTAAGCCGTATCTGTCGGCATTAGTCAACAAAAAATCGTGATTTTTTAACTAACTGCGTAAAATTTCGCCCAAAAAAAATCCCTGATGGGATCAGGGATTAGAAACTTTCAAATATATGGTGGCGTGAGGCAGGATCGAACTGCCGACACACGGATTTTCAATCCGTTGCTCTACCGACTGAGCTATCGCGCCGATGGGGCGTATTAAACAGGTTTCGTCATCAAAGGTCAAGTCAGTTACGCGTTTTTTTATTTAAGCGGCTATTTTTAAACCAAACCACTCAATAAATAGCTCCGATCAAGTCGATAGTTTGCCAATATGCGCCAAACAGCGGTGAATGGCCCCACAGCCCGGCTCAAAACTGTTTACACCTTTTTCTTCTTCAAGGCGGCATGCCTCGCTGACCAAGCGCTCGGCGACACCTCGGCCACGATTGGCTGGATGCACCACCACATATTCAAGAATCTTGCTTTCTCCTTGTCCTGTACACCAGATTGCACCTATAATCTTGCTGTTAAATTCGGCTGTATAAACCGTGGTATACTGAGCCAGATTTTGCTCTAATTGTTCAACTGCATCTTGCCCGTCACCAAATTCAGGACTTGTATCGTACAGTCGCTCAAGCTGGGTGCGCATTTCTTCGTTTTCGAGTGAAGTATAAGCATGTACGGTTATAGGCATTGATTAACCCTCCTGAGCAAGCGATGGTGCTGTCACTTTTTTTGTCACAGCGAATTGATCTTTATATTCATCATTTTTGACGTTTTTTGAGGAACGTGTCCATGACAGAACGTATCAGTGAAGTGGTAAGAAATACCAATGAGACCAAGATTCGAGTTCGTTTGAACCTCGACGGATCGGGTCAGGGTACACTGAACACTGGAGTTCCATTTTTAGACCATATGATTGATCAAATCAAGCGACATGGACTATTTGATATTGATATTCACTGTGATGGCGATCTGGAGATCGATGACCATCATACTGTCGAAGACTGTGGTATCACCTTAGGCCAAGCCTTTGCACAGGCTTTGGGAGATAAAAAAGGTTTACGTCGCTACGGTCATTTTTATGCACCGCTCGATGAAGCCCTATCGCGTGTGGTGGTCGATCTGTCTGGCCGTCCGGGTCTGTTCATGGATATTCCGTTTACGCGCGCTCGCATTGGCAGCTTTGATGTGGATCTGTTTTCCGAATTTTTCCAAGGCTTTGTCAATCATGCCCTGATGACACTTCATATCGACAATCTGAAAGGTAAAAACAGTCACCACCAAATCGAAAGCGTATTTAAGGCCTTTGCCCGTGCCCTGCGTATGGCCTGTGAAATCGATCCGCGTGCGGCAGGTACCATTGCATCGACCAAAGGGAGCCTGTAATGACCCGTGTAGCCCTTCTCGATTATGGTATGGGAAATTTACACTCTGCAGCAAAAGCGCTTGAGCATGTGGGGGCTACGGTCGATGTGACCAATGACCCAAAACTAATTGCCAAAGCCGATAAAATTGTCTTTCCGGGTGTTGGTGCAATGCGTGATTGTATGCAAGGCATGCGTGATGCCGGTATTGACGAAGTCGTGCGTCATGCTGCATTTAATAAACCGGTACTGGCGATTTGTGTGGGCATGCAAGCTTTGCTTGAGCGTTCGGAAGAAAATGGCGGAGCGGATGCGCTGGGTATCTTTGAAGGTGTAGTGAAGCACTTCCCCGATATCGATGGCCTTAAAGTACCGCATATGGGCTGGAATCAGGTCCATCAGGGCGATCCGAGCCATCCAATGTGGAACAACATTGAGCAAGATGCCCGTTTTTATTTTGTGCATAGTTACTACGTTGAGCCAAAGCAGCACGATGTGGTTGCGGCAACCTGTGACTATGGTCTGCAATTTTGTACGGCAATACACAAAGACAACCTGTTTGCCACGCAGTTCCACCCAGAAAAAAGTCATACCGCAGGCTTGCAACTGCTCAAAAACTTTGTGGAATGGAACATCTAAACCTTTTTTAGTCACTTCGCCTAAGATCGGGCGAAGTGGCAGCAATAACATTTTTGAATGGTATGTTTGACTATATTTTTACTGATTAAATCATTTCCATAACAATAGCATTGATGAAAAGGCCTATAAAAATGACGATATCTGATAATACTCCGCCAGCCCTACCTGGCAGCATTGATCACCCTTTAAACTCCCGAGGCCGTATGGGCCGTTTGTCCTTTGCAGCATGGAGCCTGCTCTCTACCATTTTGGTGGTGGTTGCCGTTTTGGTCATTAGTCTGATTTTTACAAGTTTTCCTTCTGAATCGACAGCCGTGCAATTGATCAGCACGCTATTGCTGATTGCCTGCTATGTGGTGTTTTTATTTTATAGCTTTATTTTTATGATCCGCCGACTGCACGACCGTAACCACAGTGGCTGGTTGTCTCTGTTGTTTATTGTGCCGCTGATTAATGCAATTTTGGTGCTGTATTTACTGTTTGCCAAAGGCGATGCAGGCGCCAACCGATTTGGTCTGCCGCGTGGCACACCGGGCTGGGAAAAAGTACTGGGCTGGATGTATCTGGTGCTGTTGCCGATTCTGTTTATTGTTGGCTTTAGTACCAGCATGTTCAGCTCGTATCAAGAATATACCGAGCGCGCGACGGTGTTTCAGCCAGATACATTGCCAATCCAGCATTCGACACGTTTAAGCAGCTGATTTCGCGAAAAACCGATACTTATGGGCTTAGCGATTTGCAATTAGTTTGTTAAGATGGATCAAATTTTAGTTACATGATGATGCAAGGAACGAAAACATGCTGATCATCCCTGCAATTGACCTGAAAGATGGTAAATGTGTTCGCTTAAAACAAGGCCGTATGGAAGACGATACCGTTTTCTCTGACGATCCGGTGGCAACGGCACAGCATTGGGTCAATGAAGGCGCGCGTCGCTTACATTTGGTCGATTTAAACGGCGCTTTCGCAGGTACGCCAATTCATAAGCCTGTCGTTGAAGCGATTGCCAAAGCTCAGCCTGAACTGCCAATTCAAATTGGTGGTGGTATTCGTTCACTTGAAACCATTGAGCATTATCTCGATGCTGGCGTTTCCTTTGTGATTATTGGAACCAAAGCTGTGCAAGAGCCTGAGTTTGTTGAGCAGGCTTGCAAACAGTTTGCCGGTCATATCATTGTGGGCATCGATGCCAAAGATGGCATGGTGGCAACCGATGGCTGGGCCAATGTGACCAACGTGAAGGCCACCGATTTAGCCAAACGCTTTGCAGATGCAGGCGTATCAAGCATTGTCTATACCGATATTGCGCGTGACGGCATGATGCAAGGCGTTAACGTAGAGCAGACCGTTCATTTGGCGCAGTATTCTGGCCTACCTGTGATTGCCTCAGGCGGTGTGACCAATCTGGACGACGTGCGTTTGCTCAAAGGCCAGCCGGGAATTTTAGGTGCCATTACTGGTCGTGCCATTTATGAAGGCAGTTTAAGTCTGCGTGAAGCACAGCTATTGCTGGATCAAAACGTACTGAACTAAAAATATTAGTACAAAAAAAGATGCCCCTTGAGGCATCTTTTTTTTGCTTTTATTGTGTACTTATCCATTGGTCCACGGCTGCGCCGGTGAGCCGATCCAGGCCGATTGTGCCGGAATTTTTTCGCCTTTCATGACCAGGGTCAGTGGCCCAAGTAAGCTTTGATCGCCCACCTCAGCATTGTACAGCACGATACTGCGACAATGTACGGTCACATGTTGCCCAATTTCCACACGACCGATTTTCATGATGCGATCTTCAAACAAATGTGTTTGCGGCCCACTAAAGCTATTGAGTTCGCTGTAATCTCCAATCGAGACACAGTCAAATTCGGTAATGTCTGCGGTGTCCATATACACCTGCTTACCCACTTTAACGCCCAATAAGCGCATCAAGGCTGGCAGTAACGGCGTACCGCGCACATAGTTGAGGCAGTTTGGTATCGCGATCGATTCGTACAGGCTGGTAATGCCCTCACTCACCCATACAAACATGGTCCACATCGGGGCTGAACGCGGCGTATAGCGACCAATCAATGCCCATTTCAGCAATACAATCACCAAGAAGCTGGCAATGCCATACACCACACCAGACACCGCTAGAGTCAGTAACCCGATTGCCCAGCCCTGATGTACCACGTGGTCAATCACAGACAATACAATCATGTAACCCATGCCAATGGAGAAGGCCAGCGGCAATACAATGCGTAGCCCTTCAATTATACCGCGCATGAAGCGACGACCAAGGCTTGGACGGAAAGTAAGATGCTCTGGAAATTCACCAACCGATTCGCGCGCAGGCAAGCGTAGTGCAGGCGAACCAAACCAGGTTTCACCACTTTTTAAAACATCGTGCTCTGGAATTTTTGACTGCACGCCAATCAGTACGCCATCTGGCAAGCTTGTGCCGTCGGCAATGTAAGCACTGTTGCCCACAAAACTACGGCAACCAATCACGGTCGGCTGCAATACCATCCAGCCGCGGCTAATTTCTTCATCACCAAGCATGACTGCATCGGCAATAAAGCTCTCGTCACCCAATGACAATAGTTCAGGCACCACACCGGTTGCAGTCGAGACTTCGCTGTCACGTCCGACCTTGGCACCCATAAGACGAAACCAAGCAGGTGCATAAATCGTGGCAAAGAGGCCGTGAAGGGTTTGCAAACTGGTTTCAAAAATCTGGGTAGCAAACCATTTACGATAATAAGTACCACTGTGTAACGAATAGGTACCTGCTTTTAAATTCGGCAAGATCAATTTTCGTAGCAGTGCAGCAAAGAGTGCGGTAAACACCACCATGACCGCACTGGCCGGAATGGCAAAGAGGAAGTAACGGAACGCGGTAGACACACTGTTGGATGCCTGCAAAATACCGTGAAAGTAGTTCACATCAAACCAATCGACCAAAATAAAACTTGGGAAAATCGGAATGAAGAACAAGCAGCTAATAAATACCACGCTCAAAGCGTAATAACCCAGCTCTACTACTTTACGCCCTGCCGATGCTTGGGCACGTGAAGGCAAATGCGCAACATCTAACTGCTTGCTATAGCGTGCTGGTGCACCATCCCACACTTCAAAAGCGGGCACGGTTTTACCGTTACTTAAGGCAGAGAGCGCATTTAAATGGGCGTACTCTTGCAGTTCGGTATTTTCTTCAAGCACACTGTACGAACCGACATAGCTTTCTTTTTGCAGGCGGATCTTGCCGAGTACCAACTGCCCTTGCTCAATTTTGGCATTTTCCAGATTCACCTGCGAACCCACACTGACCCCATCTTCAATGGTTAACAGATTAGGCATACGGATATGCACCGATCCGATATGAACGTTTTGTCCAATCTTGGCGCCCAAAGCTTTCAGATACAGATTATTGAGTGTTGAACCTGCCAGCAAATAATGCGGCGCAATGCCTTTCAAACGATCGGCCAACCACCAGCGGAAATACGTTTTGCCCCAGAGTGGATACTGGCCCGGACGGATGCCTTTTAGCAGTAAACGATTGCCCACAATTGAAATGGCAAAACTGAGGATCAGGCTAAGTACGTATACACCGAGCGAAATACCCATGGCGCGAAGCACGCTGTCACCCGGACTTCCCGTAAAGTAATGGTAGCTAAAAAATGGCGCCAGCCATTGCAAAATGGTCAAGCTAATCAAGACTGGAATCACCATCATTTGTGCCACACCACAGCGGATACGTTTGGCATTATCGATATGATAGGCTTTGACTTCACGCATTTGCTGCTGCTTGGCCTGTTGCAGCATAAACTGACTGATCGCGCCGACTTTACGAAGCTGGTAAATATTTTGAATGGTCATTTGTGCATATTGCGGATATTCACGCAAATGCGAGGTTAAAACGGCAGCCAGTAGCGAGTGCCCACCTAAATCATCAAAAAAATCTGCCGAAAGCTGAATGGCCTGATTCGGAAAAATTTTCGCCAGACAATCAAATAAAATCTGTTCGGCTTCGTTTTGTGGCTCGTCAGATACCGCGCTATCGATGTGCTGACTTAACTCCAGTTTGCGCAGCGCGTTACGATCAATTTTACCAGAAAGTAGGCGTGGTACCTGATCGACCAGTTCAAAGCGATTCGGCACCATGTAGGCCGGTAAGCGTGCTTTTAAATAGGCACGAATGTCCTTCACCTGAATGCGGTCTTTTTGTTCCTGATCGAGAACAATAAAAGCCACCAACTGGTCCATATCGTCGTCACGGCGCAGCACCACGGCCGCGGTCCCAATACCGTTTAAATCACACAGGCTGGCTTCAATTTCACCCAGTTCGACACGAAAGCCACGAATTTTGACCTGATCATCGGCACGGCCAAGGCATTGAATCTGTCCGTTTTCATCCAGACGGGCCAAATCACCAGTACGGTAAAGTTTAAGTTCGTGCTCGTTGTTGGCCCACGTGTTTTGAATAAATTTTTCTGCTGTAAGTTCCGGCCGCCCAAGATATTCACGTCCGACACTTGGCCCAAAAACACACAATTCGCCCACTTCGCCCTGTGGCACCAGCTCAAGCTGGTCATTGAGTACCAACATCCCGTAGTTCGGTAATGGCACCCCAATGGTCACCGGTTCGTTGGCATAGACCCGTGCCAGACTTGAAGTAACCGTAGTTTCTGTAGGTCCGTAGGTATTAAAAATCTGGTGATGCGGTAAATCCCAACGTGCAACCAGTGCTTCGGGGCACATTTCACCGCCTAAATTGATAATCCGAAGGTTGGGTACATCTTCTGGAAATAAAGCCAGTAAGGTTGGAACTGCATGCAGCACCGTGATGTTGTGCTGCTGTAGCGCTTTACATAAACGCTCTGGGTCGGTTACCAGATCTTTGGGTGCAATCCAGATGCTGGCCCCCACCAGATATGAAATCCAGACCTCTTCAAAAGACATATCAAAGGCAACTGAAAAGCCTTGATAGACTTTATCGTCATGCCGAACTCCCAGCACTGAGTTTTCAGAACGTAAGAAATGACAAATATTGGATTGTTCAATCACAATCCCTTTGGGTTTTCCGGTCGAACCCGAAGTATAAATAATATAGGCCGGATCGGAGCGCGCCGCACGCTGCATCACAGGTGGTAAATTCGTTGGCTGGTTCAGCTCGGCCACAGGCCACACGGTCTGAGCCAGTTGGGTCAACTGCGCTGCCCAGTCTGTGCTGGTCACAATTCCCTTGGCTTGTGCATCGTCTAGACAGACCTGAATGCGCTCGACAGGCACATCCATATCGAAGGGTAGCCATGCCGCGCCTGCCTTACAAATCCCGGCTTGTGCGATTAACAGATCGGCACCGCGCGGTAGCCACAACCCCACAATATCACCAGCCCGAATACCGCGTGCGATCAGTTGCTGCGCAATCTGATCGGCTTGTGCGGCAAGCTCTGCGTAGCTGATCTGACGATCTTGATCAATTAAGGCAATATGCGTCGGGTACTGTGCTGCCGTGGTGTCTAAAATATCTGAGAGAACCTCAGCCTGGATAAAGTCGGGTCGCTGTTCGCCACGAATGACTGAAGGAATATGAATTATTGCGTTCATAGGATATCCAAATGTTCGCCATCGATTGTATTTATCGTTCATTTTGCGGAACAAAATTGAGGATAAACCCCGTGGTCGATCTGCTGCGGTTAATATCAGCGCATCACCACAAACAAGTACCCAAGAGTTTTATTTATTCTTTAGGCAGATTGTTCAGGTTTTATACTAGGCAGGATTGCTTAATTCAGAATTAAAAAAATCACCTGTTTTTTTAATCTGATTTTAAGCTTTCATATTCGTTCATGAATAAGTAAATGTATTTTATTCAATTTCAAAAAGATCAAAAATAATCATGGAGAACGCTTTACAAAATCTGTGTAATTATTTACGCGTGTCAAACGTGTATTGTTCAGTGGTTGCTTTTTTTGCATCGGCTAACAATTGATCTAGATTGATCACCTGATCGGCCAGTGCTATGCAATCTTGAGCATGCGTCACCATAACAATACTAGGCACTTGTTTTAAAATAAAAAACATAACGTGTGCTGCTGTTTCAGCATCTAGGGCGGATGTCGGTTCATCGAGCAACAATACTTGAGGTTTTGCCAACAATGCCCGTAACAAACTGATGCGCTGTTTTTCTCCACCTGAAAGATTTTTAGTTATATCCTCTAAAGGAGTATCTAAGTCGATATTATTTTTTTCTAAAATCTTGTTGAGTTTGAAATCTTTCAACCATTGTAATAATTCATGATCAGAATAAACATAATGACTATTATAAATTAAATTATCTCGCAAACTTCCTGAAAAAATAACTGCATTTTGCCCAACAAAAGCCACCTCATTAAATATGTCTAAAGCAAAATCTTGAGAAATATCTAAATCTTTATAATACAACCGACCCGACTCAAGCTTGGAGAGGCCAATTAAATAATGCAACAGCGAGGTTTTACCGCGCCCTGTTTGTCCGATAATGACATAACGTTTATGCGCATGAATCTCCAGATTAAAACCTGATATTTTCTGTTTGCCCAGCATCAACGTGGCATTGTAAAAACGATACAGTACCGGAGCAGCATGATTTCCAATGCGCTGGTGCTGATAATTTTCATGTGATAGATCAAAATACTGTCGATAAATTTTTAATGCCACGACATTGCCATTCACACGCATCAGGCTTTGAGAAATCATCAAAAAGGGCATGGTTAGCTGAATAATATAAGTACTGACTAAAACAAAATCCCCCGAAGTGATTTGTTGAGTTTGAGAAATATAGGCGGTATAGAGCATAAATCCGAATAGGAACACAAATACAAAAAACACCTGTAGCATCATTAAAATGCCAATATGCAGATTGGTTCCTTTAATTACATTACGGTACTGCGCTAACGTATGTGCAAGACGTTTTTGCTCGAAAGCCTGTGCATGTTTAATTTTAATTTCATAGCTTTGCGAGACTTTTTCCAGTATCGCCTGATTAATCTTGTTTCGCTGTGCATACATGCGGTCAAAAATATGACTGCTTTTTCGACTTAACCCAAAAGAGGTGACAAACGCGACCAAAACAGCCAGTACAAAAAATAAGCTAAAGGTAGCATTAATGGTTTTAAACAGCACCACAAAAATAAAAGAGAGCTGCAATACAATTGGCCCGAGCAAGATAAAAATTGAAAAGGTCATTTCACTGATCGCACTGCCACCACGCTGTAAATCCGTGATGAAAGATGCCACTTCAATCTCATCTTGCTGAAATTTTGGCAATGTTAAAAAATTTTCAACTCCCTTGGCCATTAAGGAGGTTTCAAAATTCACCGACATCACCATGCTGTACAGATTTTTACCCCAACTGAGTAATTCAGACATAAGCCATGCCATGGCATAAGCAATGACCAACAAATACAGCAGTTTAATTTCAAATAGAGAACGAATCTGCAAGCTTCGATTTTGCTCAACCTGATCAATCAGTAATTTCATTAAATAAGGAAATAGCGTTTCAAAGAAAGCCACCAGCAAGACCAATACGAACATGCCGATAAAATCCCACTTTAAGCGCGGGTGCTGCTGTACACTGATTTTGCAGGCAAAAATATAATTTGCAATCGGTTCGAAATTACGAAGAAACTTCATCATGCTATTATTTTAATTTAATCGTTATTGAGTAGACCTTCAGTCACGATCTGAATATTGTTTATTAGATCCATCCAGATATAAACAAACTGAATGAATGCAGAAAAAAGAGTCTGAAATACACTCTTTTCTCTGCGAGTGCGATGAACAATTAAAGATACATCGCCTTATTGTCATTTAACGCAATCAAACCACGAATTGCACGGTAGACAATCCAGATCCACGAAAGACCAATCACCGCCACACAGAAGGTACTCGCAGACAACGCCACGCCGGCAAATAGATTGTCGTTATTGCCTGTGAAAAATAAAAAGAAAAATGGCACAAAGGCAATAATATTCCAGAACAAATACCACCAAAAGGTACGGATCTGCCATGTAAAGTGCGAGGCAAGCCAAGTGCCTTCTACATCCTGACGCTTCACGTAATTGATAATGAGCGCGATAATTGCGAGCAAGCCGGCACTAAAAATTGCAGCAATATATAAAATATAAAGAACCAGTGTGAGGGTTTTATTAGATTGAAGTTGTTCAGCAGGAAGATTCATACGTCACCTTTTCGTTTTTCTATTTAAGGCCTCTCTAATGGATCAAAACATTCAGCGGAGAGACCAACCACAGTAATAAAATTATATTTAACCCTATGGTACAAAAATAAATCTTACGAAAAGGTTGTTTTTGTGTTTTATGTCGCAATTTTTGTTGTGCCAGCCACGCAGCCGGCCAGCCACCCAAAAAAGCCACCACATGCAAGGTACTTTCCGCAATACGCCGAGTACCGTTTTGCGCGGCTTCTTTGTCTTGTGCATATAACCAGTAGCTCAACACATTCATGAGCGTAATAAAAATAAAGCTAAAGGGTGGCAGCAGCTTGCTAAAACTCAAAACGGCCACCACCACAATATACAGCACAGCAGCCAGCTGCATAGGCACTAGCGCAGGACGCGCCGCAGGCACCACCGAAGGCGCCTTTGAACGACTTGGCGCGCGGCTATTTTTGGCTTTGACGTAAACCACCTGCTTGGCCCGAAAACGCCCCTGCTCGTCTAAAATCACCACATAATCCAGTGCACAGCCCACCAAAGGACGCGGCCCTTTGCGGGCAAAGTCGCTGATATGTAAAAACACACGTTCTTTGTTCATATCGTCGGGTTGAATAAAGCCATAGCCTTTTTCATCAAACCATTCGACTAAGCGTCCCTGATCACGCATGGCAATGTCTTCCTTAGGCAGCAACAACCTGTAAACGATTGATTAACATCTGACGCATTTCAAGCGGATTTTTTTGCATGATGTCGTCTCCCGTACGCCCTTCTTCAAGATTACGCTGAGCCACTTGCAAACGCATTAACCAAAAACGACAGGCTGCCATAGCCAGATAAACACCCAAACAGGCCTGTTCATCTTCAGTTAAAACACGCACGCGCTGATAGGCTTCAACAAACGCATCGGCATGGGCCTGATCAAGCTCTGGCAATGGATAGCGTGTACAAAAATCATTGATGGTAATGGCGATATCAAACAAGAAGTCATCTTGATTGAGTTCGGAAAAATCTAAAATACCTTCCAGCACATCACCCACAAACAAGGTGTTGTCTCTAAACATATCCGAATGAATCCAGCCGCGAGGTAAATCGGGATGCTGGGTACGGGTCTGGTTAAATAGCGCGTAAACATAATCCAGCAATTCAGCATCTTCCGATGACATTTTTGGCTTGAGTTGCTGACCCACAGCAGTCCAGTAGGCATGATTACGGCGCACACCGCGTTCGAAGGTTTTGTGTTGCAACGCCAGATGCAACTCTGCCTGCGCTTTGGCGATGGCTTCAATCTGGGTTTGTGTAGCCGGAATCGGGTGCTCGCCTGCAATACGCGGCGCAATCTGTGCCGGTTTGTTGGCAATGCTATGAATATATTTGCCCGCATAGCTTAAAGGCACCGCCACAGGTACGTGATGCTGGCCTAAATGTTCAAGCACAGGGGGTAATTCACTGGCACCTTGTTCGTCAAGTTGTTCAAACACAGTCAGCACATACTGTTTGTGCGCGCTGTCGACTATAAAGTAGTTGGTGTTTTCAATACCTCCCTGAATTGGAATCAAGTCAATCACCTCTAATCCGTAAGGCGATGCGAATGCTTGAACGTCCTGTAAACTCAACGGGGTATAAACCGACATAGAAAACCTGCGTGAAACAAATATAAGTTTGATAGAATAGCCACACAGTTTACCAAGATTCTTGATGATCTCGGAAAATTTATTTATTTAGACTCATACTGTTGGATGTCACAATGCTTGCAAAACGTATTATTCCCTGCCTTGATGTCGACAATGGCCGTGTCGTAAAGGGCGTACAATTTTTAGATATCCGTGATGCAGGTGACCCTGTGGAAGTCGCACGCCGCTACAACGAACAAGGTGCAGACGAAATCACTTTTCTGGATATTACAGCAACGCATCATGGACGTGACACCACCTACCGTACAGTCGAACGCATGGCAGAAAGCGTTTTTGTTCCGCTTACCGTAGGCGGTGGCGTACGTAAAGTTGAAGACATCCGTTTATTGCTCAATGCCGGTGCAGACAAGGTCAGTATTAACTCTGCCGCAGTGTTTAATCCGGAGTTTGTACAAGAAGCCTCACAACGCTTTGGCGCACAGTGCATTGTGGTGGCCATCGATGCCAAAAAAACCGGCGAAAACAAATGGGAAATCTTTACCCACGGCGGACGCAAACCCACCGGCATTGATGCGCTGGAATGGTCAGTCAAAATGGCCGAATACGGTGCCGGCGAATTGCTGGTAACCAGTATGGATGCCGATGGCACCAAAGCCGGTTATGATATCTCTCTGATGCGCGAAATTAACAACCGCGTTTCAATTCCGACCATTGCCTCTGGTGGCGTAGGGAATTTGCAGCATTTGGCCGATGGTATTTTACAGGGCGGTGCCGATGCCGTGCTTGCAGCCAGTATTTTCCATTTTGGTCAGCACACCATTCCAGAAGCCAAACAGTTTTTGGCAGCGCAAGGCATTGAAATGCGTCTTTAATTGGCAGCACATCATCAGGCCACCTTGCGTGGCCTGTTTTGTTGATGGCCGTAATCGGTAGCAGTCAGCGCAGTGGGTGTCCACTTTACAGGGCGTAAGCGTTCAACCGCATGGGTGAATTGCTGTGAAACAGCCGGAGGCAACCAAATACCCAGCGGATTAGCCTCTTTTAAATCGGGTGAAGACACCACACGTGTTCCAAGCAGATAATCAAACCACGGTTTGGTTACGCACCAGTTGGCATCCTGATTGGCATTCATATGATGATCGACATGCCATGGAATACGGCGCTTGGCCCAATCGGGCTGTAAATGCGCTTTTCGATGTACATAAAAATAATTGATTGCACTGTAGGCCGCCGCAATGGCCATGCCTTTGGAAAGCGGTGCAAATATGGCCATAGAGGTCGCTGCGACCACGCCAAGTGACAGCAGTTCATTACGTGTACGCCAGCTGGCTAGCCCCTCGACATAACAGTCATCATGAAAATGCTGTGTTTTTACTTCACGATGATGTGCCCAGTGTGACGCCATACTTCGAGGAACCGGGCTATAGCGCGGCTGTCCTATACGGTGTACGCCATGCAGAATATATTTATGCGCCACCCATTCAAAGCCGTTGGCCACAATTAACCCGGCAATAAATCCTTTAATCATAGTGTTCTCCTCAATCCTGACTTGAATATATGAATTTTTCTGTGCTATGTATTGACGAAAAACCACGCAATATTGACAAAACACGACAACATGGAAAGTCGCTATGCTCACAGTGAAAAATTATGCAGGCTCGGTTTATGGCGGACTTGGGCAACTCCTGATGTGCTATTGCGAGGCCGAACAGCTGCCAGTACCCGACCGTTTACAGGCGATTCAACGGCTTGAGCGCTTTGACTATGTACTGTGGCGTGAGCTATTAGATGAGTTGTATCAGTTGCGCCCTATAGCGGGGCTGGGCTTAAAAATTGCGAGTCACGTACAACCTAAACATTTGGGCATTTTGGCTTATATTGCGCTGTCGTGTGAAAGTTTGGGCGATGCACTCAAGCGCTATCAAGATTTTTATCGACTGGTTTACGATGGTAGCCCGCTGAAGGTCGAGCAGCACGGTGCTTATTTTTCTATTCGCTGGGAAGAGCCCGAACCCCACCCGACCCAGCTTACCGATGAAATTGCCATGGCACTGATGCTGCAATTTTTACAGCAATTTATGTGCAAAACCCGTATCGAGCTGCATGAAGTGCATTTTATCAATCCACTTCCCAAAGATGCGCCAGTCTATAACCGTTATTTTCAGTGTCCGGTACGGTTTTCACAGCCGAAAACCCAGCTTTTGATTCCGCTCAGTGAAGCCAGCAAGGTCGTGGGCAATGCCGATCACACCTTACAGCAATTGCTGATGCAGCAAGCACACGCCCTGCTCGATCGCTTGCCACACTCGACCCAACTCGACCAGCGCTTGCAGCAAATGATTTTAAAAGGCTTACAGCAAAACCAGTACCAGATTGAAGTCATTGCACAGCAGCTGGGTATTTCGGTACGCCAGTTACAGCGCCATTTACAGCAGCAACACAGTAGCTATCAGCAACGGGTACAGCAAGTGCGCTACATGCTGGCCACCGAATATCTGAGCGACCCGCACCTCAGCCTGCAAGACATCGCCTTGTTACTGTGTTATTCAGAACAAAGTGCTTTTCAACGAGCCTTTAAACACTGGTCGGGGCAAACACCGCAGCAGTGGCGACAGCAATCACGCCGTTAGGCAAATGGATTATCGATTTCGTCGGGATCGGGGCGCTCTAAACGCTCGGGCAAAGGTGATGCCTCAAGCTCGGTCACCACAGCATTGATAACACTTTGTAAGGCTTTGGCAAATGCTAGGCCTTGCTGATCTTTGGTCAGTTGTAGATTGCCATAAACGCTCACGCAGTCGGTCTGGTTTTCGATGGTAAGATCGTCAATTGCCATGGACTCGGTGCCATTGACATAAGGTGTAAACATGCTCGGCCTTTTCTTATGATTGTATGAGTGTTTTAGCTTGCAGCGATTTGCGCGTGATTGCAACGGGCAAATCGCTGTGTGCTGTTAGCGTAAAATCTGCAAGAAATAGTGCAGTAAGGCATCGACCAGCTGCTTGATTAAAGCCTGCTTGGTGTCGTCGTCGATTCCGCCCGAAGACGACGGTGGCGTCGATCCGATGCTTTGCTGGATAAACTGTTTGCTTGTGGCTGCAATGGTGTCAGAAGATGCCTCTTCGGCACATTGGCTCTCGCCATCCCAGTGTGCATAGGCCAGTGGTTGGTTTGGCTTAACCTGCGCAGCGGTTTTAGGTAGCTGATAGACATTGCGTTTTTGCTCTTCGGTCAGCTGCGGAAACAGGTTGATTCCGAGTTTTTCCTCTAAATAACACACACTGACCACATTGACCTGCAACGAGTTGTTGTTGGGTGCATAGTACGCGCCAATGGCACCTGTTTTCGGGATATACACCGCCTTATACACCGCAGTCGGTACAATCACGCCACGGCCAATGGTTTTTAGGCGTTGCCCTTCAAATAATGGCCCGGTGACCACGTAGACATCTTGCTTTTGCTTGACCACAATCGCACGGGTGGCCTCTTCAAGCTCACGCCAGATATGCTGATTATTTTTAGGTGCCTGTGGCACCATGTTTGCCAGTGAGAAACTGTCATGCTGGGCTTTTAAATCGCCCATGTCACCGTTGGGTGCCATATGCCCGCGGTCGTAGCCCGAGCCACGATAATCGCTCAATAATGCGCGATGTGCTGCATTGCCTACACGGGTTTCTTCATGAAAACTGTCTTCACGCTTGAGCTTCACACTCAGGCGCGCTGGATTGAGATATTCGGCCGACCACAATGGTGTTTTGGAAACCCCGGAATACATCACATTAAAGCCGTTAAAGCACAGCGCATAACTATTGTTTTGCAGGCTTTGCTTCATCAGCACAGGTGGAACGTCACGGTAAAACTGATTTAAACAGCCCGTGTTATGTTTGAGCGGTGATATCCACTGGCTGATTTTGCCTTCGCCAAAAGCGACCGCAAAACTGCCCACGGCCACTACGCCCAACAGGAGTTTTCCCATGTACTGATTCTTTTTTCGTGCCACGCGCGATTCGATATCTAAACCAAAACAAAAGCTTAACAAGCCCGGATTTGCCTGTACATCAAGGCACACCCCAATCGATCAAAGCATCAACACAAATTGATCAATAAATAATCTATACGCGTAACGATTTGTCGTTTTAATTTTATTGTTCGCTTTCAAAGTGCTTGTGTTTCGTATCTTTGATTGAAACAGCCGTCAGGGTTATGACAAGGTAGACCCCTGTAAACGATAAGATGAAAAATAGGTATTACATATGAAAGCCCAGTTATTGTGTTCAGTCGCGTTGATTACAGGTACGCTTAGCATGACCGCATTTGCCGAAGCGCCTGTACAAGCAGGCGAAACGCTTGAAAGCTTATCGCAAGTGAAAGTATCGACCACAGTGAATGGTCAGCCAGGTTCAATTGCAGATTTGGTTAACAGCGGTAAAGTGCAAGTGATTGCAGGTGCTCAGCCTAGCGCACCAGCGATGCAACCAGCGCCCGCTCCTGAAATGGCAGGTGGTGCCGAAGCACCTATGCAGGCGCCAGCAAATGCAGCGATGCCGGCACCTGAAGCAACTGCACAACCATCTGGTGCAGCAGCGCCACAGGCTCCACATGCCAACGCCATGCCTGAGCAGCCTGCGCCAATGCAAGCTGAATAAGCCAACCGACATAAAAAAACCAAGGCAGTTGCCTTGGTTTTTTTATGCTCAGATTTCGATCTGACTGCCCATTTCGACCACACGGTTAGGCGGGATCTGATAAAAATCACTCACCGGACTGGTATTACGTTGCATCGAAATAAACAGCTTTTCACGCCAAGGCGACATGCCGTCTCCTACGGTATGAATGAGACGATCACGAGAAATAAAGAAGCTGATTTGCATCATGTCAAATTCGAGACCCAATGCCTCATAAGCCTGCTGTAACGCTTGCGGAATGTTGGGCTGATCTTTAAAGCCGTAATTCATCGAGATACGATAAAAATGATCGTCCATTTTTTCAATCTCGATCCGATCGGCATCGCTTACATACGGAATATCCTTGGTAAACACCGTCACCATGATATTGCGGTTGTGCAACACCTTGTTGTGCTTGATATTATGCAACATGGCATGCGGCACAATATTCTGATTCCCCGTCAGAAAAATTGCATCGCCCGGTACAAAATGAGTTTCCGAGCTTAAACCGATACTTTTAATAAACAGCCCTATCGGTAAGGCATCGGTTTCCAAACGATGATGCACAATTTCACGGCCACGTTTCCATGTCATCAAGATGGTAAACACCACCACCCCAATTACAAACGGCACCCATCCACCAGATAGAATCTTAAGTGAGGTCGACGCCACAAAAATTGCATCGAGGGTAAAAAACGGAATAGCAAACAGTGCCACTTTCCACCACGGCCACCCCCAGGCACCATGTGCAAGTACCGCAATCAAAATGGTGACACAGAGCATGGTCATGGTGACTGCTACCCCGTATGCACTGGCCAAATTGCTGCTTTTTTCAAATAGGATAATCAGGATAAATACCGAGATATACAGCACCCAGTTGATAAACGGCACGTAGATCTGGCCTTGCTCGACATCGGAGGTATGAATCACGGTTAAACGCGGTAAATAGCGCAGCTGAATGGCCTGATTAACCATAGAAAATACACCGGTAATCACCGCTTGCGAGGCAATGACGGCGGCCGCAGTGGCCAGCCCGATCATGGGGAAAAGCGCCCACTCGGGTACCAGCAAATAAAACGGATTCGACACCGCTTGCGGATCGCGCAATAACAGCGCGCCCTGACCGGCATAGTTCAGCATCAGGCTTGGACACACCACAATGAACCACGCCAGACGGATTGGCATACGCCCGAAATGGCCCATATCGGCATATAAGGCTTCGCCACCTGTCATGGTGAGTACCACAGAACCCATGGCCACAAAAGCCACAAACGGCTGATGTATGGCAAACTCAAACGCCCAGATTGGATTGATAAACCATAAAATATGCGGGGTTTGAATAATACTCCATAGCCCGAGTGCGCCAATGGAAATAAACCAGAGCATGGTGATCGGGCCAAAAAACTTGCCCATGGTGGCCGTACCATGGCGTTGAATTACAAACAGTGCAGTAAGAATGCCCAGCCCAATTGGCATAAGCCATTGATCAAATGCAGGCGTGGCAATACTTAAGCCCTCGATGGCCGAGAGCACCGAAATGGCAGGCGTGATAATACCATCGCCAAAAAATAGCGAGGCACCAATAAAGCCCAGCGCAATCAGGTAGATTTTTTTGTTGGGATCAAGCTGTTTGATACGCAGCAACAAGGCCAGTAGCGACATAATGCCGCCTTCGCCGTTGTTATCGGCACGCATGACGATGCTGACGTATTTGAAACTGATAGAGAGCGTAATGCACCAAAAGATTAAAGATAGGATGCCAAAGACCGTCGCTTCAGAGATATTCACATGCGCACTGGTGAACGTCTGAGCAAAGGCATACAAGGGACTGGTCCCGATATCCCCAAACACTACCCCTAAGGCGGCTAAAGTCATCGCTGGAAGCGCGACTTTTTTTGCAGAACTTTGCATATAATATCTTCGATTTGGAACAGTATTTTTTCGCAATATTATCACTAAGTTCTAAGTTTTTCTCTAAATCAATTGTTTCATACTTGGCAGAATACAAAATATTCGCTATTATCGCTCGCCTTGGTGAGGTGTCCGAGTGGCTGAAGGAGCACGCCTGGAAAGTGTGTATACGTTTACGCGTATCGAGGGTTCGAATCCCTCTCTCACCGCCAAAATATACGAAGTAGCCACCGTAATGAAAAAGCTTGATCTTGAAGAGATTGGGCTTTTTTTGTTTTTAAGCGATAACTAAATAATTCAATAGCAATACTTTTATATGCTCAATTCGTACTCAGTGTTTAACAGTAAAATGACTTGTCACAGCTTACGAGGCTTACTTATATCGCTTTTTCAAAAGTCATGATATGTTTCCACACGATAGAGGTTTAATTCACTCACAAATTGAAAGATATACTTTAAGTATGTAAATATAAAAACAAAGTATATAACTATAAAAAACAGATAGATAATTACATAAAAACAAATAATTGAATATTTAATTTTATTAATATTTTAAAGAAATATACAATAATTAATATGATAATATTTCTATCTAACATCTAATTAGTATGTGGTTTCAATCAAAATATTCAGTTAAACTTACTAGCTCTTAAGCATTTTAAAATACCAATTAGTTCTTCATGAAAAATAAATATAGGGTTATATGACTGTAAAATCTTTTAACTTTAGAGCTAGAGCTCGTACTATTGAGCACTTAGGTAAAGGACAAATTGCAGACTGTCCGACAGCTGTTAGTGAACTTTGGAAAAATGCTTATGATGCTTATGCAAGAGATGTTGCATTATTTACTGTAGATGCTGATTATCCTTGCGGTGCATTAATCGATAATGGTTGTGGTATGTCACCCGAGCAGATTATTGATAACTGGCTAATTGTTGGAACAGAGTCAAAAAGTAAGAAAAAAGCTCTAAGTGAAAAAGATCGTTTTGGTCTCGCAATTCGTCAAACACAAGGCGAAAAAGGAATTGGGCGTCTCTCAGCAGCATTTTTAGCAAACGTCACCTTTCTTGTAACCAAAAAGTTAAATGGCTCTTTTACATCACTTCTTGTGGATTGGCGGTTATTCGAAAATCCTTATCTCTCTTTTGAGGACATTAGTATTCCCTTCTTGGAATTCGATACAATTGATGAAATCACAATTGCTTTCGATTTATTAAAAGAAGAACTGATTAAAAATGTAGAATTTGAAGATAAAAATTCTACTAAGAAAAGAGCATGGGACAACTTCTCTGCAGACGAGATAGAAGAGAGTAAATATAATAACGTTCTTACAACACAAAAGAGAATTCTCAGTTTTTGTAAAAACTCTTTGTTGGATGAAAGAGCGATCTTTCCTTGGAAAGGAATACTAGATAAAGTTTCTGATAAAGATGGTGGGCAACATGGTACAGCTCTATTTCTATTAGATTTACGGCGTGATTTAACACTACTAACCAATCAAGGTGATCTCGCTAGAGAGAACCAAGAACTCGAAGGAATTAAAAAGGATCTTGTCGATACGTTAAGGGCTTTCACCAATCCATATATAAAAAAGGATAAAAATTTTTCTTATAGTCTCTATACAATAAAAAATAATAATACAGAACCAAAAGATATTTTAAGAGAGTCAGAGGTTTTTAATGCACAAGAATTTGAATATCTTGAACATTCTGTTGTTGGTAATTTTGATGAAAAAGGATGGTTCAAAGGAAAAGTTAAAGCATTTGGTAAGTTTAAAGGTGACATTAACATTCCTCCTAATATCAGTATCAATCCCAAATCTGGTGTCGGTGGTTTTCAATTTCATATTGGAACGTATGAATCAACAAAAGATATGAGTTCACTTGAAGATAATGCTGTCGACAAATTAAACATCTTAGCGAAAAAATATGCTGGATTATTAATATTCAGAGACAATTTGCGTGTATTACCTTATGGTCGTGTAGATAATGACTTTTTTGAAATTGAAGAACGTCGTTCAAATCATGCTGGTAAATACTTCTGGTCAAACAGAAGAATTTTTGGCTATATAGGAATTACCCATGAAAAAAATAAAGAACTTAAAGATAAGTCTGGACGTGAAGGATTTATCAGAAACCAAGCATCTAGAGAATTAAAAACTCTTGTGTCTGATCTCCTTATTAAAGTTGCTGATCTTTTTTTTGGTAATGAATCTGAAGAACGTCAAGAACTATTAGAAATCGTAAAAAAAGAACGCGAATTAAGAAAAGAAGCACATACAAAAGCACGTAAATCTTCTCAAAAAAGCTTTAAAGAAGCCTTAAAACTTCAAACACCTAAATTAGAAGAAGCATTATATTTAGTTAAAAATCTCAAAATAATGCTTGATAATTCTGTAAAATTGCATTTGGATGAATTATTAGAATTTGAGAAAAAATTATCAAAACTTGAACAAACTCGTATAGAAATTAAAACTCCTACCAAACCTCCGAAATTAGGCCTCTCTGAACAACGCTATAGAGAATATCGAGATAAATATAATGAGTTCTCAGCTTATGTTATCCAATTAAAAACTTTCTTTAATAAGATGGAGTCAGAATTAAATAAGCTAGATCCACAGCAAACGGCTAAGAAATTATTTGAAAAGAATCAAGCTATTTTAAATTCAAAACTAAATAAACATCTTTCGCTCATTGAAACTAAGATGAATGAAGTTTATTCAATTTGGAAGAAGGATATCAGTGAAGATAGAAGTATGTATCATAATCAAGCAATTCACATTGTTGAAAGTGTTGAAGATGTTTCTCACTTAGAAAGTGCTCTTAATAATCTCGATATTATCTATAGAGATTTAATCGAAACATACACCTTCAAATACGATGCGATTTTGAAAACCTTAGAGAAAGTTTCTGAAGGTATTAATCTTGACTCAGCATTCTCCATAGCTGAAGAAGAACGTTCTGATATTGAAGAAAAAATGCGAACAATTAATGCAGTTGCACAACTTGGAGTTAGTGTAGAAATTTTATCTCATGAGCTAGAAGAAATAGATTCATTAGTCACTCGTGGGTTAAATTCATTACCAAGTGATGTAAAACAACACCCTGGTTTCAAATTAGCATACAACTCTCATAAAGCACTCACAAGTCAAATTCGCTTCCTTTCCCCATTAAAAATTTCTGGCTATCAAGCCCGTCAGACAATTACTGGTAAAAATATCGAAGCCCATATTATTCAGTTTTATGGTGATCGTTTTGAAAGACAACGTATCAATTTTGAAGTAACTGAAGCCTTTAGATCGTTAAAAATTAGTGACCTTCCCTCACGTATCTACCCAGTATTCATTAATTTGATTAACAATGCGATGTATTGGGTTGCTCTGGTTGAAGACAGAAAAATTAAAATTGATTTAATTGATGATCTCGTTGTTATTGCAAATTCAGGGCCAAAAGTTGATGAAGATGATGTTCAAAGACTGTTTGATCTTTTCTACACGAAACGAGCGAATGGGCGTGGTGTGGGACTGTACTTATGTCGTGAGAACTTAGCTGTAGCGCATCACAAAATTTGGTATGCCGAACAATATAATGACGACCCTTTCATATTCGAAGAGGGCGCTAACTTTATTATTAAATTTAATGGATTGGAGAAATAATTATGTCTGTAGCTATGCAATACGAAGATTTAATTCAAAAGACATTTTGTAAAAATGCTATACGCTCAGTAATGTTAATTGACGATCAATTTATTCCTTACCCTGATTTAATAGATTCATTATCAAATAGTAGAGAAATTGATGCAGACAAAATTCTTACCTCCCAAAGAGCTGCTCTATTAGAAAAATTCTTTCAAAAGGAAAAAATTTTATGTGATATCGATAGTTCGACTGAAAATCTAGACGTAGAACGCATCAGAAAATCTGATTTACTTATTATTGATTACCATCTTGAACATAATGATCCGAGTAAAACTTTAGAAGTTTTATGTGGTTTAAAAAATTCTAAGCATTTTAACCTAGCCGTAGTTTATACTAGCGAAGAACCTAAAACTGTGTGGAAACAAATTGCTTCTTCTTTCAAACCAGTTAAAAATATTATAGATGAAATTAACAAAATCAATAATTTGGATGATTTTTGGGAGGAAGAGATCCTACCTAGTATACAATCTGGTACCGAATATACTCTGACAGAGAGTGAACTTATTGATTACATTCTATCAGAAAAAAATAGCGGTAGAATCAAAGGAATATTATCGAAAAATATTCATTTCAAAGAAAAAAAAGAAGAAATTGTAAATATTATATGTGATTATTTTTTAAATGAAAATCAACTATATAAATGTTCAGAAAATATCAAGACTAACATAGAAGGTGATGAAGCCGGTAAAACCTGGATCAAATCAGGAAATGTTTTCGTATGCATTTATCCAAAGAGTTCAGAAAATTTTGAACATGATCCAGCTAACATCTGGAAGACCTTAAGGGATTCATTAGTTAATTGGAAGCCTTCTTACTATCAATTAATTCAATCTGAAATTCAGAATCATATTGAATCTGATTCAATGGCTTTTAATAGTGTTCATGATAATGACAAACATGGTCAGGCTGCTTGGTTACAAGAAATTCTAAAATCCAATAGCCCCGCAGAATATACTCAACTTATTAGAAGTATTAACTCTGATATATCGGAAGAACTTTCGGTAAAATTCAATAAAAATGAAGAATTAAGGACTTTTATAGAATCAACTTTTCAATATTATAAAGAAGATTTTATGGTAAAACCTAGTACTGATCCTGTTAGATTCTGTGCGGATATATTGGGATTACCCTTTGATATAAATAAAACACCTAGAGATATGTATCATGCATTGAATATGCATTTATCATCTAAGAATTACCAAAATGAATATATTTCTACTGGAACAATATTTAAGACAGTTATTTCTCCGTACAATACAACTGATACTCCCGATACTTGGTATCTTTGTGTTTCTGCAGCATGTGATATGATCCCAAATCAAGCAAATGATCCATATAATGAAAGATTAATGCCGAATCATCGCTTTATTCGTGTTTTAAAGCTTTTTCCAACCAATCAAGATATTGCAATCAAAAATGCAACTCATTCAAAATATATTTACGTTTATGATAATGATGAAAGAAAATATTTTTCTATCTTAAATGATTCATCAAACTTACCATCGATTGATTATATGACTATTAAAGATCATGTTACGCAACTCAATAGATTTTATGTGCCTCTAACTAGACTCAAAAATCACGATGGTCATATAGAAATGGAAGATATTTTAGTCAAACTTAAATCACAACTTCGAGTTGGGTATGCTGAACGCTATCAATCAATAGCTTCTCAGCACAGCGCACGTATCGGAGTAGACTACAAAAATATGTGATATAGAGTTAGTCATTCAATCGAATTTAATTTTTGGTAATGTTTTAGAATGGCTAAACCAAATTGTTTAGCCATTTCACATGGTACTGCATTTCCAATCTGTCGAGAAGCTTCAGCTACACTGCCTTTAAACACGAAGTCTTTAGGAAATGTCTGTAATCTTGAAGCCTCCCTTACACTAATCGCACGATATTGATTCGTATCAGGATGCCCAAATCGTCCATTAGAATAACTATAGCATCGAGTTGTTAAAGTAGGAGCTGGCTTATCCCAACTCATTCTTCCGTAAACATCCATATGGCCTAAATGCGTCTTATGGCATTCATTAACCAAATAATCTGGCCAATCACGTCGATCCCCACCTTCTGGAGTATTTTGAATACGCTCTAAATTACGCTCATTCAAGATTGGACATCTATGCCATGGATCGTTTGGATGTATTTGACCAGCATGAATGGCTGGAAAATCTCCAATGAAATCTCGAACGGTTTTTATCGGTTCTAGACCATCACCATGTGTTCTTGCTGGAATTTCGACTTTTCCAGATTTACAAGCTAATAGAACAAAACGCTTACGTTTTTGTGGGACACCATACTCTTCAGATTTTGCGATGAATTCTGTAATCTTATATTCCTTAGATTTTAAAAAAGTGATAAACCGCTTGTAAGGACCATCTTTTTCTTTATCAATTCTTTGAAGACCAGGAACATTTTCTACAAGAATATACTCAGGTTTTAATTCATTGATAAAACGGTGTGTTTCATCTAATAATGTACGTCGAATATCATCTTCAGTTTTTGATTTATTTTGTGTAGAAAATGGCTGGCATGGAGCACATGCAACAAACAAAAGAGGTTCTTTTTCTCTGTTTTTCTCTTCAAAAGCTTTTGCTAATATTTTTTCATTTACTTTGCGGATATCATCATTAAAAAATAAAGCTTCAGGAAAATTTGCTTGATATGTTTCAGCCGCTCTTATATCAAAATCTAGTCCAATAGTGATATCTAAACCAGCTTGACGTAGCCCTTCACTTGCCCCACCGCAACCAGAAAAGAAATCTATTACTTTCAAGAACTTAACCCATTTTTAATTTATAAAAAAATCTTCCCATTATAGCAAAATTTATCACTTACTGTTAGAAAAAACTATCTTAAATGGTAAAAATATAAACATTTAGGGATAACAATATCTATTTTAACTAGATTTAAATTAATTTAAAATATAAATGAAATATAATCCCAGTTATTAATAATAATTTTTAATATAATAAAATATAAATAAATACCTCTTAAATATATAACATAAATAATTAAAAATATAATCACATAAAATTTAACTTAAAAAAATATTAAGTTATAAACTTTAGTCAATATATTAATTTCATAAATTTTTCACGATGACGTTCTAGCAATACCATATCAATTGAAAATCTAATTGGTGGAGTAATAGGTTGACCTTCAATTTCAAAAAAACCCATCTTAAATTTAGTAGTTTTGCTACTCTTGAGAAGTTTAGGAGAGATCATAACTTCTAGTTTATCATTAAGTGTAAGTAAATGTTGATCGAATGCTCGATCGTATAAAGCAGATAAACACAAACCATTATGAGGGCTGAGACGCTTATCTGGAGCTTCTTTCCAACTTACTATATGGCTAGCAATCAGTAATTGAGGCTCAGCTAATCCACTAATACAACATTGCCCATCAAAATTGTTAAGGATAGTTGAACGAAAAAAGCTTTGACGAATACGTTGACTTACTGTGACCTGATACTCTTCGCCATAAAAGCTTTGATGAACTTCAGCTGGCTCAAGTTGTGAGAATAAGTTATCAAGTGAATTTTCATCAGTTCCAACTATTTTCTTTAAAATATTTTCAGCTTCAGTATTTAACAAACTTAACTTATTATTATAAAGCTCCCAAATTTCTCTATCTAAAGAGGATGTATTTCCCATTCCCTTACGACCACTTGCAATTATAATGGGGTCAAGACTTGCAAAATTTACTAACTTCATAGCAATAGCATTAGAGTTACGTTTGATTATTTCCGCCCATTTTATAATTAATGGATTTTTAGCATGCATACGTCCGAATGGAAGCTGGTAGTACAAATATAAGGCTAATATTGTTTGTTCTTTACTCCAAATTCCTTTTTCGGGTAATGATGAGTTGTAGCTCAATAACATTATCTTTACCTTTAAGTTCTTAAAATAATATACACAGTAAGATTTTCACTCATTATATTTTAGTAATAGTCATAAAGTCTCAAATCATAGTACTTTAGTCTTTCATTAGTCTAACCACACAAACACTTCATTCAAAGTGAATAACTCACACTGAATAGTCTTTGAATTCCCAATCCAAATTGACTCCCTTTTCCCCACAGATTATCATTCCCCTACTGGCCTACATTGCCAGTCGGTTTTGACAGACCGTTTCCTAAGAGCACTAAAAGATCAATTCTTTTGGTGTGCACCCCCGTGCTCCCCTCTGCGGTAGAACGGGAGGGGGACACCTTCGGGTGTGCTGATTCTTAGGTTCAGTCTGTCAACCCCCTTTCGTTCTACCACCATAATCAATTGACAGTGATTCGGTAGAACTTCTTAATTACCTAAGGAGTCATAGTCATGACTATTGTTAATCATTTGTCTAACAATTTATCACATCTTTCTATTTTGCCTTTGTGCTTATCCAAACGCAGATCACCCATACCTTCATGATCTTTTTTTAAATTCAGATCACGGCATGTTTACGTTTAATTTTTAATATTTGGAATGCTTTTCCATAGGTTCGCTTGCCCTAAAAAATTCTGGCGCCAAAAAAATCATTCCATCATAAAAAATAAGGATAACAATACATGAAAGGCAAAATACTCGATTATTCCGTTCAAACCAATACCGTTATTATTCGTACCGAAGACCAAAAGCATTATTCATTTTTAGGCGCTGTGTGGCGCGAGTGGATTGTCCCCATGCCGGGCATGCATGTGTCTTTTGAATTAGATGCGCAAGGCGAGGTAAGCGAGGTATTTATCGATGTACCCACCGACGAGCCACCTATTGCGCTAACAGACCATTCACATACAGCTCTGGCCAAGGCCAACGTCTACAATACACGCGCTGCGCAGCATCAAAAAAATTTAGAAAAACAAGCCCGCTACCGCACCTTAGACTGGGTGCTAAAATGCATAAAGCACAGCTTCGATTTTAAAGGCCGTGCCCGCCGCCGTGAGTACTGGTCATTTATGGGGTGCTATGCCCTGCTCGGCTTAAGCCTGCTGGTATGTTGCTATGTATTCAACTTGGCAAATAGCCTGTTTTGGGGCGTTATGCTCACTATGCTCATACCTGCACTTGCGGTGAGTGTGCGCCGTCTGCATGACATTAACCGCACGGGGTGGCTATTACTTATTAATTTGGTGCCCATCGTGGGTATTGTGATGGTGATCTTTTTCTTTACCCTTGAAGAAGGCGATACGCACAGCAACCGCTATGGCCCAGCCTCAAAGTAAAATGTGTTTAGTGCAAGGCATTCAGGAAGTGAGCGGGTTGCATCACTTCCTTCACTGCGCTTACTTTGGCGCATTTTGGTCGGGTTCGTCTTGGGTTTCTGCATCATTTAAAAACTGTGCCGAATGCTTGGGTGCAATTAAGGGCGCAGTAGGCCGTGGGTGGGTATTGGTGTACTGCATGCCCACACTGGCATACATATCGTCGGCTGCAATTTCGGTTTCATAGCGCTCTTCATCGCGCTCACGAATTTCGCGGGTAATCTGCCGAATCTCGCGCTCATCGATGCCCAGCTCTTTCAGCACGGCCCCGCCAAACACAATGGCAGACTCAAAAGTCTCGCGCAAAATATAATCGACATTTTGCTTAACCAAATACAGCGAATGCTCACGGTCGTAAGATCGAACCAGCAACTTGGCCAGTGGAAACTCATGCTGCACCAGATCGACAATTTGATTGGTCATCTCTTTCTGATTCACACATACCAAGATCGCTTCGGCATGTGCCGCTCCGGAGGCCTGTAAAATATCCAGCCGCGAGCCGTCGCCATAGTAAATTTTAAAACCGAATCTCTCGGCGTTTTTAATCATGTCGATATCGGTATCAATAATGGTCACATCTACCCCGCGTGCCAGTAAAAGCTGACTGGTGACCTGCCCAAAACGCCCGAAACCAATCAAGAGCACACTGCCGCAAAGATCTTTAGCCACCTCAACCTCATCCAGTGAATGCTGGCTTTTCTCTTGGGTAAAGCGCTTAAGCAAAATGCCGAGCACCGGTGTAAATACCATCGAGAGCACCACAATGGCAGTCAGATTGGCTTTGGTGGTAGCATCAATCACCTGTGCGCTGGCCGCCGCTGCAAACAGCACAAAGGCAAACTCACCGCCTTGCGCCATCAATACTCCACGATCAAGCGCCTCATGGTGCGAACTGCGGGTCATGCGTGCCACGATATAAATCATGAGGGTTTTTACCGCCATAAAAGCCAGTACTGCGGCCAAAATAAATGGCCAGTTCTGCCTTACAACGGTCAGGTCGAGCGACATGCCCACACCCAGAAAAAATAGCCCCAGTAAAATTCCCCGAAAGGGTTCGATATCGGCTTCAATCTGGTGCCGAAATGTCGATTCCGACAGCAACACACCCGCCAGAAATGCCCCCATTGCCATAGAAAGCCCACTCACCTGCATCAGTAATGCTGCACCCAGCACCACCAACAGCGCGGCCGCGGTCATCACTTCACGGGCTTTAGAGGCAGCCAGCAAACGAAACAGCGGATTGAGCAGCCAGTAGCCTGCGGCAATCAGGCCAGCAATGGCAAGTAACCCAATGCCGATACTTTCAAGGCGCGAGCTGGTGGTTTCGATCACGTGCGTAGGCGCCATAAAGGCCACCAAAGCCAATAGCGGTACAATCAGTAAATCTTCAAACAGCAAAATCGAGACAATTTTTTGCCCTTTGGGCTGGTTCAGATCGCCACGGTCGCCCAGAAGCTGCATCACAATGGCTGTAGAGGTCAGTACAAAGCCTGCCGCTGCAATAAAGGCAATTTGCCACTTCAGGCCAAACAGCATGGCGGTGCCGGTCAACGCCAGCGCACAGGCCACAATTTGCAAGGTGCCCAAACCAAAAATCTGACGGCGCAGCCCCCACAAATGCGAAGGCTGCATTTCAAGCCCGATAATAAACAGGTACATCACAATACCCAGTTCGGCAATGTGTAAAATAGAAGCTGGATCTTGAAAAAAAGCCAGCCCAAATGGCCCGATCACCAACCCCGCAATCAGATATCCCAGTACCGAGCCAAGACCAAGCCGCTTAAATATCGGCACCGCAATAACGGCCGCCGCCAGCAACACCACAGGCGCCAACAGACCAATCGAATGCGCTTCCTCGCTCATGCTGTTTTTCTCTTTTTTATGTTTCTTGGTTTGACTATAGGGCGAAATGCATGAATTCAAAAGCACAATTTTTTTCTATGTAAGCCAGTATGTGCTGCAATTGCACACAGTTTATGCACATAACACCGCGCAATACTTGACCTTTGCTAAGCTTCCTGTAAAATTCAGCCTATTCAAAGATGCCGGCATAGCTCAGTTGGTAGAGCAACTGACTTGTAATCAGTAGGTCCACAGTTCGAATCCGTGTGCCGGCACCATCATTAAACCTCATGAATATTTGATTTATGAGGTTTTTTTGTTGCCTGTAGGTTTTGTACAGTGCTAGTCCAACGCACTATTTAACGGTCCATTTGATCGATAGTCTGTTGGTCCATAAGCAATATGTATACAATAATATGAGTCAGTTATATAAGCTTTTATAAATTAATTAAATTTGATCTTCCAAAGGGAATTAACTGAAATTTATATTTGAATTTCTATTTTTTTCTAACTTATATCCTGTTTAGTTTTCATTCATACATTTATACAAAAGGGCCATGTAAATTCATCTTTTTTACATATATGCAATCTCTTATCGGAATGCTTATATTCCCTCAAATGGGTTAAAACTATAATCATAGAGGAAGTAAAAGATGCCTATTCATACGGAACATGATCCACGTCTGAAATCTACACTCAAAACCCGCCACATCAGCATGTTAGCCCTTGGTGGAGTAATTGGAGCTGGCTTGTTTGTCGGTTCTAGCTCAGTAATAGCTGCTGCAGGTCCAGCCGCCTTTATCTGCTACGCCATTACAGGAATCATGGTAGGTTTAATCATGAGAATGTTAGGAGAAATGGCGGCAGCTCGTCCTACCAATGGTTCATTTGTAGATTTTTCTAGATTAGCCTTTGGTAATCTCGCAGGGTTTTCAACTGGATGGCTTTATTGGTATTTCTGGGTAGTTGTCGTTGGTTTTGAGGCAGTTGTTGGTGGACAAATTATTAATCAGTGGTTACCAGATATTCCTGTTTGGATTATCTCACTTGGCTTACTAATTCTGATGACCTCTCTCAACTTATTATCAGTAAGTTCTTTTGGCGAAGCAGAATATTGGTTTGCTGGAATTAAAGTAGCAGCTATTGTTGTATTCTTGGTTATTGTCGGAGCATATGTATTTAAAGTATGGCCAAATTCAACAGCTTCTTTTGCTAATTTAACTCAGCATGGCGGGTTCTTGCCCCACGGCACATTAGCTCTATTCTCTGGTGTAGTTTCAGTAATTTTCTCAATGAGTGGAGTAGAAGTTGCAACTATCGCTGCTGCAGAATCCGATAATCCGTCACAAAACATCCGTCGTGCCGTAAATACTGTAATGGCGCGGATCTTGGTCTTTTTCGTTTTATCTACACTGTTCATTGTTGTTGCGCAACCTTGGACTAATATAATTCCAGGTAAATCACCTTTTGTAGCAACACTTGAAAAAATTGGTATTCCTGGTGCAGGTACAATGCTGACAGTAGTAATTCTTGTTGCTGTATTATCTGTACTTAACGCAGGTTTATATACCGCATCTCGTTTATTGCATGTATTAAGTTCAAATAATGAAGCTCCAAGTTGGTTAGCTAGAAAAAATAAGCGTGGTGTACCAGTTTGGGGTGTACTCACTTCTACATTAGTGGGATACGGATGTGTCGTAATTGCGGCATTGTGGCCAGACACTGCATTCCAGTTTTTACTTGATTCGTCTGGTGCTCTATTCTTATTTATCTACTTGATGATTTGTTTATCACAGTTAAAGTTACGAAAAAAATGGGTACAGGAAGGAACACTAACATTTAAAGTGTGGTTGCATCCTTGGTTACCATTATTCGTAACACTATGCATCATAGCTGTCTTAGTTAGTATGGGAATAAATCCAGCCACGCGACTAAGCTTATTACAATCCCTAATTGCAATCTTTGTTATTGTTATTGCATACGGAGCTATGAAAACTGTTAGCACTAATAAGGCATCGCATGCTCCACATGTTAATCCTTTAAGAAACACTAAATAACTAAAATCATTTCCTATTTTTGACTTAACAATCTCGGTATACCAATACTGAGATTTTAATTATATAAATCAATAAATAAAAATATACTTAGATATAAAATTTTTAAGCCCCACTTCCACTTCTCCTAAACTAAGCCATTGATAGGTGCTTAAACAATTTCCTAAATCTGAATTTTATTGAGCTTTAATCGTATACGTTGTCAAATTTATTGCTAGAACCATAATCGGGTATAATGTCTGATAAGCTTAAATTTGCTTAACCTTTAGAAGTGAAAATTATCAAAGCGACTGGTACAAGTAGCTGTATTGGAAAACTATCAGTAGGTTTTAGATGCTATGGATGACAGTCAATATTGTGATAATTGCTTCTGTACTCTGAATATTATCGATAAAAGTACTCACGAATACTAAACTCGAAAATAGACATATTTTTGCTGGTTGAACGTGTAGTTAAGGACTAGAGCTACTTAAGCTGTAATATGACCTTTCCAAGGTAGCTTCGTGTTGATAATAATCCTGAGTTGAACTAGGCCAAATTGCTAGAGTTGTGACAAGATAAAAAGAAGTAGTACATATAATCAAATAAGCTACAAAAAATGCTTTTATTGAATGATTCAATAGTTCATTCAGGAAGTAGTTTTTCAATACTTATTTATTTGAAAAACTGACCATAGATTAGAGGACTAGTTTTGTTATAGCGTTTGCATAATAAGCAACGACCACATAAGAATTAAAATAATTTATCTACTACCGTTTACAGGAAAGAGCTAGAAAGCTCTAGTTTGGAACTCTCTCAATAATGGGAAAGTAAAAAATGTTTATTTAATTTAAGAAAAATGGCTTAAACCCCTTGAAATTTAAGCCATTAAGCTATCTTTTATTTTTGCTAAAACTATAAGGTCGGCATTGAAAATTGTGCACCCTCTCGGATTTGTGCAGTTGGCCAACGCTGAGTGATAGTCTTACGGCGAGTGAAGAAGCGCACACCATCTGGACCATACATAAATAAATCACCAAATAATGATCGCTTCCAACCACCGAAACTTTGATAAGCTACTGGTACTGGCAGTGGAATGTTAATACCAACCATACCAACTTGAATGTTATCTGCAAAATAACGAGCAGCTTCTCCATCTCTAGTATAAATACAGGTACCATTCCCATACTCATGTTCATTGATTAGTTCCATTGCTTCCTGCATTGTCTTAACACGCATAACCTGAAGTACAGGACCAAAAATCTCTGCCTGATAACTACTCATGTCTTTGGTAACACCATCGATCAATGTAGCCCCAACATAAAAACCATTTTCATAATATGCATGGACGAGATCTGAACCATCTACACAAATAGTAGCTCCTTGCTGTTCAGCACTTTTAATATGTCCAATAACTTTAGTTTTATGTTCTGCGGTAATTACCGGCCCAAAATCATTTTGTTTATCTGAATGAATACCTACTTTTAAATTTGCCATCGCATCTTTTAAAGCTGCAATCATTTTGTCAGCAATTTCATCACCCACAGCAACTGCGACTGATAGAGCCATACATCGCTCTCCAGAAGAACCAAAAGCAGCTCCTAATAAGGAATTCACTACATTGCATAAATCAGCATCAGGTAGAACAATTGCGTGGTTCTTCGCACCACCAAGCGCTTGGCAACGCTTACCATTGGCTGTAGCAGTTCTGTAGATATATTCAGCAATTGGAGTAGAACCTACAAAACTTACTGCTTGAATGTCTTTATTAACCAAAATAGCATCTACAGCTTCTTTACCACCATTTACTACATTAAGTACACCATCAGGTAAACCAGCTTCTTTTAACAACTGAGCAATATATAAAGTCGCACTAGGATCCCGTTCAGAAGGTTTTAGGACAAAAGTATTTCCACATACAATTGCCATTGGGAACATCCATAATGGCACCATTACAGGAAAGTTGAATGGTGTAATTCCAGCAACCACACCTAGTGGATGAAACTCACTCCAAGAATCAATATTAGGGCCGACATTACGACTATGCTCACCTTTCAATAACTCAGGTGCGCCACATGCATATTCGACATTCTCAATACCACGTTGTAACTCGCCTGCTGCATCATGAATAATTTTTCCATGCTCTTCACCAATTAAACGGCAAATTTCAGCAGTATTTTGCTCTAATAACTCTTTAAATTTAAACATGATACGAGCACGTTTTAGTGGAGGTGTTTTACTCCAAGATGGAAACGCGGCTTTAGCTGAAGCGACCGCTTCATCAATTGTTTTAGCTCCACCTAAACTTACTTGCTTACTGATCTCACCTGTTGATGGATTGAATACTGGTTGAGTATTACTTTCATCTACAACTACTTCGCCATTGATAAAATGTCCAACGATCTGGCTCATTTGATTCTCCTTAACTTTAGATATATTCCTTACTTTTCCTTAAGGAAATGATTGAATTAATAAATTGTGAATATTTTTCTAACTGTTTCAGTTACATCCCAACGACCTGTCCAGCCAATAGGCAAAATTATCAAATCGCCTTCACTTACAGAAATGACCTCACCTGTATTGTCATCAGTTAGAGTTGCTTTACCAGATATGATGTAGCAAAACTCAGTATCCTTTCTATCTATAACAGGCCATCCTCCCGGTTGACACTCCCAAATCCCTAAATTCCCTTGAGCATTAGGTGCAAGAGTTTGAATTCCTAACTGAGGCTTTCCACTATCAGCGCCAGCACGCAAACCTGCAGCAGGTAAATTGCCGTTTTCGATTTCATCGCGCTTAACAATAGTCATAGTTGTCATGCATTTACTCCTTTAAAATTAATGAGCGCCAGTCAATGCTTCTAGTGCAGATGCAACAGTAGAAGGATGATTAGTCATGTTTTCTTCTTTATCAGCGAACGCCGTTGCAGATAAACCAAAATTAATTCCCACCCACCGTAAAGGTTCAGGTTCCCATAAAGGAGAAGCATGATTTACGATTGGTAGCTTATTAATTGGTTCTTGAATATTTAGAATTAAATTTTTGAGAATTCGTCCCGAAAGGTTACTCATCGCGACACCATCACCTACATAATGCCCCCCCAAGCAATGCCAGTATTCGGATCAAAACCTACAGATGGTGACCAATCACGGGCAACTCCAAGGGCTCCACCCCATCGATGAGTTATTTTTAAACTGCTTAACGTTGGGAAAAAATCATTAATAGTGCTACGGATGCTTTCATGAACGTTATCAACAAGATCAAATTCAGGTGAAATTGTTGACCCATAATGATAAGGAGCGCCACGTCCACCAAAAATCAATCGTCCATCAGCAGCCATTTGTGCATATACACGTAAATGCCTCATATCATTAAAAGCTAACCTATGGTTTAACTTCAGATCATTTCTTACAGATGCAGGAATTGGTTCTGTGGCCAGTACTAATGAATACAAAGGAATAATTGATCGTTTATATCCATCTAGTTGGCATGAATAACTTTCTGTAGCTTTTACAATAATAGGTGCTTTAACTTTGCCTGTTAGAGTCGTAACTTGCCCAGAATTTATATGTGTTACGGCACTTTTCTCATAAATTTTGGCTCCTAATTTTTCTACGGTTTTAGCCAAACCTCTAACAAGCTTACCGGGATGAATTACAGCGCAATGTGGTGTATAAATTGCCCCTAATGCATTAGAAATATTGATCTTTGATTTAGTTGCTTTAGCATCAAGGAAATACCATTGGTCAGATAAGCCAAAATCTTTCGAAGCCTTAACTGAAGATTTTGCACGCTGTAGTTGTGCCTGTGTTCGAGCTATTGATAAAAAGCCGTCTTTAGAATAATTTGCATCAATATCTTCCAATTGAAGAACTTGACCAATTTCATCTACTGTCTCATTCATCACTTGCTGTAAAAACAGCGCACTTTGATGAGATGAATTTTTTGCTACTTTAGATAATGAAATTGGAAATATGGCAGAAGCCCAACCTCCATTACGACCTGATGCTCCAAATCCAGCATATTCACGCTCTAGAATCACAACTCTAAGAGAAGGTGATGTTTTAAGTAAGTAATACGCAGTCCACAAGCCTGTGTAACCAGCTCCGATAATGACTACATCAGCATCAATCTCAGTATTTAACGATGGTCTTTCATCAGTTTTTTCATACCAATATGGAATATTTGGTAATTTGATGAGCTCATCCCTAAGTGCTTCATTCATTTATTATTCCTCAAACATTTTTAATATTGATTGAGGATGTTAAGCCCATGTCAAACACGATTCTATTGGTAAGATAAGCATAAAAACTGCTATCTTTTATACAAATGTATGATGAAAAAAGCGGGATGCTTATGATTACCGTTGATGAATTGGTGAAAAACAATAATTTAGGCCTAACTTTTAAATCTGGTAGATCAGGTGGCAAACGTATAGTTAAATGGGCCCATGCTGTAGATTTACCAGATCCTTGGCATTGGATATCACCTGGTACCCTCGTAATGACTACTGGTGGCGGTTTACCAACAGAACAGATTGAACAGATTGAATGGTTACGCCAGCTTGCTAAAGCTCAAGCTAGTGCCCTTGTTATTGCCCCTAGGGATTTTACACCTTCTATTACTCAAGAGATGTTAGATGAAGCAACTGATTTAGGATTTCCAATATTAGGGGCTAGTTTTGATTTAGAGTTTTTAAGGTTAGCCCGTTTGGTAATTGAGAGCGTTTTGCAAGCTCAAAGAGACCGTTTTGATGCAGGAAATAAGCTATTTCAAGTCTATACTGATGCGTTATGGGAGAGTTCACAATTAGATGAACGATTACAGATTATCGGGCAAAAGTTATCTTTAAATTTACAAATCTTAGATAATGAAACACTCACTCCTATTTTTAATTTTAGTACTCCGGTACAAAAAGATAATGTTCCCTATAGTGTGAAAATACCGGGTAGAACCCAAACTACTTTAAATATTATTAATAAAGAGTCACGTTTTTTTGATGAGACATTTTTACCCCGCATATTAGCTGGCTTACTTAGTATTGAGCTAGAACGTGAAATGATAGACCGTGACGGAATTCGAGAAGAAGGTGAGGCTTTATTCGATGACTTGTTAAATGGGGAAATTGAATTTGGCGCTGCAAAAATTATGTTAGAAAGACGTGGCTTACTAGGTAAATTAGTCACTATAGCCATTGATCCCTCAAACAAAGGATCTCGCCAATACATAGACATTCACCACATACCTGAATTTTATAAAATTTATCCATTATTTTCTCGTGATGAAAATAGAATATTTGCGGTACTTCCTGACGATAGTAATTTATTAAATGCCCTTATTAATTATTTTGGAAAAGGAACAAAAATAGGCATAAGTAGTCCAATTACTGCAATGCTTGGTTTCAAAGAAAGTATTTTCCAGTCATGTTTAGCTTTAGGAAGAATCAAAGAAAGCCAAACTGATTTAATTCACTACAACCATCTAGATCTAGAATTAGCCTTAGGTCCTAAGACTGTTGCAGAAGCGAGAGCTGTTGTTGGTCATTATTTTGGCCGTATTTTAGAATATGAACAAACTAACTCTCTCCCATTGCTCAAAACCTTAGGCGTATTTTTAAAATATGATGGCAATTGGAAGGTAACTGCTTGTAAATTAGATATTCATCGGCAGACACTAGTCTATAGATTGAAAGTTATAGAAGAATTAACTGGTATAAAGCCTACAACAAGCTTAGGTATTACGCGGTTTTGGATAGCTTTAGAAGCAGCAAAAACTATAGGATTATTACAAGATTCCTGAAAAAAGTTTTTTATCATTCTATTAAAATTTGGATATTCTTTTCCTTATTTTCATAGCTTTTTAGCTTTCCTTGCGTATTAAGATTTCAATAGACCAATTTTTCATAGTTGCTATCGCTGCATAGCAGCATGACGCATGAAAAACTTAAGGTGTTAGGGGCGTTTTCAAGGTTACTTGTATATCCTGTTTCAAACAGGATATCTAGGAGAGGCCTAATGCTTATGAGGGAATTTCGTTAAAATAACCACTCTTTTTAAGAGTTAAAAATCACTTGGCTTCTATGGACAGAGATAACTACTTCTGTATTTGACCTGAATTTATATAGATATTATCTACATGGTCTATAAGAAAGGAGTGACCATGAAGAAATACTTTCACGAACTCGATATTGTTTCTGACATTCTTGATTTAGTTCCCCATCCCCAAATTCAATCCATTGCCCATGTGATTCGTGTCTGCAATGACGGGGAAGTGGACAGTATCACTATATGTAAAAGCTTTAATCAGGAAGTTGAATATAATTTAAGAGTCCTTGAATTTAATTATGATGCAGATGTAGCCCTTTGTGAAATTTAAGAAGATTTTAAAGACACTTCTTTTTTTGAACTAAGCAATACTTCTGATAATAAATTAACTTTATTAGGCTTTCCTTCATTTCAAACAAAACAGCATAAGCCTCATTCTTCAAATTGTGAACTTATGTTTAAAACACAAATGTTTGATCATAGTTTTTTCTCAATTAATACTCCAATTATTGGAGGTAATAGTGGAGGACCAATTATTAACTCTTAAAAAAAAGCAGTAGGAATTGCCTCTAAAGGCTACTATGGACACAGTATGATTGATCAAGGATCTATGTTCAACAAAAGTATCCATGTAACTATTTTAGGAAATAACCTTTGCTCAGATATTTATAATCTTCAAGAATTAATAACACTAAACAAGAAACTCTCAACACTGCCCCTCTAGCACTAGACTAAGAAAAATAATTATTTTCTTTTAATAGTCTATTTTTGCAGATATTTTCATTTGTATTCTCTGGTCATAGAGACTTCTCTCACCAATCTCTAGGAGAGCAGAGAATACAAATGCGGAAAATACTTTCCACATTGTAAATCTCAAAATCTCTCTGAAAATTATGAAAAAATAGTAAATTTTAGGGGGAGAAATTTATATAAAAGAAAAAATAAATCCCATGCTCCCCCTCTTACTCATCCCTATCCATAAAAATTTAATCAAGTTGAACTCACTGTATTTCTATTTGAAGGCAAAAACAAAACTTGACGGTACTAACTCATTTTCCTCAATAGCTCTACGCTTTGATCAAGGTCCAATGTGGTACTCTGTAAAAAGTGTTAGCTTTCTTCAATTTTCTGATTACGGTCCATCAACTCCAATGCATGAAAGATATGGCCTAGTGATGGTCTATCTTTAATTATGCCTGTTATTTTTCTTCTACTTAGCCATTATCTTTTTTCAAGAAATTTTGGTTCTTATTCATCTACTTTCTTAACTTTCAACACCTTAACAACAATATCACAGTCTCATTGTTTTTATTGAATTTCTTATCAACCCATACGCTCAATCCATCGTTTTTATTATTAAAAATATAGGTACTTGTTCGTACTTGTAATCAGTAGGTCCACAGTTCGAATCCGTGTGCCGGCACCATCTTCCCTTCTGTTGTTCTTCTCTTTCTCTATTTTATTTTCTTCGCTTATTGCTTTTCTGCGGCAATTTCGACGTAACGAATCACGCCATCGTCATATAAATATCGACATAGCTTCGCGGTCATCTGTATTTTAAGCAGGTCGAGTGTGTGATCTGGTGTACCCTGCCGCTGTGTAATGTAATCTGCAAATCCGTTTAAAACTGGCGTACTGATATCACGCAGTGATAACAATTTAAAGCCTTGCTGCTCAATGCTTTGCTCAAGGCGCTGCTGGTCGTGTAATTGTCTTAAATCGACATCGGCCGCCCGAAGCAGATAATAATATTTCTGTTTTTGCCACATCGATAATTTATACCACTGCGCTGAAAGCATCAGGGTATGAAAGCCCAGTCGTCCGTGTGTGGCAAGTACGCGTTTGGTAGACGTTAAAAATGCCGCCAAAGGGCTGTGATAGGCCGCATCGATACATAAAGCCACATCGAAGGGCTGCGAAAAAACAGCCGGATCGAGCGCCAGAAAAGACCCTTGTAATACCTGATCGACTGCGGCCAGTTGGCTTTGCATCCGCTTTACCTGTGCCGGCTGTAGTTCCACGCCCGTGACATGCTGAACATGATGCACGCTGAGCCAGTGCTGTAAGCTGGCGCCCTGACCACAGCCCAGATCGAGCAGGCGGTCATGCGGCTTTAAGCTGACCGCAGCGGCCAGCTGATCGGCCAGTTGTGCACAGGCCGTTGGGTAGTCGGCGGTCTCTTTCCAGTACCCCAGATTACTCCATGCCAGTGCGCGCGCATCGCCCAGCGCCGCCGCATTGATGGCATATTTATGCGGTAAGCGACGTGTCAGGGCGTGCGGTAGCTTCATGGTTTACTCACGTAATGACCAGACTTAATAGCCCAGTTGCGGTGCCACTTCTACTTTAGGTTTAACCCCGACAAATGGCAGCGGCGCACCAAAAATTTCTGCAATATTCATGGCAGAGGTCACTGCCGATTCTAAAATCGGTAAGCCATCACACGACCACGAACCACAGTAAAACACTTTACGCTCTGGGTCTTTGTGGCGCTGTTGCAGCTCTTGGTTAAGCGCTACAGTTTGCGAATCGACCACGGCACGTGTCAGCTTCACCGACGAAATCACTTTTTTCGGATCGATTGGAGTAACCGGGCGCCACGTTTGAAATACGGGAGATTTACCCACTAAACTTGGCTCGACGGCGTTCATCCATACAGTAAACTGTTGACGGGTAAACTTGCGGTCCATCATGTAGCTCAGTACTGACCAGTCCTTACGCTTTGGCGGCATTACGGTGCTATCGGTATGAATCACCAGATCACCCTGCTCAAAACGGAATTGCTTTAACAGCGCCAAATCGTCTGCAAACTGTGTAGTATTTAAAAACACATCAATTTTATCGGTTGGTGTGGCCACCACCACACGATCAAAAAACTGCTGTTCGCCCTGATCATTTTCGACCAGTACTTTTTCGCCTTGCTGTTCAACTTTCACAATCGCAGAGCCACTACGGATGTCGATACCTTGAATCAAACGGTCGACAAATGCCGGCGTGCCACCTTGCATACGCAGCAAGGCATCGCCATCGGTCAACTGACGTAAAAAGGTCAAAAGTGGTTTTGCAGGCCAGTCGCCAATGGTTTTTGGGTTACAGGTACAGATGGTATACAGCACCGGCATCACGGCGCCGTGCCAAAACACTTCTTCGATATCGTTTTGGTTAATAAACTCGGCAAGGGTAATATCTTGATTTTTAGATTTAAAAAATTGGTTAATCGCGGTTTTTAGCTGCAACATGCCTTTGACCAGTCGCCAGCCATACTGCTTGATGCCCTTACGGTTGTTAATGATTGGAAAATTTCCAATGCGGCTACGCGTTGTGGTCAGCCATGTTTCGGTTTTGTCTTCAAACAACCAGCTACACGCCATGTAGGTACGTACCGGAAACATGGTCATACCCAGGTGCGTGGCCAAACTTAAGGTATTTTTCCATAAATACGGATTCATCACACGCAGTGGCGCATCGATGTTTCCACCCTCAAATTCAATACTATGGCTATCCATTCCTCGACCAGGAAGGGCTTCAAATATCGTGATTGCATGTCCTGCATCTTTTAAAATTCTTGCGGTCGCAAGGCCTGCCATGCCGCTACCTATAATTGCGATATCCAAAATGATGTTCCATTCGTGAGAATATTTCTTTTGATTATGACCCACAAAATCTTAAAATGCGGTATTAAAAACTACCAGATTTAAGGGTTTTGTGCGGCGCGCCTCTGGCAATCTTTTGAGGTTTTTCATATACATATTGAAACAATTCATTAATAAAGTATTACAGATATAAAAATGGCTCTCAAAACTCTGCTTTATTTAAAAAGCTGATAAAAAAAAGTAAGATAAATTAACCAATTTTTTTGTAACAGCACTTTCATCATCTTAAATTTTGAGCTATCATGCTTCAAAAATGAGAACCACATCACATTAATTAAATGAGGGTTCCAAACAATCAGTGCATGAAAATAATGAAACAACAGCGTACGGCCCTTTATCAAAATTGATAAAGGGCTTTTTCTTTGGCTCTGCTTTAACGTCCTGAATACAGCACGGTGAATGACGAGCATTTGGCGTTGACCAAACTGATCAGGCTGCTCCTGCCTTTGGGTTTTGTCGAACAATAAAAAAACCCGTTATGAATGGGCATAACGGGTTTTAAAGGATCAGCTATGAAACCTACTCAGAAACATCGATACACAGGTATTTCATTTCCAAATATTCTTCAATTCCGTGCTGGGAACCTTCACGACCTAAACCGGACTGTTTCACCCCACCAAATGGTGCCACTTCATTGGAAATAGCGCCGGTATTGACCCCAACCATTCCATACTCAAGTGCTTCGCCCACGCGCCACTGACGCGCTGCATTTTGGGTAAACACATACGCAGCCAGACCAAACTCGGTATCGTTGGCCATTTCAATGGCTTGCGCTTCGGTTTCAAAGCGGAATAACGCAGCCAGCGGGCCAAAGGTTTCTTCTTTAGCAACACGCATGTCTTGGGTAACACCACTGAGTACCGTCGGTTCAAAGAAGGTGCCGCCCTGCGGCGCGAGTTTGCCACCGATTTCGACCTTAGCACCCTTTTGGGTGGCATCATCGATATGCGACTGCACTTTGGCTACCGCACGCTCGTCGATCAGTGGCCCTTGCGTCACGCCATCTTCACGGCCATCGCCCACACGTAAGCCTGCCACAACTTGAGTCAGACGTTCGGTCAACTGGTCATAGATACCCGCTTGAACGTAAATACGGTTGGCACAGACACAGGTTTGACCGCTGTTACGGAATTTGCTGGCCATAATGCCTGCAACCGCCTGCTCTAGGTTGGCATCGTCAAAAATGATCACCGGCGCATTACCGCCCAGCTCAAGCGAGAGTTTCTTGATGCTTGGTGCGCACTGCTGCATCAAGATACGGCCCACTGGCGTAGAGCCTGTAAAGCTGAGCTTTCTGACCACATCGCTTTCACACAGGGTTTTGCCCACTTCCACTGCATCACCGCTAATGTTGAGCAATACATCTTGTGGCAAGCCTGCTTTTAAAGCCAGTACTTCGAGCGCATAGGCTGTCAGTGGTGTCAGGTCTGCCGGCTTCACCAGCATTGAGCATCCGGCAGCAATGGCCGGCGCTGCTTTACGGGTGATCATGGCCGCCGGGAAGTTCCACGGTGTGATGGCCGCCGTAACACCAATGCCCTGCTTGATCACCAGTAAACGCTGATGCGCAACGGTTGGCGGTAAAATTTCGCCATCAATGCGGCGCGCCTGCTCTGCAAACCAGCGAATAAACGAAGCAGCATAACCAATTTCGCCACGCGCTTCTGCCAGTGGCTTACCTTGCTCGGCAGTTAAAATCTGTGCCAGATCTTCCTTATGCTCAAGCATAAGGTGGTGCCACGCCCACAAGATATCGGCGCGCTGCAAGGCGGTTTGGGTTTTCCACGCCGCTTGCGCTTTTTCCGAACGTTGAATTGCGGCTTCTACAGCGGCGCGGTCACTGGTTTTTACCCAAGCCAGTGATGCACCTGTCGCGGCATCTTTGACCTCAATTGCTGTGCCTGTTGCAGGTGCAGTAAACGAGATATCCGGATGTGCGAGTAAATACTGTAAATTTTCTTGAATCATGCTGTTTGTCCAACTGCTGTGCTGTGGGTTTCTGCATTCAACGCTAAAACACCTTGTTTCAAGATTTCAAGACCAGAACGGAACTGTTCAGTCGGAATCGTCAATGGATACAAGAAACGGATGACGTTGGCATACTTACCACAGGTAAGTAATAACAAGCCATGCTCCATGGCATAGGTTTGTACGGCTTTGGCCTGTTCCGCTGTTTCAAATTCTGCGGCAACCATTGAGCCTAAAGCACGAATATCGATAATCGCCTGATCGGTTGCTTGCTGAAGCTGCTCAAGTACGCTCACCAGCTCTGCACCGAGTACATTGGCACGTTCGCATAGTTGTTCTTCTTCGATGGCATCAATCACCGCGTGTGCTGCTGCAACCGCAATTGGGTTACCTGCATAGGTTCCGCCCAAACCACCCGGGTTTGGTGCATCCATCACTTCTGCACGGCCAACGACGCCTGAAATCGGGAAACCACCGCCCAAGCTCTTGGCCATGGTGATGAGATCTGCTTTGGTTTCGTAATGATCCATCGCATAAACTTTACCTGTACGGGCAAAACCACTTTGTACTTCATCGGCAATCAGTAAAATACCGTGTTTGTCGCAAAGTGCGCGCACGCGTTTTAAGAAATCGGCCGGTACAATATTAAAGCCGCCTTCGCCCTGTACTGGCTCAAGTACAATCGCTGCAACGTCGTGCGGTGCAACGTCTTCACTGAAAATGTTGTCGATACTTTCCATTGCGGCATCGACACTGATACCACGTGATGCAACTGGATAGCGCGCATGGAACACACCGCCCGGCATTAAACCGAAATCACGTTTGTAAGGTGCTGTTTTACCGGTCATGGCCATGGTCATGAATGAACGGCCGTGAAACGCATTACCAAAGGTAATGATGCCTTGGCGACCCGTGTATGAGCGTGCGATTTTAACTGCATTTTCAACCGCTTCTGCACCTGTAGTGAAAAATGCGGTTTTGGCAGGGCCTGCAATCGGTGCAAGTGCATTGATACGCTCTGCAAGCGATACATAGCTTTCGTATGGTGTAACCTGATAAGCAGTATGTGTGAATTTTTCAAGCTGTGCTTGAACGGCAGCAATCACTTTCGGATGACGATGACCCGTATTTAACACCGCAATACCGCCTGCAAAATCGGTAAAGGCATTGCCTTGTGCATCCCAGATTGTGGCGTTTTCAGCCTTGTCTGCATACCACTGGCACATCACACCCACACCACGTGGAGTTGCTTGCTGTTTACGCTGATTAAGTGCAGAATGTTTAGTGTCCATCTATCTATCCTCTAGTGTTATTCATTACAGCTTTGGTCACACATTCCCGCCATCTTTTACAGGATGCTTTACAATAGCTGTCTACCACTGTAATTTCGCGCGTCTTGCGTCGACTGACGAGAGCCATTTATCAACTCAGGGAGAGAGCCAATTGCGTAGTTTGCTGGGCGATCATTTATTACAACGTTTACAACAAGATGTAGACGGAAAACTTCATCAACGTTTATTTCGCTGTTTGCAAGGCGCGATTGTTGAAGGTGTTATACCCCCAAAAACGCGTTTGCCGGCTTCACGTGACCTCGCCAAAGAAATTCATGTTTCACGAAATACAGTGTTATCGGCCTACGAACAGCTTCAGGCTGAAGGCTATTTGGAAGCAAAAACCGGACATGGCACATGGGTGGCCGAGCAGTTACCCGAAGCCTTTTTAAACACGCCCAACGGCAAACAGCGCGTGGGGCTGCGGAATCCGCCGCGCTCGTATCAATTGTCGCAGCGCGGTAGCCAACTGATTGGTTATGCTGGTGCCTCGCCTTACCAATGGGGTGCATTTGTGCCGGGTGCGCCAGATGTGACCGAATTCCCACATCATATTTTTAGCCGTATTCAGGCGCGGTTAAGTCGCGAGCCAGATATTCATCACCTGATTTACAGTAATGCGGGGGGATGCACCGAACTGCGTAGCGCCTTGGCCGATTATCTGCGCGTGGCGCGCTCGGTACAGTGTGATCCCGATCAGATTATTATTACCGAAGGTATTCATCAGGCGATTGATCTGGTGTCGCGTGCGCTGAGCGATATTGGCGATCCGGTCTGGATTGAAGATCCGGCCTATTGGGGCATGCGCAATACATTGCGCATCAATGGGCTGAATATTCAACCCATGCCGGTCGATGCCGATGGTATTGTTCCCAAGCAGTATCCCGAAGAGCCCCCCAAACTGATTTTTGTGACGCCGTCGCATCAGTATCCGCTGGGGTCGCATTTGAGTCTTGAGCGCCGCAAATCTTTGCTCAATTTGGCCAAGCGCTACGGTAGCTGGATTGTAGAAGACGACTACGACAGTGAATTTCGTTTTTCTGGGCAGCCTTACCCGTCTTTACAGGGCCTTGAAAGCGATGCGCCCGTAATCTATATGGGTACCTTTAGTAAAACCATTTACCCTGCCTTACGCATTGGCTATTTGGTGGTGCCAAAGCCACTGTTTTCATCTTTACGGATATTGGCTGCCGAGCTTTATCGCGGCGGGCATTTGCTTGAGCAAAAGGCATTGGCCGAGTTTATTCGGGAAGGCCACTACGAAGCACACATTCGCCGTATGCGGCTGTTGTACGGCAAACGGCGTGCTTATCTGGTCGATCTGATTAAGCGTTATTTAGGCCCAGAATTTTTGCATGAATACAACGACGATTCTGGTTTGCATTTGGTGCTTAAATTGCCCGATAATTGCGATGACGTTGCGGTTGCCTCGGCTGCACTCGAGCGGGGCATTAAGGTTCGGGCATTGTCGCAATATTATATGCACGCGCATGCCCATGCCGAACGTGGCCTACTGATGGGCTTTGCCTGTGTGAGTGAAAAAGACATGGTCATGGCCTTTGGGGTGTTGCTACAGTGTTTGCGCGAAGCCAATATTCCAACCCGCTCATAACGGCAAGCCAGCAGAATTGACAGATAAAAAAAGAACCTCTTGAAGAGGTTCTTTTTTTAAGCCAGATGATTTAGCTGACTGAGTTTTTATTTTCTTGCAGCATGTGTTGGCGAGCTTCCTTTCCCCAGTTAAATTTGTGGGTCAGTACGCCCAGCGCCACAATCACCAGCGCCAGTCCTGTGGTGTAAATCACCTCTTTAAAATATGTTCCTTCAATCAACATGGTCACAATCGCACCAATGATGATGAAAATGACCAGATAGGTTAACCATGGAAATAACCACATTTTAAAGTCGATGGCTTTACCTTCAGCTTCGATTTTCTTACGCATGCGTAGCTGAGAAAATGCCACGGCAAGGTACACATACAATGCCACCGTGCCGGTTGCCAGCATAAGAACATCGTATACATTCATGCTTTCACTGGCTGTGAGGTACACCGCCACGATAGAGAAAATACTTGAGAAAATGACCCCAACCCATGGACTGCTGTTACGGTTGGTTTTTGAAAACGCTTTTGGTGCATCGCCACGCTTAGACAATGAAAACATCATGCGTGAGCAGGTATAAAGTGCCGAGTTAAAGCAGCTACATACCGAAGTTAGCACTACAAAGTTCACAATATGACGCGCTTCTGGAATACCAAGCGCAGACAGCGTGACGCTATAGGTTCCCCATGTTGGGTCTTTTAACAATGGATTGTTGTGTGGAATCAAGCACACAGTGATAAACATCGAGCCGACATAAAACAGGATAATCCGCCACACAATCGAATTTGAGGCTTTACGGATTTCACGTGCCGGATTTTTTGATTCTGCGGCTGCAACGGTCACAATCTCGGCGCCCATATAGGCAAACATGACCCCAAGTAAAGCCGTGACTACCGATGAAAAGCCCCCGGGCATAAAGCCTTGTGCAGTTAAGTTGGTCATGCCTGATACAGCAGGTTCACCCCATGGCCATAAATGCATAATAGCCAAGCTTCCCACAACCAAGAACAATACAATTGCAATAACTTTGATCAAGGCAAACCAGAATTCAAATTCACCGTAGTTTTTCACGTCTTGCAGATTGACCCAGACCAAGCCAATAATCACCATCAGCATATAGCCCCAAATGGGGATAAACGGGAACCAGCTGTTGAGAATCTTACCGGCCACATAGGCTTCCCAACCCATGAGTAAAGTCCAGAAACACCAATACAGCCAGCCAATGGTAAAACCAGCCCAACGACCAATCGCACGATCGGCATAAGTAGAAAATGATCCGCTGTCTGGATTCATGACTGCCATTTCACCGAGCATTCGCATAATCAGTAAAACCAGCAATCCCCCAATGGCATAAGCTAAAATCGCTGCGGGGCCCGCAGAATAAATCACACTGCCCGAGCCCACAAATAAAGCGCCGCCAATCACGCCGGCAATTGAAATCATGGTGAGGTGACGCGACTTCAAGCCACTTTTAAGCCCTTCGGCTTGGCCTGATTCAGTCGCTGTTTTGAGCGCTGCCATAACTATTTTCCTTAATACCTCAAAAGCAGAGGCCTGCAACATCGCCTTTGCAGTGCGCCTCTCCTTTTAACTTGTTGTTGACTGGGCCATGCCGGTTTTAACTGCCTGTATAAGGCCCAATCGAACGTTTCCGTATGCATACTTCTAATGAATCTAATGTGTCTTTTTGGTGGCCAATAAACGAGAGCCATTTGTCTATGGTAATTGGGGGCCAATCTTGTTTTTTTGCACCAAAATAGTGCTAAAAAATGATTCGGATCAGTGCGCTCCTAAACGCGCTCGGGTTAATTGGATGTTTTGATTTATTATTTTTACTTATCGCGCTTCGATATTTTCTTCAATTTAAGTAAAAAATAGTGTGTACGATATCGCTCAGATCATCATATTTTTAAAAAATATAAAAATTTAGAGATAAAAAAACCTCACGCAAGGTGAGGTTTTTAAGTCATGTATTTTAAAACGGTAAGTCGTCGTCTAGATCTGCTGGAGCAGGTTGCTGTGGCGCTTTAGGTGCATAACCACCTTGATTGCCCGCAGCATTGTTGCCATAACCGCCACCTTGGTTGGCACCAGCGTTGTTTTTGTTGTTATAACCACCGCCTTGGTTGTTATAGCCAGTGTTTTGCGGTGCATTGTTGTTAAAGCGTGGCTGATTGTAGTCCTGACCACCACCCATAGGCTGCTCGCCTTGGCTACGTGTATCAAGCATTTGCATCTGGTCGCCACGAATTTCGGTGGTATAGCGCTCTTGACCGTTTTGATCTGTCCACTGGCGGGTACGCAATGAACCCTCAATGTACACTTTTGAACCTTTACGCAGGTATTGCTGTGCAATTTCACCTAAACGGTTATTCAACACAATACGATGCCATTCGGTTTGCTCTTTACGCTCACCCGTACTTTTATCTGTCCACGATTCGCTGGTTGCAATCGAAAATTGAGTCAATGACCCGCCATTTGGAAACGTTTTGGTTTCCGGGTCACGGCCCAAGGTCCCAACTAAAATTACTTTATTCACACCACGCATGAGCTTTAATCTTCCTATCTATTTCTGTCTTTTACTTTATAAGAGTTATGATTAAATGGCTACCTCTGACCCTAACAACTGCGTTAAATGTTGTCGCGCAGCATCATCGATGACGCGTTTATCCACTTTTATATACGCTACACGCTGTTCGGTCATTACCACGACTTCTTCAATTCCGCGGATCGCCAGCAGTTTAGACGTCCACTCGGCTGTGTGAGTTACCTCAGGTAAAGGCAATACAATCGACGACAAATAGCGCGGCTGCGCCAACCCGAAGCTCACCAGCAACCACAGTATAGCAATCGCGGCCAAGATACTCCAACCCAGTGAAGTGTTGTGCAGCATCAGCAATTGTCCACCCAGCGTACCACCAAAAAAGGCACCCAAAAACTGGCTACTGGCATTGATGCCCATAGCAGTGGCTTTAGATTGAATCGGGGCAGATTTCGATAACCAAGATGGTAACAGCGCTTCCATCACGTTAAATGCAATAAAGAAAATACCCAAGCCTGTTAAGAGTACATACTTCGACTCATAACCAAAAATCAGAATGAGCAAACCTGCAATAATACCGGCAATGGCGGTCAGGAAGATGCCGCGCATTTTGCGATATTTTTCTGCCACAATGATACTTGGAAAAGCAAAAAACAAACTTACTACAAGCAGCGGTAAATACACTAAGCCATGTTTGGAAAGTGGAATATCGGCAAACTCAATCAGTTGAGAAGGCACATAAATAAACATCGCGGTAAGTAATAAATGCAGTGAAAATACCGACACATGCAAGCGGTTTAAATCGCCCATCTTGATAACTTGTTTAAGCTGAGCCAGATAACCCTGCTGATAACTTTTATGATGACGCGTAACTTTAGGCACCAATAGCAGCATCGAAATTGCCACCAGTCCCATCAGGGTGGTGACCCAGAATAGTCCGGAAATGCCTACCAGACTGGTGAGCCAAGGCCCTAGGCTAAACGCCACCACAAAAGATAAACCAATACTCATGCCCATTGCGGCCATGGCTTTGGTACGCTGCTCTTCACGTGTTACATCGGCCAGCAAGGCCATAACGACCGCCGATACAGCCCCGGCGCCAGCAATGGCACGCCCGATGATCACGCCATAAATGGTGTCCGACATGGCCGCGACCGCGCCGCCCAAAGCAAACAGCAACAAACCCAGCACCACGAGCGGTTTACGGCTAAAGCGGTCGGCTATCAGGCTAAACGGAATTTGCAAAATGGCCTGACTCAAACCATAAATACCGACTGCAAGACCAATTAAGGCGGGCGTTGCGTATTGATAGGACTGCCCTGCAATTGAAAATACAGGAATAATCATGAACAGACCCAACATACGCAAGGCAAAAATACTGCTTAATGCAAAGGTTGAGCGACGCTCCAACGCATTCATCATATCGACACGCTTATCTAAACTTAATCAAATTATAGAGGATTCAAGATTAAACTTCGCCTAAATTGACGAAATTCTGATACCTGATAAAAAAGGGTGCCGAAGCACCCTTTTTAGACTACGCAAGCTAACTGAAAGCCAGCTTAATCGGTTTGCGCGTGATGCTTGCTGTATCGAATCGAAGCCAAGACAGCCCATACAATAAACGCAACACCAATCAACCCTGTAACCACTTCAGGTACGTGTACACCAGTCCCACTTGCCAGCATGATAAAGGCCAAGGCACCAATGGCATAATGCGCACCGTGCTCGAGGTAAATGTATGCATCGAGAGTGCCCTTTTCGACCAGATAAACGGTCATCGAGCGCACAAAAATGGCACCAATGGCCAGACCGAGCATAATAATCACCACATCGCTGGTAATGGCAAAAGCACCAATCACACCGTCGAAACTGAACGATGCATCGAGCACTTCAAGATATAAGAAACCACCAAAACCCGCTTTAATCACACCTTTAGATGCCCCAGAAGCATCATGCGATACTGCATTGCCATTTTCATCAATTTCAGGCTCGCCGCCGAGTAAGTGACTCAACACCTGAACACCGATATAGACCACCAGCCCCCAGATACCCGCCATGGTCACCACAAGGCGTTTGTCGTCGGCCACATAGGTTGCCATGATCAGCAGCGCAACCAAGGCAATAAAGACCGACATTGCCGGCACATTCGCCAGATTGGCCAGCTTGGCTTCAATCCATTTGAACCAGTGAGTGTCTTTGCCGTCGTCGAAAAAGAAGTTTAAAAACACCATGAGCAGGAACGTTCCACCAAATGCTGCAATTTCAGCATGATGTTCCATCAGACGTGCAGAATAGGTTTTTGGATCATTCAGTGCCATTTGGGCCACTTCAATCATGCCCATGTCGGCGGTGACCGCCACGATGGCCACCGGAAAAATCAAACGCATACCAAATACGGCAATTAAGATGCCGACAGTGAGAAAAAGCATTTTCCAAAAATGATCCCAACCACGCAAAACAGACGCATTGACGACTGCATTATCAAACGACAGCGACACTTCCATCACCGCCAGAATAGCGGTAATGGTGAGTGCTTTAAACATGGTCGAAATGCCTGCTTCCGGACCATGGGTATAGCCCCAATACGCCGATAACGCCAGACAGATGACGGTAAAGAAAATGGAAAAACGAAAATGCTTCATGAATGCCCTAAATCAAAATAAGATCAAGTATTAGAATTTCGGGATGTATTATGCGCGTTTTTTAGCTGAAAGCAGATGACATTTATCACTTTTACGCAAAATATTAAGTCTAAATTAATAAAGTGGTTTACAACGCTCACGCCGATCGATTTTTGTTATAGTTCTTGGCACGCAAAAAATCGGATTTAGAGCAGACGACTTATGAGCTTTACTCAATTACTTTGGCAAAAAAATACCGCGTTATATGAGCAGATCCTCAATCTACCGTTTAATCAGGAGCTGGCTGCTGGCACATTGGCGCCTGAGGCATTTTGTCATTATGTGATTCAGGATGCGCATTATTTGTTGGCCTATGGTCGTGCCTTGGCAGTGGCAGCCGCCAAAGCTTACGATGCAGACGACGTGATGCAGTTTTCTGAAGCTGCTAAAATCGCGATTGTGGTTGAGCGTAGTCTGCACAATGACTTTATGACGGCATTTGATGTGAGTAAAGAAACCTTTGAGTCGACACCCCTAACCTTGGCTTGTCATCATTACACGTCATTTTTGACTGCGACGGCGTGGTCTGAAAGTTATCCTGTGGTATTGGCAGCGCTCCTGCCCTGTTTCTGGATTTATGCCGAAGTGGGCCGTGCCATTGTCAGTCAGTCGGTGCCGAATAATCCGTATCAGGCATGGATTGATACCTATGCGGGTGAAGAATTTCACACTGCCGTGCGTAATGTGATTGCAACCGTCGATAAGGTTGCAGCGCGCTGCGACGCCGATACGTTAGAAAAAATGCATGCGGCTTATACCATGGGTGCCAAGCTAGAATGGCTGTTTTGGGACAGCGCCTACCATCAGCGTCAGTGGTTGGGTCTAAGCCAATAAAAGCATTGCTAAAAGGTCAGTGAGGTGCTGGCCTTTTATTTTTTAAATATGCAATATTCAAATCATTTTGAGTTGGGTACAGTTCAGTCACCTCATGCCACGCTTAACTGAAAACGCTATTCCAGCCCAATAACAGAAGACCTGCAGCCAGTACCCACGCCAGTGTCGCCAGACTTAAGCACCACCCAATCGAGACCCGTTCAGCCAGAAAATACACCATCCCCAGATAGATTGCATAGGGAATCAGTGACCATAAACCAAATAGCGCCGTTTTACGCAGTGCCTCAGCACCTTGCTGACCAAATACAATGATATGCGCAATCAAAGCAAAGGTCGGAAAAAGCGGCACCAAGCCCGCAATATAAAAGGTCTTGCTTTTTGATAAAATAGAAATGAGCAGCACAACTGCTGCACCTAGGGTGCATTTAAAAAACAAACCAAGCATGCCAATACGTCACATTATTTGCTGAGTTGAAACAACATATGCAGATTAAACGCCAAAATGAAGCCTATCGCTACACACTATAGTAAATAAACACTTAACAGTGCTAAAAATGCAGGTAATGCCTGAATAAAAAAGATTTTTTTATTGGCGGTCATGCCGCCATAGAGGCCAGCCACCAATACGCAACCCAGAAAAAAGCTCGCCAGTGGAACAAATAACGCTTCGGGCGCGCACAATGCCCAAAAAAGCCCGGCTGCTAAAAAACCATTATATAAGCCCTGATTTTGTGCCATCACTTTGGTGATTCGGGCTTTTTCAGGCGTATTTCCAAAGGCTTTTAAGCCATAAGGCCGATCCCACAAAAACATTTCGACCACCAGAATATAAACATGCAGCAGTGCAATCAGCGCAATCAAAATCAGTGCAAGCATAGTGTCCCTTCTTGTTTATTGTATTCAATGTGATAACGCTCACTATAGCCATATTAGATGATTGCTGAACAGAATAAATTGTGAACCTGACCGTTTTGATACTTATGAAAGCTCTAGCTGACTGAAAATAAATACCAGATGACGCCGACACAAAAAGTTACATGAATACGTTACAAATTGTGTAAAAAATCACAAAAAATTCTTTTTTTAAACAGTCAAACACGATTTAAGTGATTAATATAAATACAGCTTATTGACGTGTTTGCTTCAAAAACACGTGAGAAATCCAACAACTATTTACTCAATAAGGACACAATAATGGATAACACTATCAATCGCACATTTGTTAAAACAATTTCTTGGGCCAGTATCTTTGCAGGTGTACTCGCTGTACTTGCAATCTCCTTTTTGCTTTCATTACTCGGCGCTGCGCTTGGATTTTCTTTACTCGACCCGATGTCGCACGATGACATTTCCAATGGCTCTGGCACAGTGGTGACCATTTGGACGCTCATCTCGTTACTGGTCAGCCTTGGCATTGGTGCTTATCTGGCGGGTAAGTTCGCAGGTTTAGATGGTGGCATGCATGGATTTTTGGTCTGGGCATTATCACTGCTTATTGGTCTGATCTTAAGTATCATGACTTTAAACAGTGCAGTTAAAACAACAGCCAATACAGTCGGCTCAATTGCCAGTGTGACCGGAACACTCGCCTCTGGTATTGGCAAAGGCTCGGTCGAACTGATTAAAGAAAACAATATTTTAGACAACGTCATTCCCTCTATCTCTGACCTGACCGATGGCACTGATTCTAAAATTGCTCAAGCGCTTGAAAAAAGTAAAGTGCCGGAGCTGCAACCGAATTACTTAAGTTCACAAGTTGACTGGGCGAAAAAACAGACGGAAGAAGCCGTGAAACAAGTGGCGCTGAATCCGAGTCAGTATAAAGAAATCACTAAAAATCTGTTAACCACTATCGAGCAGCGCGTACAAACCATCAATGCTGCCATCAGTAAAGACGATGTGAAAAAAGCCATTATGGCCAACAATCCATCATTTACCGCTGCTGAAGCTGATCAAGCCGCAGAAAACTTTATGCAGGCACGTACTCAAGCCACGGTTAAAGTTCAAACCTTCTTTAACGATTTGACCGTCAACATCAATAATTCAGAGAAAAAATACGAACAGTTGAAAGAGCAAGTCCGTGAGCAGGCCGCTGCTGCTGCCAAAGCGGCTGCCAAAACTGCGTTGTGGTCGTTCATTGGATTGTTTATTGGAATGCTGGTTACGATTTTTGCAGGTCGTTTCGGTGCAACTGCATATCGCCGCTAATTAAATAATCTAAGTTTGCCTCATGGTACGGTGCGCCGTGCCATGACGGATATCAGTATGATGGTTTCTCCTGCCAATCAGACACTCCGACACAAAATGTCGCACAAAAATGAAAAGTTTGGGCTTGAACATTTTTCATGCGCTATCATATACCTCTTTTAAAAATTCATTTTAGGATCGATTTATGAGCCAAAGCCATATCCGTATTCGAGGTGCACGTACCCATAACCTAAAAAATGTGTCTCTCGATATCCCACGTGATAAATTTGTGGTGATTACGGGACTCTCAGGCTCTGGCAAGTCATCTCTTGCATTTGATACGCTTTATGCCGAAGGCCAACGCCGTTATGTGGAATCGTTATCGGCTTATGCGCGTCAGTTTTTATCGCAAATGGAAAAACCTGATGTCGATGCAATTGAAGGCCTCAGTCCTGCAATTGCCATTGAGCAAAAATCGACAAGCCATAACCCGCGTTCGACTGTGGGAACCATTACCGAAATTTATGACTATTTACGTTTGCTCTATGCACGCGTCGGAACGCCCTATTGTCCAGAACACGATTTGCCGATGGTGGCACAAACCGTTTCCGAAATGGTCGATGCAGTCAAAGCTTTAGAAGAAGGTACAGCACTGATGCTGCTGGCACCTGTGGTACGTGAGCGTAAAGGTGAATATTCACAGCTCTTTGAACAACTACAAGGTCAAGGCTTTGTGCGGGCTCGTGTCGATGGTGAAATTGTCGATATCGATGCGGCACCTGAATTAGATAAAAAGAAGAAACATACCATTGAAGTGGTCGTGGATCGTTTTAAAGTACGCGATGACTTGGGCAACCGGATTGCAGAATCGTTTGAAACTGCACTGCGCCTCGGTGGCGACTTGGCTATTTTATCGTGGATGAACGCCGAACAGCCCGATCGTGTATTTTCGGCCAAACACTCCTGTCCGGAATGTGATCGTGCTGTGGCAGAGCTAGAACCACGGATGTTTTCTTTTAATAATCCGTTTGGTGCTTGTCCGGTCTGCGATGGCTTGGGCACGCGCAGCCATTTTAGTGCAGAAAAGCTGATTCCAGATCCGAGCTTGTCACTGAGTCAAGGTGCGGTACGCGGTTGGGATCGTCAGCGCCCGTATTATTATTCGATGCTGCAAAAAGTGGCGGAGCATTTTGAGTACTCGCTCGATACACCGTGGAATACGCTTGAAAAAGAGGTACAAAAGAAATTCTTATACGGTACCGGTAAAGAAAAAATCGATTTAAGTTATATCGATGAACGTGGCCGTCGACATAACCGCGTCATGCCATTTGAAGGCATTTTAACGCATCTCGAACGCCGTTACCGTGAAACCGAGAGTAATTATGTGCGTGACGATCTGGCACAGTATTTGTCAAATGCTGCATGTGATGCTTGTGGTGGATCTCGTCTGAATGAAATTTCCAGAAATGTGAAAGTGAAAGACAAAACCATTGCACATATTACCCAGATGTCGATTGGTGATGCCGAACAGTATTATCAAGATTTGAATCTTGAGGGTGCTAAAGGCGAAATTGCCGATAAAATTTTTAAAGAAATTCGTGAACGTCTGCACTTTCTGGTGAGTGTCGGTTTGAACTATTTGAGTTTGGCTCGTTCAGCCGAAACCTTGTCGGGCGGTGAAGCACAGCGTATTCGACTGGCCTCACAAATTGGTGCTGGCCTGATGGGTGTCATGTATGTGCTGGATGAACCTTCAATTGGTTTGCATCAGCGTGACAATGACCGTCTGCTACAAACCCTGATTCGTTTACGTGATTTGGGCAATACCGTGCTGGTGGTCGAGCACGACGAAGACGCAATCCGTGCGGCCGATCATATTATTGATATCGGGCCGGGTGCTGGGGTGCATGGCGGTGAAATTATTGCCGAAGGGACAGCCGATGAACTGAAAAAGCATCAGGACTCTCTCACTGGGCAATACCTCTCAGGCGCGCTTAAAATCGCCGTGCCGGCGCAGCGTTTGAGTTCGCCTACACCAGATCAGACCATTAAACTGTGCGGTGCAGCCGGACATAACCTTAAAAATGTGGATTTAACAATTCCACTAGGCATCATGACCTGTGTGACGGGTGTATCGGGTTCGGGCAAGTCGACCCTCATTAACCGGACCTTGCTGCCATTGGCTGCCACTCAGTTAAATGGGGCCACCACGCTTACCGCAGAAAAATTTGATTCGATTAATGGCTTACAGCATTTGGACAAGGTGGTGGATATCGATCAGAGTCCGATTGGCCGTACCCCACGTTCAAACCCGGCCACCTATACCGGACTGTTCACCCCTATTCGTGAGTTATTTGCACAGACGCCAGAAGCCAAGGCACGTGGCTACGCGGCTGGTCGCTTTTCATTTAATGTTAAAGGCGGTCGCTGTGAGGTCTGTGAAGGTGACGGCATGATCAAAGTGGCAATGCACTTTTTACCCGATATGTATGTACCGTGCGATGCCTGTCATGGCAAACGTTATAACCGTGAAACACTGGAAGTGACCTACAAAGGTAAAAACATTTCTGACGTACTGGAGATGACGGTAGAAGATGGTGCCGAATTCTTTAGTGCCATTCCGGTGATTCACCGTCGTTTGGAAACCCTCACCCAAGTGGGGCTGGGCTATATCCGTTTAGGCCAAGCAGCCACCACACTCTCTGGTGGTGAAGCGCAGCGTGTGAAACTGGCACGTGAGCTGGCCAAACGCGATACGGGCAAAACCCTGTATGTGCTAGATGAACCGACGACTGGCCTACATTTTCATGATATTGCCAAGCTGCTCGACATCTTGCATGAGCTTCGCAACAAAGGAAATACCATTGTGGTGATTGAGCATAATCTGGATGTGATTAAAACCGCAGACTGGGTGATTGATCTTGGGCCAGAAGGTGGTGCGGGTGGCGGTCAGATTATTGCCGAAGGTACACCAGAACAAGTGGCCGAAGTGGAGATTTCGCATACGGGGCGTTTCTTAAAGCCGATGTTGAGTTAAGTTAAGCCACCATTTCGTTTCTATAAAGAGTGAATAAGGTCGACTTATTCACCCTTTTTTTATAGCTAAATGATCATTATGAAAGCGCTGCTTCCACCCGATTCTTTCCTTTGGCTTTAGTAGAAGTAAAAACAATTTGACGCTGAGGATCTATTTTTTTTGACTTCACTACATTTATTTTTTGCTGATTATGTCACCATAGTTTAACTGAAGTTGCTTAAAATTTGTCAAGAACTTGTCATAGTGAAACGATACGAGCACTGAAGCTTTGAAATCATCGTGTTTCTCAATCATAATTATAAAAATAAACAATTTTGCAAATGATGAAAAATTCCGCATCATACACTTAAGGATTAAATCATGATGTTTTTAGCTTCCTCTAAGGATGTTCTCCCAATCAAATAACATCCTTTTCGCCTAGTGACCCCTCTTGAGCACTAGGCTTTTTTTTGTCCGAATAATTGTCACGTTCCACACAATTGACACATTCAAAAGCAAAAAAATACCCAGTTTTAGGGAAAACCGGGTGAGTTGAATAATACAATCGACAGCGTTACAGAACGATAGAGGGATCATCCATTGCATTCGACGTGTATTATCAGCAAAAACAAGTACTACCCAATCAAGCTACCATCATAATGATAAACAATCAACATATTTAAAATAGATTGAGATTTAAATCACATTAAAATCTATTTAATTTCAGTCAGATATTCATATTCAGTTACCAATATGTAACAATGTAAAAATAGGTAAAATTAAGATTTAACTTTAAATAAGCTTCACTTTGGTAGAAATATGTGACACAAATCACATTAAAATCAGTTTTAAAATAAGTTTTTACCGATAATTTAAATAATAACCATCTATTTTTACAATCGAAAAAACGATGTATATTTAACCAAAATGTAATATTTATTGTTTCATTTTCCATCTAGTCGATTGTTATACAGACTATTTTTCAGGTTGACACGATTCAATTTAACTGTATTTTTTTTGTTCAATATTTTTAAGTGTTTTTTTGAGCAACAGATGCTGGGCTGAAGACACATTGACTAAATAAATTGTTACAATAGAATGACCACAGCTTAATCTCTTGTTAATGCTGGAAACTCTTATGAAAAAACTCGGTTTAGCCACTGCTTTATTACTCGCCATGACCGGCGCTCAAGCGTATCAAGTTGAAGTTCAAGGTCAATCTGAATATGTAGATACGACTGCAAACGACAAAAACTTCACTGGTGACGTTGCTGGTACTTTCTATTTGAAAGATGTTGATGCGTCTAAAGGGCCTTTAGCCGAAGCCGCGTTCTTGAACCAAGCATCTAGCGTATCGCTTGGTTATAGCTACCAGCAATATGACCAAAACAACGGTCTTAACTACCACGTAGGTACTTACGGCGTGAAGGGCGAAACATACATCCCTACGCCATACCTACCAGTATACGCAAGCGCAACTTATAACCATACTGACGTTGATGGTAAAAATGCGATTTCTCGTGATGACAACGGTGACCGTTATGCATTAGAAGTGGGTGCAATGTTGCTTCCTAATTTCTTGATGAGCGTAGGTTACACCAGCGTTGCAAACCAGTTTGCATTAGATAACTTTGGTATCGTAAACAACGGTATTTATTCTGCTGTGAACCAAACTGCTGCGATCCAAAACGATCAAGACGCAGTAACAGCTCGTGCAAAATATGTTGGTCCAATCGATGGTACTAACATGGCAATCGGCTTTGAAGCTGCTGGTGCATTTGGTCAAGAAAACCAATACGGTTTAAAAACTGACCTTTACCTCACACCTAAGTTGAGCGTTGGTGCAACCTTCATCGGTAACGATGGCGAAGCAAACATCAAAGGTCAAGACCTTGGTGAATTCCGTCAAGCATGGGGTGGTAACGTAAACTACTTCGTTACTCCAGCAATCTCTGTTGGTGCATCGTACATCAAAGCAGATGCTAAAGGTTCTGCATTTGATACGCAAACAATCGGTTTAAATGCAAAAGCTCGTTTCTAATCGAAACTGAACTACGCATAAAAAAAGGACTCATTTGAGTCCTTTTTTTATTGCTTCAATTAGTTGATGGTTTGGCTGCGCATCACATTTAAGAAATACAGGTGGCGTTCATACTGATCGATAATATCCTGAATCAAATCTTCTTCAGTCCAGTCCATCACATCATAGTTTTGGCCGCCCTCACGTAAAAACACTTCAGCCTGAAAATATTTATCGGTAGTTTCCTGCTCGGATTGCAGCATGAAACTTGGTGGAACTGTTTCACGTGAAACCACATGATAGATAAAATTAATTTCATTGTGATGATCCACTTTGAGCATCAAGCCTTCGTCGGTTTCATGAATCTGTACCATTAACTGACGGCGCTTAAATTCGCGCTGCAAGTTATGAAAAGCATCTTTTACGCGGCCTTGAATAAATGCATCCACGTCTGCTTTAGCGTGTGGATAATGCATGATCAGCCCAAGACGTTGCTGCCAGCTTCGTGGATTCTGAATGGCCCGCGGTGTGGTTCTTGCTTCCTGAATCGCCTGCATTTTGGTGGAGTCAATCCGTAATGCCTTGATCAGTCCCCAGCAAATAAATAGCATGATGACCGTAAATGGTAAGGCGCTCATGATAATCGCAGACTGTAAGGCATTGAGTCCGCCAGCGAGTAGCAGCACAATTGACAGCCCCGCCATTACCACAATCCAGAAAAGACGTTGCCACATCGGTGAATCATCCGTCTTGGCGGTAAGATAATCCACCACCAAAGCCCCAGAATCGGCAGAGGTCACAAAAAATAAAATGATTAACACTGTGGCCAATAAGCTCATCGGTCCAGCAAATGGCAATGAATTTAGAAACTCAAATAAAGCCACGGATGAATCACGTTGCACCGCCGCCAACAGCATCTGATTGCCTTCATGCAAAATACTGTAGAGTCCTGCGTTGCCCATAAAGCCCATCCAAATCAGAGTAAAACCTGTTGGAATCAGCATGACACCGACAATAAATTCGCGAATGGTTCGTCCACGAGACACCCGCGCAATAAACATGCCGACAAAAGGTGACCATGAAATCCACCATGCCCAGTACATGATGGTCCACCCACCAATCCAGCCATTGGGTTGATAGGCATACAGATTGAAGGTCATTTCAAATAAATTAGAGATGTATTGTCCGGTGTTTTGAACCGTGGTTTGTAATAGATAAATACTTTGGCTGGCAAAGAATACAAATGCCAGTAAAACCAGAGCCAGTATCAGATTCAGCTCGGCCAGACGCTTGATGCCCTTATCGAGACCAAATCCGACAGAAAGACCCGCCATGGCACTGACCACAATAATCAAAATAACTTTGGACCACGCTGTTGATTCAAAGCCAAATAGATAATTTAAGCCTGAACCAATTTGGGTGACACCAAAGCCCAATGTGGTGGCCACACCAAAAATCGTTCCGATTGTGGCAAAGGTATCCACGGCATCACCAATGGGGCCATAAATTTTTTTACCAATCATCGGATATAAAGACGAGCGTATTTTTAAGGGTAAATCATGCCGATAGGCAAAGTAAGCCAGCGAAAGAGCGACGATGGCATAAATACCCCATGCATGTAGCCCCCAGTGGAAAAAGGTCACCCGCATGGCCTGCTGTGCTGCTAGTACCGTTTCAGGCTGTCCCGAAGGCGGGCTCACATAATGCATGATCGGCTCGGCAATACCGAAAAACATCAGGCCAATCCCCATCCCCGCTGTAAACAGCATGGCAAACCATGAACGATTACTGTAGTCGGGTTGGCTATGATCGGGCCCGAGTTTGATCTTACCGCTCGATGAGCAGGCAATAAACGCCAAGATGATCAGAAATAAAGCCACGGACAACACATAGAACCAACTAAAGGATTCTGTGATCCAGTTTTTGAGCTGCTGGGTCAGAAACTCAAATGAATCTGGCATTAATAAGACAATCGCCAGAAAGATCGCAATAATGATGATCGTACTGACAAATACATTTGGATTAATATTTGCAAACCTAGATGAGGTTTTGGAAGGCATACATCCCCCATATTTTTTTTGATAAAAACCAACGACAACGATGTGTCAGAAAAATTCACTGTCGTGAAAAGCAAAAAGGCGCATTAAACGCGTTATTATTGTATAGCCTGCTGAAAAATAAAGAAGTTACAGAGCTGTAACAAGCTATGTATCGTCGTGATGATTTTTTTCTGGCAAATGCGAAATATATTGCAATGCCACCAGACGTGACACCACCACGGCCAAGAACATCACGCCCATAAACATTTGAAGAATTGAAATTACCCGTGCCGCAGGGCTGATCGGAAAAATATCGGAAAGTCCGGTAGCCGATTGTAAACTAAAACTCAAAAATAATAGGTCTAACCAGCTTTGTAAGCCCTGATGATCGGGTTTACTAAAACTCATCGGCACCAACAACTGGCAAATGTTGTATAAAAAGGCAAACCCCCATGCAATGAGTGTAAACACTGCCCCTGCTGCAAATAGCTCATCTTTGGTCAGATATCGGTCTGCAAACATATAGCGCAATAAGCCATAGGCGGCATAGAAATAAGCACATGCCTCAAATCCATGCGTCAGAATCTGAATTGAAACCTGATTAAATCCCAGTAAAATCAAGACTGAAAAAAAGAGAGCGCCCAACACAAAAAATAAGCCCGTGAGAGTAAATACACTGGTTTCACGAATGACTCGACCAATCAATAAAAGTGCCAGTACCCCCAAAATCCAAGTCAGTACACGATAGGCACCATGATCATAAGTAAAAAAAGACAAAATCAAAATGAACAGTTGCACCACCAGTAGCCAAGCCGAAGGCAGTAAACGGAAATGTTGTTTGAAATCTTGAGCAATCGACATAAAAAGAGGCGTTCCGTTCTTGTTGTTTTCATTTGAGCGAATGTCTGAATCTTGTCGTGTGCTTAAGCAAGTCGTCAAGTGATTTTATAGATGAAAGCGGAAATAGATCACGTTTTATGACATAACATTATCAAACTGCACTATTTGACCCGAAATAATCGGTGCATACTCAAAAGTATCAATGAAGCGAAGAGGGCTTTATATGCATATCAAAACAACACTCATGGGCTGCTGCATGGCCTCGCTGCTGTTTGTCGGATGCAGCAAAACCAATCCGATGCTGGAGCAGCATCCAGAATATATCGGTCAGTGGAAAAGTAGTCACAGTAGTTTGGTGATTGAAAAAACCGGGCAAGTGGATTATCGGCAGAACGTGACTCAAGAACAAAAAACGCCAGATCACGATTTGAAATATGCTGCCAAGTCAGACTTAAAAGCCAGTATCAGCGACTTTAATGCACAGCAGTTTCAGATCGGTCAAGGCGAATTTAGTCAGGTGTTCAAAATTGATCGCGCGCCGTATCAGATGAATCAAAAATGGCACATGCAGCTCAACGGCGATGTATACACCAAGCAATAAAAAAAGCGCCACCGGCGCTTTTTTCATGTGTCTGACAGATGCACCTTAGTGATCTGAAGCACCCGAAATTCCAATACCGGTCATTGAACGCACATACTGCGCATCAAATGCTTTACGTTCTGCTTTGGCACGGGCCGAATTATCAGTCACCGAGAACAACCAGCAGCAAATGAACGACAACGGCATTGCAAAAATTGCTGGGCCATTAAATGGATTGATCGGTGTATCTGAGATTTTAAGTGTGTCTACCCACACGGCTTTAGACAGAATAATCAGGACTACCGCCGTCGTCAAACCAACCACGCCACCAATCACGGCGCCACGTGTGGTTAAACCTTTCCAGAACATTGACAATACAAGCACCGGGAAGTTCGCACAGCACGCCACAGAGAAGGCCAAGCCAACCATGAACGCAACGTTTTGTTTTTCAAACAAGATACCCAGAATCATGGCGAAGATTGCCAAGCCTAATGTTGCGATTTTTGACATACGCAATTCAGATTCTGGTGTGGTTTGACCTTTTTTGAATACGTTGGCATACAAGTCATGTGAAATTGCAGATGCACCCGACAAGGTCAAACCTGCCACTACAGCCAAAATGGTTGCAAAGGCAACAGCAGAGATAAAGCCCATGAACAGATCGCCACCGAGTGCATCACTCAAGTGAACCGCTGCCATGTTGTTTCCGCCGACCAATTCAAGCTTACCTGTTACTGCTGCTTTGGCAACATCAAGGAATTGCGGATTGTTCGAAACAAACAGAATCGCACCGAAACCAATAATAAACGTTAGCAAGTAGAAGTAGCCAATAAAGCCAGTCGCCACCACTACAGATTTACGCGCTTCTTTAGCATCTTTTACCGTAAAAAATCGCATCAAAATATGTGGCAGACCCGCTGTACCAAACATGAGCGCTAAGCCAAGAGAAATCGCATCAATTGGGTTGGCGGCCAGTTTCCCTGGTCCCATAATTTTTGCTGCGTCTTCCATGCTGATATTACGCACATTGGCATAAACATCGATGGCTTGGGTAAACATGTTACTGAAGCTAAATCCAACCGCTTTCATCACCATAAACGCCATGAAGGTTGCACCAGACAGCAACAGTACCGCTTTGATGATTTGTACCCATGTGGTCGCCAACATGCCGCCAAACATCACGTAGGCCATCATGAGTAAACCCACAATTACAACCGCAATGTTATAGTTCAAACCGAAAAGTAGTTTAATGAGCTGTCCTGCACCCACCATTTGCGCAATCAGATAAAACGCCACTACCACAAGCGAGCTAAAAGCTGCCAAGGTACGTACTGGTTTTTCTTCCAAACGAAATGACACCACATCAGATAAATTGTATTTACCCAAATTACGCAAACGCTCTGCGATCAAGAACAATACGATTGGCCAACCCACCATGAAACCCAGTGAATAAAGCAAGCCATCGAAGCCTGAGCTAAAGACTAAAGCGGAAATTCCCAAGAACGATGCCGCAGACATGTAGTCACCGGCAATCGCCAAACCGTTTTGAAAACCTGAGATTCCGCCACCTGCCGTATAGAAATCCTTGGTATTGGTGGTTTGTTTGGCTGCCCATTTGGTAATGAACAAAGTTGCACCGACAAATATCACAAACATGATAATTGCGTGCCAGTTGGTGGCCTGTTGCTGTGCTTCGCCCAAATCAGGCCCCGCAACTGCGAGGGTTGACATCAGCAAGCTGATTGCCATCAGTGCTGGCGCTTTAAATGAAGTCCATTTCATCTTAGTGCAGTCCTTTCTCATGAGTGATGTTCTCAACTTCTCTCAATGCAGCTTCATTGAGATGGTCAAGGCTGTTGTTGGCGATATACGAATACACACCGCACAAAACAAATGACAGAACAATAATGCCAAGACCAAGCGGGATACCCCAGGTGGTGACACCGCCACTAAAAGAGCTCATTAGAAACTCTTTGTTGTATCCAACCAACAACATAAAGCCCACATAGACCACCAGCATAATGATGGTAAGAGTCCAACTGAGTGTGGCTTTTTTGCTGACCATTTTTTTAAATTTTGGATTCTGTAGAATTCTTTCTACCTGAACGTCATCCATAATCTGCTCCTTTTACCGCGGCCATCGTCGGACGCTTTTTGTAATCCTTTTTTTTCACGCTATAACGTTAGCAATGTTGTATGAGGTTCGTAACTTAGACTTTGGTCGCTAAATTTTAATCAACATGCAGGGCTTTAAAGTGGCTTAAGGTATGATAGGCCTGTGTTTTCATAGATTCGATCGCATGAACAGCTGGCTTATTATCGGCGGACTCGCCCTCTATATTTTAGTCTTATTTCTCTGCGCTTTTTTTGGTGAGCGGCATGCCAGCCGTTTAGGGCCTCGCGGACGAATGCTGCTGTTTAGCCTGACACTGGGCGTATATTGTTCATCTTGGACCTTTTACGGCGCCACGGGTGCCGCTGTGCGAGACGGTATTATTTTCCTGCCCATTTATCTGGGTCCCCTGATTTTTATCTGGTTTGGCTACGATATTTGGCGACGCTTAGGCCGTGTTCGTCAGCACCATGCTGTCTCATCGATTGCCGACTTTATTGCCGCACGTTACGGTAAAAGCGGAACCTTGGCTTCACTGGTGACCATTTTGGCGGTGATTGCGATTATTCCGTATCTAGCGTTGCAATTGCGTGCCGTGGCATTGAGTACTGCGGTGATTTTAGATCAGGCCACCGATCATTTGACTACGGCCACCAATAGCGTATTGCTCCTGACCGGCATATTGGCCTTGCTGGCCATGATGTTTGGTACACGGCAAATTGCCAATACCGAACAACATGGCGGTCTCATGCTGGCAGTCGCCTTTGAGTCATTTGTCAAGCTGTTTGCCCTGCTGTGCGTGGCGGTTTTTTTTCTGATTGAATCACCCGCCAATATGCGACAAGTCAGTGAAGATGTCGCCAAAACCTTTCACAATGTACAGATGTTTGGTGTACCGGAAACCTTCTGGATTCAAACGCTACTTGCCGGACTGGCCATTATTTGTTTACCGCGGCAGTTTCATGTGGCGGTGGTCGAGTTACGTGACGAAAAACATATTCGCGGTGCGCGCCGCTGGTTTGCGGTGTATTTAATTTTAACCACCGTGGCAATTATTCCGATTGCCAGTTGGGCACTGCATGCATCACCTAATTTTTTAACTATTCCAGATGTGGCAGTACTATCACTGCCATTAAGTTTTAATCAGGATTGGCTCAGCTTACTGGCATTTTTGGGAGGTTTTTCGGCATCAACCGGCATGCTTCTGGTATCGTCAGTGGCTTTGTCGATCATGCTCAGTAACGATCTGATCATGCCAGCACTCTGGCGCCTAAATTTATTATCCAGACACGATAAACGCTTACCACAATTTTTAAAGCTCACCCGACGTATTTGTATTTTGGCTGTGATGCTACTCGGTTTTTTATTTTTCCACTTTTTTAATGATATCGATCAGCTTTCAGTCTTTGGTTTACTGGCCTTTAGTGCAGTAGCACAATTTGCGCCCTCACTTATTGGAGGTTTGTACTGGCGCGGTGGAAGCCGTCAAGGCGTATATGCCGGACTCATTGTCGGTTTTTTTATGTGGACCTATACCCTGCTGTTCCCGACAATTTTAAGAAGCCTTCCAGACGCCTATCAAGCCTTCGCGCATCAGGTGCTGGTATTTGGTCCTTTTCACTTAAACCTCTTGCGCCCTGAGGCTTTGCTTGGCTTCGAATCTTTTGCGCCATTGACTCACGGGGTGATCTGGTCATTGGGCCTCAACACCATTTTGTATGTCTGGATTTCCAAGATTTATCGCCCCAGTGTGGCAGAGCAGATTCAGGCGGAAAGTTTCTTTTACTACGAAACCAAGCCTTTACCATCGCATCACACCTCAACAGATATGAGCTATCTGCATCACGATGCGGCTCGGCTTAAAGTGGGTGATTTGATTACGCTGGCCAAACGCATTACCGGTGAAGGGCCGACACAACAGGCCTTCAAACAGTTTTGTGAGCAAAATGATGTGCTGCTTAATCCCAACAGCGTCGCCAACGGCATGTGGTGGCGCTTCACCGAGCAGTATTTGGCGGGCACGATTGGAGCGGCATCTGCACGGACATTACTCACCACCGCCATGGTCAATAATGGACTGGCCTTGGGTCAGGTGGCCAATATTTTGGACCAAGCCTCGCAGTGGCAGCGCTTTAACCAGAATTTGCTCATGACCATGATCGATCATATGACCCAAGGCGTGAGTGTGGTCGATGAAAACATGTGTCTGGTGGCATGGAACAATCAATATTTAAAGCTGTTTGATTACCCGAAAGATCTGGTGTACGTCGGCTGTCCAATTGCCGATCTGATTCGTTATAACGCCGAACGCGGTGAATGCGGACCTGGCTCAATTGAAGAACATGTACGTAAGCGAATTCACTGGATGAAAGTGGGCAGCGCGCATGAATTTGAACGGATTCGTAAAGATGGCCGTGTCATTCAAATGCGCGGTAATCCTATCGAAGGCGGTGGCTTTGTTACAACGTTTGCCGACATCACGGCGTTTCGTGAAAATGAAGCGATTTTGGAAGCACGGGTCAGTGATCGTACCCAACAGCTTGAAACCGCTTTGGCCGAGCAACAGCTTGCACGTGAACAGGCCGACAAGGCCAATATGTCGAAAAGCCGCTTTATTGCTGCAGCCAGTCATGATCTGCTTCAGCCTATGCATGCGGCGCGTTTGTTTAGTACTGCATTAGAGCAAAGTGTGTCTCGTGAGGACGATCGTAAAACGCTCCAACAGCTTGATCGAGCGCTACATGGTGCCGAAAGCATGTTGTCGGCATTGCTCGATATTGCACGTCTTGAAGGCGGCTCATTGCAGCCCAAACGACAGTCTTACCCACTGCATGATTTATTGAGCGATCTCGAACTACAATTTAAGTCGATTGCAGCACAGCGTAATATTCGCCTGAATGTCCACGATGCCAAATTCTGGATCGACACCGATCCACAGTGGATTCGTCGGATTATTCAAAACTTTGTCAGTAATGCTTTACGCTACACCGCCAAGGGCCGTGTGGTGGTGGGCGTCTTACGCCATAGCACCCGACCACAGCATATCCGTATAGGGGTATGGGATACAGGCCCTGGCATTGCAGAAGAACAGCGCATCAAACTTTTTCAAGAGTTTGAACGCTGCGGCCATACTTCGCCTTGGGGTGAACAAGGCCTAGGATTGGGTCTGGCGATTGTACAGCGTATGACCAGTTTGCTCGATCATCCGGTTGAGGTGTACTCCCAAATTGGTCAAGGCTCATGCTTTATCATTGAGGTACCTACCGTAGATGCACCTAAAGTGATGGCACCGCAAGCACAGGCGATTCCCCTAAAAACCAAAGCTTACCGGATTTTATGTTTAGACAATGACGAAACCATTTTGGAGGGGATGAGTACGCTGTTGTCGAAATGGGGGTATGAAGTCTTTAAAGCCACAGAACCCGAACAGGCCTACGCCTTGATTCAACAGCATAATATTCAGGTCTGGTTGATCGATCAGCATCTGAATAATCAGCAACTCGGCCTCGACTTTATTTTACAGCATCGACAAGATCAAGTTCCGGTTGCACTGATTACCGCAGACTCCGATCCGGAGTTGCCACAGCGACTCAAAGAGCTCAATGTGATGTTACTCAAAAAGCCACTTAAACCGGCCGGATTACGGGCATGGTTATCTGGCTTGAAAATTTCATCTCCAACTCGCTAAAACGCTTGGCTCTACCTACCCGCTTCAGGCCATTTTTTGCAAGAAATAGCCTGAAGCCATGCCACATAGACGAATCGTTGGCAAAAGTGTTCAGATAGCGCGCTTTTTTTTGGCGATTGATTGATCAAATCCAGCAAAGTACGAGTGACTATGGCAAAGTCTGACCTTTTTGTAAATGAACACTGCCATAGTTAGTTACAATTCAATAATGATTTGAAAAATATAACTTTTATCATGAAAATAGCCATTATAAAACTTTAGTCTAATATCTATTGCATTCCAAAAAACTCATAACAGTGAAAAGCAGCCCACATCAACCCGATCGGTTGATCTCTTGCAGATATAAGAAAGGACATTCGTCATGATTACCTCAGATGATGCAGCTTCATTCGATCTACACAGTTCACAGCAATTTTATCGTGAATACAGTGCCAATGCCCTGTTACCCGATATCGATTGGGACGTTTTGTTTCCACACAGTAAACTCAAAGCAGAACACAAACAGGCCCTCGATACCATATACCGCAGTGTTGTGCCACTGGCCTTGCAAGTGTTTGATGAGTTACAGCTCGACGTGTTTGAACCGGCCATGTATCGCCCACAAGGACTCGGATTATTTGAAAAACTTGCCCAAAAAGAAGAAGATCTGCTGCAACAGCTTGAATCGGAAGGCAACATGCTAGATGAAAAAATCCGCCATCAAATGTGGAGCATGTTACTTCGTGGCGGTGCGGTCTTGGTGTTTAAAGCATGGCTTGGACGAGTCAAACACGGTCATGAGGCACTGGATATGTCGCAGTTTGATGAACTATCGGATCTACTTTTTATCAAGACAGCACCTAAAAAGCTGGCCCAGCGCTTGAATGTCGACATGCGTGCCGAAGATGATCATATCTTTTTAATGTATGGCGACGATATCTTTCTGGATCGATTCAACAGCCTCGAAACGGCGGCCTTGTTTGTCGATTTAGGGGTGTATGACGCCACCTTTTTGAGCTTGCGCGATGATCGCGTGGCCGAGTATCTCAAACAAAAAGGTTATGTGACTCAAGATCAAATCGATGAACTGCACTGTGCGCTTAATCCGCTGTACTGTGACAACATTACCACCAAGCAAGACTGTCTGGCTTAAATTTTTGGCCATAAAAAAACAGGGGATTTTCCCCTGTTTTTTACATATACACTTAAATAGTTAAAGTCTTTTGTCTTCAATATTTAAGGCGTTAATCGCCAATACCGCTTGGGTACGATTTTGTACGCCCAGTTTACGGAAAATAGCGGTCACATGCGCCTTAATGGTCGCTTCTGAAACATCTAATTCATAGGCAATTTGCTTATTGAGCAAGCCTTCAGCCACCATCATTAAAACGCGAAACTGCTGCGGCGTCAGCGACTGAATACGTTCGGCCAGCTCAGTTTCATCTGCAGCGCGCGGATCGAAACTTAAATTATTAGGTAAGTTGGGTGGCAACCAGATTTCACCTTCGAGCACATGGCGGATGGCTTCGCCAATATGACTTGGATGCGCAGATTTTGGAATATAGCCCATGGCACCATGAGCAATCGCACGCTGGATAATCGAGGTCTCTTCATGTGCAGACACCACAATAATCGGTAGCGACGGATATTGCGCACGCACATGCACCAGCGCAGAAAAGCCCGATGCACCCGGTAAGTTTAAATCCAGCAATACCAGATCTGGCTCTGCTCCACTTTCTAAGCGCTCGTAAAATTCATTGACTGCTGCAGTTTCATAAATTTGAGCTTGAGGCAGACTGTATCGCACCGCCTGAATTAGGGCATGGCGAAACAGAGGATGATCATCGACGATTAAAATATTCATAAGCGAAACGAGAGATCTCTGGCGCAGTATCTTGATTTTACTCATACTGCTGGCTTTAAGGATAGAACCATATTACCCAATTTTTATATAAAATGTCGGTTAAGCCGTTAGATTTCAGTATTTTTTTCGTTTTTTCAAAATCGCTTAAAGCTTAGTGATTATTGTTATAATTTTATTAAAAATACTGAAGACCTTATCTTAAAGAAGAAAATAAAATAAATTCATAGGGTTAAAATAGCCCTTATACACCGATGAACGCGTGTGCCAATATAGAAGAAAAAACGATAAGGTTTCACAATTTGATTATTTTACCTGAGGCTGGAAATACCGATTAATAGGATCAATTGTTTTATTTGCTATTTAGGTTGATCATGCCACAACATTCAAATACTCAAAAACCACTCAATATTGTTGCCGTTTCTGGCGGTTTAAATCATCCATCTAAAACTGAAGCGCTGGTTCAAGAAATTCTAAATGAGCTGGCCAATGCAACCCCGATTCAGGTGCATTTTATTAAGTTTAGCGAAATCGGTCATTTGCTTGGCGGTGCGATTTACCGTAACCAGCTTCCCCAGCGCGTGCAAGACGATCTCGCCAAGGTTGAAGCAGCCGATGCCTTGATTGTAGGCACACCGGTATACCGTGCATCTTTTACTGGCCTGTTTAAGCATTTTTTTGATTTCGTTGAACAAACCGCGCTGGTCGATGTCCCTGTTTTGCTGGCAGCCTCAGGTGGTAGTGACCGCCATGCCCTCGTACTTGAACATCAGCTACGCCCATTGTTTAGCTTTTTCCAAGCCCAAACACTGCCAATTGGCGTCTATGCCACCGATCGCGACTTTGCGAAAGACTATAGCATTCAAAGCGATTTACTTCGTGACCGTATCACGTTGGCTGTGGCACGTGCATTGCCTATTTTGGAATGGGCACCTGCCAAAGGCCAGCGCGCCGAGGTGGTCAAAGACAAAACGGCACAGGCCAACCAAAATCTGGGCATCAACAAACAAATCGAGCAGGACGAAGTTTTGCCATCGGCTGCGGTTCCCAATCTGGACGCTGCCGAATCTCGCTTGCATCCTAAAAATTTAAAAAGCAACGTGGCCTAAGCCGTACCGTTTATGAGAAGGAGTTTTGCCATGAGTCAATCAACTGCACCCATCAAATTTGCGTACTGGGTCCCCAATGTCAGTGGTGGACTCGTGGTCAGCAATATCGAACAACGAACTGACTGGAGCTACGAATACAACATTAAACTGGCTCAGGCCGCAGAAGCAAATGGCTTTGAATATGCCCTGACCCAGATTCGCTTTACTGCGGGCTACGGCGCAGAGTATCAGCATGAATCGGTGAGCTTTAGTCATGCCTTATTGGCCAAAACCGAAAAGCTTAAAGTAATTGCGGCCATATTACCCGGCCCATGGAAACCCGTACTGGCAGCCAAACAACTGGCGACCATTGACTATCTCACGCAGGGGCGTATTGCCATCAATGTGGTGAGTGGCTGGTTTAAAGGTGAGTTTGATGCCATTGGCGAGCCATGGCCAGAGCACGATCAGCGCTATGCACGCTCTGAGGAATTTATCCGCAGCCTAAAGGGCATTTGGACACAAGACAATTTTAGTTTTGACGGCAAGTACTATCAGTTTCAAAACTATACCTTAAAGCCAAAACCGCTACAGCAACCGCATATCGAAGTCTTTCAAGGAGGCAGCTCACGGGCAGCACGTGATATGGCTTCCCGGGTATCGGACTGGTATTTTACCAACGGCAATAGCGTCGAGGAAATTGAAAAACAAGTACACGATATTCGCAGCAAAGCCAAGGCCAACCAGCATCAGGTTAAAATTGGCGTAAATGCCTTTATTATTGCCCGAGATACAGAACAAGAAGCGCAAGCCGTATTACAGTCAATTATTGATCAGGCCAATACCGAAGCGGTACATGCCTTTGGCGATGCCACACGTCAGGCGGGAGCTGCCAGCCCCGAAGGTGAAGGAAACTGGGCCAAGTCGACCTTCGAAGATTTAGTGCAGTATAACGATGGCTTTAAAACCAATCTGATTGGAACACCGCAGCAAATCGCAGAACGGATTGTTGCCTTGAAACATGTGGGGGTTGATCTGATTTTGTCTGGGTTTTTACATTTTATCGAAGAAGTCGAGTATTTCGGACAGCATGTGTTGCCACTGGTACGCGAACTGGAACAGCAGCAGGAAATCACCGCCAAATCTGCTTAAGGAGAAATTATAATAATAACGTGGTGGTACATACATCTTTACCCTGAGACTCGGCTCGGGGTATTTTTTTTATTTTAAAAATGCTGTAACGCAATCATTCGTCAAAACACAATAACTCATGAGATAACGAAGCCCAACAATTTTACCTCAATCTGACATGGTATCGAGGGATATTCCCATTTAAGCTAAAAACATCGCATCATCAAAACGAGAATAAACCATGAAACAAGCGTTGCTGATCATTGATGTACAAAATGACTATTTTGAAGGTGGTGCAATGACACTGGCGGGCCCAGACCAAGCGCTCAGCCAGATTAATCGTCTTGAAACGTATTTTGTCGAGCAGAATTTACCGGTTATCTATATTCAGCATATCAACCCACCAGAAGCCACTTTTTTTCGTCCCAATACATCTGGAGTCGAGTTACATGCCGGGCTCAAGCGCCAAGCTCATGCCATTGTCATTCCCAAAAACAAACCGAACAGTTTTTTAAATACCTCACTAGAAGACACCTTAAAAACCTTGGAGATTGAACAGTTGGTTATTACCGGCATGATGACGCACATGTGTATCGACTCCAGTACCCGTGCCGCAGCAGAGCGTGGCTATCAGCCGATTTTAATTGCCGATGCAACAGCAACACGCGATTTAACCTTTGAGGGTCACACCACACCCGCCGATGCCGTACAACATGCGTTTTTGAGTGCACTCACCACCTTTGCCGATGTTCAAAACACCGCGGCTTTTTTACAGACGTACGCTGCAACCTGAGATTCAACACCAAAGGTCATGGTTAGGAATAAAAACTAGGATGCGGAACTTTGCCAGTTAATACCCACTCCCCGACCTCTTGATATTTGTAATCGATCGGATCATGCAAGGTTTGGGTTCTTACATTTCGCCAGAAGCGATCCAGATTCAGCGCTGCTGTAGTCGCTCTGGCACCCATCACCTGAAACATATCTTGTGTGAGCATCAGACTCATGCGAGTCGCTGCAATTTTCGCTGTGGCCACCGCCACCGATACCTCACCCCGTTGCTGAGCACTCAAGTCTGGCCCTTCGTTCCACGCGTTTTGTAAGAGCGTACGGGCTTTGTTGGTCAGTAAGCGGACACTTTCAAGTTGCACGTAAAATTCGGCAAAATGCTTTTGAATATAGGGGTCATCTACACTTTGCGTTGCGCTTGACGTGGCCCATGCTTTTTGATGTTGCACCGCCTGATGCGCGACTTTAAAAGCGCCCTCTGCGACGCCCAAAAACAAATGCACAAAAATCAGCTGCGCAATTAAAGGCCTTAGGCTCGAATACGGTGTACTCAGTGGCCCGGGATTGAGCAGTAATTCATGCTTTAAAATCTTGACCTGTTCAAAATGAGTGGTGCCGCTGTCGGTCTGGCGCTGTCCCATGTTATTCCAGTCGCCTAAAAAACGAATACCGTCACGTTGCGTGGGCACTACCGCAATCAGCAGTTTATCCTCTTGGTTATAACCCGAACAAAGCAGCATGTCTGAATCGATTGAACCCGAACAAAAACTTTTTTCACCCTGAAAAATAAAAGTATCGTCGTTGAGCGCTTGCACCTGCGTACGCCGATCTAGCGGATTCAGTGCATTGCCCCAAAAGAGCTGTTGCTGAGCCGTCTGGCGAAACCAGCTCTCATACTGCTCGGGCTGGGAAAAAAGCTGAACCGTGGCAATCAGTAAGTGGTGAAAACCATAGACATGCGCCAGAGAACTATCGACCTGTGCAATCAGTTGAATGGTCTTAAAAATTGTTTCCCAGTCGGCTCCCTGCCCACCATATGCTTTGGGAATTGAGAGCGAGAGTAGTCCGCTAGCCCGAATCAAATCACGCTCAATTTTGGCCGTGCCCCCTTGCTTGTCCCGTACGGCTGCGGTTTTCTCAAACGCTGCCGCCAAGCTTTGAGCTTGTGCCAAGGGATCAAATGTCTGTGCAAAATAAGGTTGATTCATGCGCAAATCCGAAGGAGCAAAACAAGGTCTAAGCCTAGCAAATCTCTGCCCACTGCTTTATGCAAATTTAGGCATAGCTTTGCTCAAAACAATAAAATAAAAACACCTCCTGCTCACTTAAGCAGGAGATGCTGTCAGTACTTAAGTGGCTACTTTCGACGCTGGGTATACCGTATGAATCAGATGTTCAACCACGGCGGGATCTGCCAAGGTGGAGGTATCGCCCAAGCTGTCTAGCTCATTTGCCGCAATTTTTCTTAAAATGCGCCGCATGATCTTTCCAGAGCGGGTTTTGGGCAAAGCAGGTGCCCAGTGCAGCGCGTCTGGGGTGGCAATCGGTCCCAGTATTTTTCGCACCCACTGTACCAGCTCTTGACGTAATTCTTCAGACTCTTCCACACCTGCCTGTAGCGTCACAAAGGTACAAATGCCTTGCCCTTTAATGTCATGCGGCATACCCACCACCGCAGCCTCAGCCACATGCGGATGCGCAACCAGTGCACTTTCGATCTCGGCTGTACCCAAGCGGTGTCCCGAAATATTCAACACATCATCGACTCGTCCGGTAATCCAGTAGTAACCGTCTTCATCACGACGTGCACCATCGCCGGTAAAGTAACGCCCGGGAAAAGTCGAGAAATAAGCTTCAATAAACCGTTTCGGATCGCCCCAGATGGTTCGCATCTGTCCCGGCCAAGCATCTTTAATCACAAGATTGCCTTCGGCAGCCCCTTCAATTTCATGTCCGTCACCATCTACCAGTGCAGGTTGCACACCAAAAAATGGACGTGTAGCCGAGCCCGGTTTTAGGTCGGTTGCACCCGGAAGTGGTGCAATCAAAATTCCGCCAGTTTCGGTTTGCCACCAAGTATCGACCACCGGACAGCGTCCCTCTCCCACGACGTTGTAATACCATGACCACGCTTCCGGATTAATCGGCTCACCCACCGTGCCCAGTAATCGTAAACTGCTCCGATCACTTTCACGTACATAGGCATCGCCTTCACGCATCATGGAGCGTATTGCCGTTGGGGCAGTATATAAAATGGTGACCTTGTGCTTATCGATAATATGTCCAATTCTGGCCCACGTCGGATATTGCGGTACACCTTCAAACATCAGCGTACTGGTACCGTTCGACAGTGGCCCGTAAATCAGGTAACTGTGTCCCGTGATCCAGCCCACATCGGCAGTACACCAATACACATCATCTTGCTTGATATCAAAAACTTCTCTAAATGTGGTGGTGGCGTACACCAAGTAGCCACCTGTGGTATGCAGTACACCTTTGGGTTTACCCGTCGAGCCGGAGGTATACAAAATAAATAACGGATCTTCTGCATTCATGGGTTCGGGTGGGCATACATCATTCACTTCGGTAATCACCACGTGATACCAAAGATCACGGCCCTCTTGAAAGCGAACCGGATTACCTGTGCGATGAACCACGATCACATGCTCAACCGACTCGGTTCCCTTAACTTTTAGGGCTTCGTCGACACTTTCTTTTAATGGCAGTAACTTACCGCCACGCATACCGGCATCGGCAGTGATCACCAGTTTAGCCTGACAATCTTCTATCCTGCTGGCGAGCGAATCGGGTGAAAAACCACCAAATACCACACAATGCACCGCACCAATCCGTGCACAGGCCAACATGGCGATCGCCGCTTCAGACACCATTGGCATATACAACACCACACGGTCGCCCTTTTCGATGCCATATTTTTTTAGCACGTTGGCAAAACGGCACACCTCTTCATACAGCTCTTTGAAAGAAATAATTTTATGCCGTGATGGATGATCGCCTTCCCAAATGATGGCAGGCTTGTGCGGATGTGTTTTAAGATGTCGATCCAGACAGTTGGCACATACATTTAATTGCCCGTCGGCAAACCATTCGATTTTAAAATCATCGGCCGCGTAATTGGTATTTTTAACTTGTGTAAATGGCTTGATCCAATCGACATTGCGGGCTTCTTCTGCCCAGAATCCATCAGGGTCATCGATTGATTGCTGATAGCGCGCCAAATAATCGGTTTCAATGGTTCGGGCTGTTTTTTTAAACTCTTCTGGTACTGGATAGATTTCATTCATAGTATCACTTCCTTGATTTTTAGGCCCCATCACGAGGCTTTTTTAACCGACACTGTGTTTGATCTTTTTTTGTTGTTGCTGAAACAGTATCCACACACGTGGTTGGGCCTGACAATACGCATTTGGTCGTATATTTTTCAACCTATCAGATTCGAAACAATTTAAACACCCAAAGATTCAACATTTTTTGTATGTTGGTTGTAGTATTTCTTGAAGACATTCATACGATTGCCTGTATCCGCATCTATCTTGACGTTTCAGGCAGCGCTTCAACAGGAGGATGATATGCATTCTACCTCAACCGATCATTCCGACTGGTCATCACACCCTGCACGCCGTAACGATCACCCCTTTTCGACTCGAGGGCGCTTTAATCGTTTAAGCTACTTGGGCTGGTATGGTTTCTTTAATTTGTTACCCATTGCATTGCTGTTATTGCTTCACTTCGGCTTAGGTGTAATTCGTCTTGATTTCGGAACACTGTACGATCATGGGTTTGCATTATGGCTCGATGGCTCGGGGTGGTTGCTGCTCGCTGGCACGTTGTTATTTATCTATCTTCATCTGCTCCTTATCATTCGACGCTTACACGACACCAATCATTCTGGCTGGTGGAGCCTGCTGTTTTTACTGCCCGTGATTCAATGGATTCTATTGTTGTATTTACTGATCGCGCCAGGTTCATCTGGGGTAAATGATTATGGTCCACCCCGACCTTCTCGTTTTTTAGAAAAGCTGATGGGATGGTTGGTCGTGCTGATGTTTGTGATGAGTATTTTGGTTTTTGGACAAGCCATGCACTTTATGATGAGTACTGGCAATATCGATTTACAGCATTTAATGCTTCAGTCACACACTGGTTATTTCTAAACAAAATATGTGAAAGGTTGAGCGAATATACAGTTCATACTACACTTTCGCATTACTTTTCTCTTAACTTTTATCACATCAGGAATTCGAGTGTCTGAAGAAAATAAACTAGATCAGGTCGCATCAGATACAGCGATGCTATTGCAACAAGCGGGGCAAAAAACCACTCAATCCGTTCTACAGCATACCGAGAAATACCATGAAACTTATACTGCAATTGATAAAATTGTAGATAGTTTTTGGGAGCGTATTCCTTATTTATGTATCGCGCTTGTCGTATTTTTAGTTTTCTGGTTGTTGACCAAAGTCTTTAAACTATTCGTTGATAAAACCCTGACCAATCGTAGTTATACCCGTCAAAATTTGGTCTTGGTTCTGAATCGTGTTGGATCTGTCCTCATCTTGTTTATCGGTTTTCTGATTGCACTGGTGATTGCGATTCCAGGATTCACACCAGGCCAGCTCATGAGCGCACTCGGTATCGGTTCGGTGGCAATTGGTTTTGCATTTAAAGATATTTTCCAAAACCTGTTATCTGGCGTACTGATTTTATTGGGTGAACCGTTTCGTATTGGCGATGACATTGTTGTCAACGGAATGGAAGGTACAGTTGAAGATATCCAGATTCGCGCAACCTTTATTCGTTCCTACGATGGGCGCCGCATTGTGATTCCAAATGCCACGGTATACACCAGTGCCATTACCGTGAATACCGCTTATCAGCGCCGTCGCTGTGAATTTGTGGTCGGCATCGGTTATGACGACGATGAACAACAAGCCAAAAGTATTATTTTGAATATTTTGGACAACAATCGTAATGTCCTCAGCCAGCCTGCATTTAGTGTGAATGTGACAGCGCTGGCCGATTTTTCGGTCAACCTCACGGTGCGTTGGTGGATTGATACCACTGAAACCAATATTTCAGCCTCAGTGAGTGAAATTCAGACTGAAGTGAAACGTGCTTTTAATCAGGAAGGTATTAATATTCCTTACCCGGTACAAGAAGTAAAAGTACATAAAGAGTCGACCGCAGCATTGCCACATACTGCCTCAGCGCCTACCGACTCAGCTAAACAGTCGACCTAACACGTAAGATACTGCGGTTTCGGTTCGCAAAATACGGCTGCCTAACTGATACGTCTGGCAGCCGTTTTTTTGCATCAGTTCGACTTCATATGGAATAAAGCCACCCTCGGGGCCAATAATGAGTGAACAGCCGTGTGAAATATTGATAGGCATGGTTTGTGCGCTATACGGATGCGCCACGTAGGCTGGACGTTCTGGTTGAATCATGTCCGGTAAAATATCTTCTACAAACGGTTTGAAGCGTTTGTAGAGCTGAATGTCTGGAGCAATTGTATCGCCGGCCTGTTCTAGCCCAAGTTGTACATAATCATCAAGCTGCTGTAAAAATGGCGTTTGCCAGTAACTCTTATCCACCCGATAGCTGTGAATCAGGCAAATTCGCTCAACACCAAGTGTCACACTGTCCATGATTAAACGGCGCAGCACTTTGGGGCGTGGCAGTGCCACAATAAGCGTAACTGGAAGTTTTTTAGGACACGCTTCTTGCTGTAGCGGCATTACCTCGATAGATTGCGCTGTGATTGTCATCACTCGGGTGAGGTAGCGTGCCTGCCCCAGTATCCCGACTTTGAGCGTATCTCCCACTTGCAAGTTCAGTTGCTCGCGCAAATGCATGACCTGACGCGGTGCATGAATTTGCCATGGCCCAGAGAGATTTTCTTGTGGTGGAATCAAGACCAGATTCATGTGATATATCCATCGAGCAGCGCAATATGGCGATCCAGTGCTCCCTGATTACGGGCTAAAATGGTTTGCGCATGTTGAGCACGTGCCGCGGCTTGCGCAGATGCGTTGGCATAGCTGAGTAAATACTCGACTGCCTGAAGCGCATCTGGAGCAACATCAATCGCTGCTGCCTCAACAAACTCATCTACAATGGTTTGAAAATTGAAATAACGTGGCCCAATCACCACCGGACAATCCAGTGCCATGGGTTCTAAAATATTATGACCACCGCCGGGCGTATTGAGTGATCCCCCAACAAAAGCAACCTGTGCCAGTGCATACCACAACCACAATTCTCCCATACTATCGGCCAGATAAACCTGCGTTTCGGGCATGATAGATTCGGCAAGACTGCGTCGTGAGGTATTTAAGCCCAGATCCTGACTCACACGAAAAACCTCATCAAAACGTTCGGGATGGCGTGGCACTACAATACAAAGTAGCGCAGGATCATGATTTAGATGCGTTTTAAGGGCAGTCAAAAGCTGCTGTTCTTCGGGTGCATGAGTACTGGCAAGCACCATTATTTTACGTGTGCCGAGTTGCCACTGCTGCACTAGAGATGCCGCTTGCAACCCTACCGCTTCGGGTGCATGAATATCAAATTTGATGTTACCCACCACTTGGGATTTATCTGCGGCTAGGCCCAACGCAATATAACGCTGCTGAGTATTCTGGTCTTGCGCCAGTAATGTGCTCAGATTGTTCAACATCCCTCGGGTAAGACCCGCCACACGGGCATAACCCCGTGCGGATTTTTCCGACAGGCGCGCATTGATTAAGACTCGGGCGACTCCATGTTGTGCGGCCTGATCAATCAAATTGGGCCACAGCTCAGTTTCGACCAAGATTAGTATTTTAGGCTGATAACGCGCAAAAAATTCACGCAGTAAATGCACCTGATCGACTGGTAGATAAACTGCTTGAAAACGATCCTGATAGGGCGGTTTTAAAAAAAGCGTCTTGGCACGTGCTTGACCCGTTTTGGTGGTATTGGTGACCAACACCGGATGACCCGCTTGAAGATAATGTTCGATGAGTGGCTGTGCTGCATTGGTCTCACCGACTGAGACTGCATGAAACCAGATGGCATGACGATGTTGAGGAGGCTGAAATGGACCAAAACGTTCACAACATTCTTGCTGGTATGCTGCGTCACTCTGGGCACGTTTACGGATTCGCCAACGGTACAAAGGTTTGAGTAAAACCAAGGCCGCGTTGTACCACAATGGAGTCGCCAATACATCTGTCTCAATATATATTCGATGGGCAGAATATAGCAGAGCGCCATACATTTGTTAATGTGGTGTATTTCAAAATCTATGCTGCTCATTTTGCTGTAGTCAATTTATTTTAGCCACCTTAAAAACGCCTTCAAATCAGTAAACCATGCTGTAAGAAATAACCAATTCAGATCAAATCAACTCTATTTCTGAGTCATATTTTTGAACCTTAATAATGCAACTCAATATAAATGCATCATATTGTTCAACAATATTAATTTCAATAAAACACAAATTATTGATTTTCATAATAAAAAATATTGGTACGTTTCATGCTAGGTATAAATAACCATATTGTTGAACAATATCTTTTATCTACATTTGGTCAAACAAGCTTTAATACCCGGGGGAAGTATGCAATTTGATTGGCACTATACTTTAGATCAGTTGTGGAATATTTCCTTTTGGAAAGCAAGTTTACTGGTTGTTGAGCTGAGTATTTTAGTTTGGATTATTGGAATTATTCTGGGTTTTATTCTGGCCTTAGCAAAGCAGGCACGTCATCCTGTCATAGCTCAAAGTTCTGCGCTATATATCTGGTTTTTTAGAAGTTTACCTTTGCTCGTACTTTTAGTTTTTACTTTTAATTTACCTCAAATTTATCCGTCAACCAGTGTGCTTCTTTCTTCTCCTTTTTTTGCTGGCTTAATTGCAATGGTAATCAGTGAAGCCGCATATATTGCAGAAATTCATCGCTCAGGTTTAAACGCCGTACATAAAGGACAAATTGAGGCAGGTAAGGCATTAGGGCTACGCTATTCAGGCATTCAATTTCATATTGTTATTCCGCAGGCATTTCGAGTCAGCCTCCCTTCCTTAGGGAATGAATTTATTACCATTGTGAAATTAACTTCTTTGGTTTCAGTAATTTCCTTGACCGAAATTTTGTTGGTTGGTCAACGCCTATATACCCAAAACTTTTTAGTTATGGAAACCATGGTCGTCGTGGCATTTTATTACGTACTCATCGTCACTGTATTTAGTTGGATCATGAGTCGGATTGAAAAACGATTTGATGTCACACATCGTAAGCCTGGCCTGTTACTTGCCGATGATCCTCTGAATCATTTGGCTAATGTACCTGAGAGTGCCATAAAAAAACGCAAACACATTGAGGTAGATCATATTGGTGAATATGCCCTAGAAGCGCGTAATATCCATAAGGCTTATGATCAGCATGACGTTTTAAAAGGAATCAATTTAAATGTTCGATGGGGTGAAGTCATTTCCATCATAGGACCTTCAGGTTCTGGTAAAACCACCTTTATCCGCACATTGAATGGTTTAGAGAGCTTGACACGTGGTGAAGTCAACTTAATGGGACATCCATTTTTATCTAGCCAGATTTCACCAGAAAAGAATAAAAATTATAAACAGCAAATTGTTCATATCGGAATGGTCTTCCAAAACTTCAATTTATTTCCTCATAAAAGCGTACTTGAAAATGTCATGTTAGCACCCTTGTATCACAAATATGACACTGTATTAGCAACCAAAATTACAGCACTTGCCATGCTAGAAAAAGTAGGCATGAAACAACATGCTAACAAATTTCCGCACCAGTTATCTGGCGGTCAACAGCAACGCGTCGCTATCGCTCGGGCACTTGCAATGCATCCATCGGTGATCTTGTTTGATGAACCAACGTCTGCTTTAGATCCAGAATTGGTCAATGAAGTTCTCAAAGTCATTGAACAACTTGCTCAAGAAGGAATGACCATGCTGATTGTGACTCACGAAATGAATTTTGCATTTAAAGTCTCAGATCGTGTGGTGTTTATGGAAAACGGCCATGTGGTTGCAGATGATCATCCTCAAGAACTTTTAGTGAGTCAAAATGAACGGTTACAGCGTTTTATTGGCAAAAATCAGGAATAAGAAACATGCAAAATATAACTGGATTAAGCCGAGCAAATATCGTAACACAACAAATTCGTGAAGATATTATTCGAGGTGATCTAATCCCCGACATGGCACTTATAGAAAGTGAAATGGCACTTAAATATCAAGTTTCACGAAATACATTAAGAGAAGCCCTACACCAATTACAGTCAGATGGTTTAACCACATATGTGCGTCATAAAGGTGTATTTGTTCGTCGACTAGAAAAAACCGATATCCGTGAGATTTTTCAAGCCAGAAGATTATTGGAATTAAATGCGATTCATGCCTTAAAAAAGGATAAAGGTGAATTAATTCAGTTGCTTGAATCTGATATTGATATGGCTAGAGATGCTTACCAACAAGAAAACTGGCAAATGGTTGCAACCATGAGTTTAAGGTTTCACCAACATCTTGTAAGTGCACTCAACAATCGACTGATCTCTGATTTTTTCCAAAATATTTTAGCGCAATTACGTCTGGTATTTGCGTTGTCTTCCGATGAAGCCACATTCCAACGTCCATGGCTCCAAAAAGACCGACAGATTCTTAACTTGTTAGTGACACAAAAATTCGACGCGGCTTATGAAGCCTTAGAGCTTTATCTCATGGAGTCAGAAAAAAATATTCTACAGCTCGACCATCCAACAAAGTACTGACCGATTCAAATGTCAGATCAATTTATTGAATACCCTTATAGAGGAATATGATGATGTATCAAGATTATCCAGCAGCTTATCAAAGTTCTGCCGATTCAATTTTAGAAGTCAATAAACCCTTTTACGATCAGATTCGTGATGCAAAAGATCAGCGAGTTCTGGTCGAATCTTTTGAAATACCGATCCGTTCGGGTTTTGCTTGGAAAGTAAAAGCAGGTCAAGTCTTTCGGGTGACAGCTCCTCATGGACCGCAGGTAGGTGATTTCAATATCTGGAATGCGCATGATCCCCGTGAGAGATTGTGGGCTTCACGTACACGTCAACTACAAGGATCACACGTCAGCATCTATGATCGCTTATGGTCAACGCTTCCTTTTATGCGTCCTTTAGTCACGATCACAGACGATACATTAAAAGATTATGGAATTGATGAGCATGGTGGACGCATCCATGATTTATTAGGCACACGTTGTGACCCTTACATTAATCGATTATTGACAGGCAAAGATTTTGATCATCATTGCCATTCAAACCTGACTCGCGCGATATTGCCACATGGCTTAACTGAATTTGATGTACATGATGTACTTAATATTTTTCAAGTCACTGGACTCAATCATGAGAGTAAATATTTTATGAAAGCGAGCCCAGCCAAAGCAGGTGATTATCTTGAATTTTTTGCAGAAATTGATCTACTTTGTGCGTTATCCACTTGCCCGGGTGGAGATCTTTCTCTTGAAATGTGGGGTCCTAATGCACAAGATCCAATTTCAGTTTGTCGTCCATTAGGTGTTGAAATCTATGACTTGAATCCTGAACTTATCCGAGACTGGCAATCTCCGCAATGCTCGCCTTATCAAGGACAGCATGGTTTAACACTTAAAAGTTCGATGTAATCCAAGTGAGATAAAGTCATGTTAAACATAACTTCCAAACTTCTTCATGCTGTTAGTCTTGTGATCTTAACCAGTTCAATAGTCGCCTGCTCATCTTCTGACAACAATCCAAAAGAGAACTCTACGTCAGAAGGACAAAAGCAAACATTACGTATTGGATCGGATCTTACTTATCCACCCTTTGCTTATTTTAAAGACAATCAACCAGCAGGTTTTGATATTGAATTTGTCAAATTATTAACCCAATCCACCCAATTTCAACCCGAGTTTATGGATACGCGCTTTGCCAACCTCATTCCTGGCTTGAATAGCAAAAAATTTGAGGTGATTGCTTCTGCTTTATATATTACGCCTGAACGTGAGAAACAGGTTAATTTTATTCCTTACGCTAAAGTCGGTGGCGTATTGATAGCCAGATTAAATGAAAATTTTGTGCCTCAGCAACCTGAAGACTTATGCGGAAAAATAGTCGGATCGATTAAAGGGGCATCATGGATTCCAAGATTGGAGAAAGTCTCTGAAGAGTATTGTTTGGTAAATCACAAAGAGCCCATCCATATTCGTGAATTTGAAACCTCACCAGAAGCGCTTCAGTCATTATTGTCTAAATCCACGGACGTACAATTTGAAAATTCAGTTGTGGCTAAAAATCTGATTGAGAAAGTAAAAAATAAGACTTTCGTTTCATCAAAAGATATTTTATATCCAGAAGTAATTGGATTGGCGATTCGTAAAGATGATAAAGCGACGTTCGAAGTTCTATCAACCGCACTACAGGAGTTAAAGAAACATGATGATTATCAAAAGTTACTTGATCAAAATGGATTGAGAGCACCTAGTTCCTAAGTCCCATCAATATATGACTAAGTAAAATAACTGTGAGTACTAGTATCTCCAACCACACCAAGATTTTAGTATAACTGTTCTTTTAATTGCTTATTGGTTTTTAATATTAGTGGCTGTATGAGATAAGACATAATTATAGATGTCTCTTGTTCAGCCAGCTTGGCCTTTTTATCAATACCATCGATAGTCTAATGGCTAACAGTAATAAAATTATAGCTCTAACTCACCGTATGATTTCATTAGACTACTACAACTTTAAACTAAGCCTATTTTTTCCTTTAAACTAATAAATCTCTTTATAACAATAAAAATTACCTTGAAAAATTTTTACAACGCTATATTCCCCCTACTGTATCAGTAACGATGAGTTAGACGGATTTCATACCTAATAAGTTTAGCGCTATTACATAACTGATGACTATAGTCTCTCTTTTCAAATCGATTTTTATCATAGATTCTGTTTTTATTATTTTAATTCAAAACTAATAATTTTCAAAATATACTCCCAGTGAGTATGTGAATCCATAGTCGAATTATCAACCTTACTTTGAATAGTCATTCCATCTAGAATAAAAATAAATATATCACTCACAGATGAGTTATTTATTTCCATTCTCTCTAGAATAATCGAAATTGTTTCATGCAACCATTTTCTATAGTTAATAATAGGTTCAATAACTGAAGGATATTTTGTCAATGTATCCAACATAGCTTTTTGAAACATACATCCACAAAAGTCGTCTGCATTAAACCAATCGATATGCCAATCATAAATTTTTTTTAATTGAGCCAAAGGTTGCTCTTGACTTTCAAGCTCTAATAATATCTTAGATTTTAAACTTGAAGACCTAAATAGTAAACATTCATAAATCAGACTTTCTTTTGAAGGGAAGTATTTATAAAAAGTCATTTTTGCGACATTAGATTCCTCGATAATTCTATCAATACCAACAGTAGAGTAATTATAGGTATTAAATAAGCATAATGCTGTTTCTAAAATCTGATCTTTCTTAGACATCAATTTTTACCTTTCAACACTATCAGATTTGGACTTAATTTCTTGGATTATATATAAAATTATATTTTTTTGAAACAAAATTTATTTTAAATAAAATATAAGATTTTTATAATAATGATTATCAATACTAATTAAGCATTTGTGGCTTCGTGTTACTTCTATAAAAAATTTAATTGAGGATTAAAAAGTACAATAAGATAATACGTAAATTTTGTCTTGTTTTAGTTGCACATTTGAGCGATATTACTCATGCTGTTAACTGTAAAATTATTGACTTAAGATTAAAGAGATGGTTATGCATCAGAACTCAATTAATTTGGATGATCCTAGACAAAATGCTATTTTGAGTATGAAAGAGTCGATTCCTGCAACATCATGGGATAATAATACTAATTTTCTTAAGTCTCTTCGTGAGAGAATCACAAATCATCGAGTTTCTAATCATCCTGCAATTCAAATCTTAAAAAGTGGCCAGCTCAACATTGAGCAGTTAAAACATGTTCATTTAGAATATCGTCATGCAATTGTTCAGATTTTTACAGATGCATTACTTATGGCACAATTTCAATCTAAGCAATTAGAGCCTTTATTGAACTCTGGTTCTAAAATGGCAGCAAGATTCTTACTGAGCTTAAATGTATTAGACGAATTTGGTTTTAAACCAGGTCTAAGTGAAAGTGGATATTATATTGGACATCCTGACCATGCTCATTATCCACTTTACGAAAAACTTCTAGATTCTTTAGATATAACTGAAGACGATAGAAAGAGTTATGCTCCATCTACTATTTCTGATCAAGTAAGACGCTATCTTGAAAATACATATAATTGCTATTTATCTGTAACAGCTTTACTCGCAGTTGCTGAAGAAGAAGTTATCTTATTTAGTCCAGCACTACGTGAAGCGGTGAAAGCGATTGGTAGATCTGTTGATAGTGGCTATTATTATGTTCATGGAGTATCTGATGATGAGTTTGCTGAAGCTGCGGACGATGATCACGAAGATGATTTATGGTTTATTTTAACTCAGGCATGCTCTGAAGAAAATTATGAATATCTGTCCAAAATATGTACTGAATATTGTGAATTGTGGTGCAAATTCTGGGATTATCAAATGAAAAACTGGGACTACAATATTTAAGTTTATTATCCAAAAATCAATTAATTTCTTAGATTTTTACAAATAATTGGGCATAAATTTAGATTTATGCCCAATTATTTCAAAAAGTATTCTTCACCAAAAACCAGCATTTTTACCAAAAAATAGATTCTTGAAAGACGGGGAACAAAGCTATCAGTTGAGTTATTACACCAAACTTACCACTCTAGACCTTCATTTTTTAAATCCAAGACTTATCCGTGATTCAAGTTAAGTTAAACCTACACCATCAAGCACTATGGTCGAGTGAATCTTTGTCGGTTTGATAGTCCAAATAAGATCGTTGAATTTGGATATGATCAGCAATATGTTTTGCATCATACCAGACCCCCCAAATGAAGCTCGAACCTCGACCTGTCAGATAAGGTAACCCCAGAAAGTAAACACCACGCTCATCAGAAATGCCCTGTTTGTGTACAGGCCGACCTTGATCATTGAAAGTGTTGACTTGTAGCCAGCCATAATCCAGACCAAACCCCGATGCCCAAATCACGGTTGTAATGTTGGCTTGTTTAAGGTTAAGCTCCAGAATAGGATCCGTTACACATGATGGATCTGGAAGAATCTCACGGGCATGATGCTCTAAAGGTAGATTCAGCTCATTTTGACGTACATATTCATCAGCACTGTCTAAAAATTTAAGGAGCGTTTTATCGCCATCTTTTAGATTTTGCTGTAAATCATTTTGGAAATAAATTTTATCGCCTTCAAAAGATTGAGTCATACCCAATAAAGTAATTCCCTCATTTGCCAATAGGCGAAAGTCAATATTAACTCCTCCTCGAGCACCACTTACGGCTAGACCTTTCAGCGGACTATTATCGGGTTTCATATAATCCCAGCCGCCTAATACCCCTAACCACCAGACATTATCACGATTACGATAATGACGTGGCGGACGCTCATGTGGTCCAACAGATAAATAAACTTTCCGGCCAGAACGATTGATTTCATCTGCAATTTGTACGCCAGAAGAACCTGAACCAATGACCAATACATTTCCTTCTGGCAAGTCCTGTGGATTACGATATTGATCGGAATGAATTTGATAAAAATCAGGCTGTTTGGGTGCAATTGACGGAATAATTGCTTTTTGGAAAGCACCTGTTGCTACCACAATACGCTGGGTTTGAATCACGCCTTGAGTGGTTTCGACAGTAAATCCTTTTTTATGCTTATTTTTATAGGCTTTGGTGACTTCAACTCCCGTTTCAATCGGTGCACTAAATTGCTTTGCATATTTCTCAAAATATTCAGCAACTTGGTCATGATGAATAAAACTATCCTGATCGGCATCAAAGGTCATATTGGGAAAACGATCATGCCAGCATGGACCATTGGCAACTAATGAATCCCAGCGTCTACTTCTCCACGCTTCTGCGATACGATTCTTTTCAATGACAAGATGGGAAATCCCTAATGCTGTTAGATGCTCGCTCATGGCAACGCCTGCTTGACCTGCACCAACCACGACAGTATCAACTTGAATATGATCTAATTTCATCTTTGCGTTCCTTTACAAGATAGCTCTTTTGATTACCTTGTATTGTTTTTGAATGCAGCTTCACTTTTTCATCAAATACCTTGATGAAATGTATAAGAAACTAACTACGATGATTTCAATATAATAAGCTGCTACCTAAAGTGAAAATCATATAAGCAGAACGCTTGAATCGAAAAAAACGAATTAATCGATCTCATTAAATTAAATCGATGAGATGTTTAGTCGCTCGATTTTCTGATTAACTCTATGCGACCCGATTCATACTTGTAGCTGGGCTATAGAACTCAGGTTTTCATAAAGATTCATACCGTATCAGTTAGATTAAGTATTGAATATGCTTGAGATTAAGTAAAAAAGTGTATTGAAACGAAATAATATATTTATAAAATTTAGTTGGTTATTTAAGTATGAATTTCAATCGAACTATTATGATCTTTTAACCCATTTAAATAAATCATTTTTAATATAAATACGAAAACCAATCTCAAGAAAAATAAGATTGGCTATATGCAGCGAACTAGGCTTTTTTAAAGTGTGGGAATAAACGGAAATTCATCTATCGGTAGTGCATCGCCTGTTTTTAAAATTAAATTTAAATACGGATACTCAGGTGAGGTCTTGCCCCCCCGAATCACATAAATCGCGTCATCTACTAACCAACGAAACGACACGGCACGTCTGGCATGTTCGCTAGATAAATTACCAGGTGCGCCATGAATGGTGTGATTTTTGATGAATTGGGACTTTTAACCAGTACATGTTCATGAAATACACGGACATCACGAGATCGCATCAAACTTTTTGCAATCTACCCAACTGGACTTTGATAAACAAATTCGTAAAAAGGTTGGATTCGTTGCCAATTACAGTAATCAGCCCAAAAACGATTTTCTGGCTGATCAGGCGTGTAGTCTCGAAAGCTTGGACTAGGTTGCTGCTCATTTAGCTCGACACCATGGCGCAAAAGTGTAACCCAGTCTTTAAATAAGCCACGAATCACGGTCGCACCGTCACGCGAAAACATTTTTTGTTCAGTCTGTAGCATACGTTCGTACTCCAATAATTCAGGAATTAAAACAATCGATACACTTAAATAAAGGCTAGATCTGTTTTGAAGTTATGCATTAAGCCTGCGATAGACTTAATGCAAAAGATGGAACGGCTTAGGACATTTAGAAATGATAAATCATTTGTAAGTTCAGGAGATTATTTCGTCCAGTTGCATCACCAGCAGCATAGGATTGATCTGTACCACCAATCAGGAAGTCATTTTTACCCATGATATATTCTGTAATAAACGTCAATTTCTTATAATCTATCGACATCCCCAAAATATTACGTTCAGAATCTTTGAATTCCGATACTGATTTCTGATATTTGCTATACATTCCATACAAGGTGATCGCATCTAATTTGCCAACATGCTCAAATTTATAACTCAGGTCTGCGGTGTAAAAATTACCTTTATTCGCCACCAGATAATTGTCATCAAATGAGCCCATCACAGAAGTATGAGGATTTATCGGATCTTTATTATCCACCTTGTTTTGTCCACCCACTAAACTTAAAGTTAACTGGTCATAGCTCATCGATGTAAATACAGACCAAGCTTTACGACTCCCCTCTAGTCCATTGGTTTTATTTTCAATATCAGACACCCAATATGAGGCACCGACTGAACTTTTCCAGTGTTGATCATGCAATGGCAAATCTTGGCGAACACGGCCTACCCACATATTTTTTTCTTTTAAATACGTCTGATTACTATTTTCAGGTTGTACATAGTTGGATGTATAACGGCTTGAATCCTGACTACTTCCATGATAACTACCACCATCACGATTGAAGTAAGCCAAATCAATTGTCGTCGATGGCGTCGCTTTAAACGTATAACTAGCACCTAAGTTGTGCACATCTTCTAGACCAATTTGTGTAACAACGCCGCCATAGTTATTACTTTCCCAAAATCGTGCTGGCCCAAAGGGAACCGTTTGTAAACCGATCTGAACCTGATTTTGTTCATTAAACTTATAGCCGATATAGCTATCGACCAGAGGTGCGAAATCACACAATTTGGCAAATTGATAACAGCGATATTCCACATGACCAAAAATATGGGGTGAGGCATAATCTAAATTGATACGTGCCGCATCAAACGTCAATTTATGATCGTTTGAAGACCAGTCTTTATCCTGATATTTAGCTCTTAAAAATCCTGATACAGACAATTCACCTAGATCAGATTTAGAATCCCCCACACTTAAATCTGCTGCATTTACTGACATGGCAAATGCCATGCTTAATGCTGTACACAATAACGTTTTCTTTGACATCGTTTTCCCCATGAAACTCTATGATGTATGAAACACAGATATTGAATTGAACTCTGTCAATCCTAAATTACTTCGGCATATAGTTCTCAATGTCTGCATCTGTAAGTGGTTGTAAGTTATACTTTTGTATGAAGTTAGATTTACTCTCACTTTCAATTCCATTCACAAAAAATTTAATGCGCTTAACACAAGTTATACGTGAGATCTTTTCAGAAAGTAATTTTGAAATTCCTAGCCATTAATCCAAAAAAAGCGATGCAAAAGTTCGAGTAAAAAGTCATAGACTTTCAATTAAATTAATCGTGAGATGAATCAATGTTAAATGAACAACAAATTCGAATAGACTTAGCAGCAGCCTTTCGTGCATGTGCAAAATTGGGTTTACATGAAGGTGTTGCCAATCACTTTAGTGCGGCAGTTTCAGAGGATGGAAAGAAATTTCTTCTCAATCCGAAATGGATGCATTTTTCTCGCATTAAAGCCAGTGATTTGGTTTTAGTTGATGCAGATGACCCACAAAGTTTTAATCGGGGCGAGATTGATTCAACTGCATGGACCATTCATGGTCAGATTCATAGCATGCGTCCAGACATTCGTGTGGTTATGCATTTACACCCTATTTATACCACTACACTTTCATGTTTAAAGAATCCCACCATTTTACCTATAGATCAAAATAGTGCGCGTTACTTTCAACGTGTGGCTTATGATTTTAACTATTCAGGTATGGCCGACCAGCGCGCGGAAGGTCAACGTTTGACGCAACTACTTCAAGACAAAAGTCGTTTATTGATGGGAAATCATGGTGTGATTGTCAGTTCACATAAGATCGGCATTGCATTTGATGACATGTACACCATAGAGCGTGCAAGTCAACTTCTAGTCAATGCTTATGCAACAGGACAAGCGCTCAGTATTCTAGATGATCATATCGCTGAAAAAACGGCAAAAGACTGGGAGAAAATTGATGATTATTCTCAGGCACATTTTGAAGAGATGAAAATGATTTTAATGAAAGAAGATCCGAGTTTTATGGATTAAAGGTTTTAAATAGAGTTAAATCGAAGCTTGCTTCGATTTAACTTATGCTTAGATGGTGAAAGCTTTGCATTGTTTATTTAGTTCATTTCCAAGCCAGCTTGTTGTACAAAAAATGACGCGCCCTTTGGTTTTTGTGGAAGCTTAAGCTGATTTGGTGTCATACGAACAGTTCCACTTAAATCACCATAGACCAGATGACCTTCATGCTCACTTGGCAACGGATTATCAGATAATGGCATTGCATCTTCAGCAGCGTAAACTGCAATATATAAATAACGTGGTAATGCGGTCAGATTAGCACCAGAAGCATGCAACAATCGTGTATGCATAAAACAGACTGATCCTGCTGGGCCAATGCAAGACTCATAATTCTGACACTGTTGTGCCTCTATTTCTGCTTCGACCTTTCCTGTGAAACGCCCATCCTGCCAATGATCGTAGATAGGTCCTTGATGACTTCCTGAAATCACCTGTAAAGGGCCATTATCTTGAGTTACTTCTCCTACCATGAGTAACGCTGTGATCATGTCATCATTGGTATGTGGGGTAAAAGGAAAATCTTGATGCCATTTTACAGTGGTACTGGTATGTGGCAATTTCGCGTTAATTTTACTATGGTGAAATTTGGTTCCATTTCCACCAATAAGCTGCCCAGCCATTTCTGCCATTTTCGACTCGAGAGCCGTTTTGTAATACGCCTCAGAAATTTCTGTCGGTGAACTGACCCGTCGTAAAGAGGGGTGCTCAGGGCGATGATCCGCTGGATCGATATCGAATCTTGAACGACCATCTATGGTTGTTCCCCAAGGTTGGTCATATTGACAACTTTCTTTCACCCAAGCCTCTAGCTGTTGACGCAACTGGTTCAGTTCATCTTGCTGGATTACATTTTCTACAACTAAATATCCATTTTGATGAAATTGCTGGATTTGTTCTTGAGTTAGCATTCAATTTATCCTCTTAGTATCGGGCATTATTTCATTAATTTCGCAATATCATCTGCCGTAGGCTCTTTTAGGCCATGTGCAGCCAGAATCTTTTGGTAATCGCCAGAAGCCTTGATTTTATTTAAACCATCTTCAATTTTTTTATAAGTTTCAGTGTCACCTTTACGAATACCAATTCCACCTAAAATTGGATAGAACTCTTCGGTAGACGTTATTTTCACCTTGCTGCCTAAATTATTGACTGCATTGGCCATCACTGCTGCATCGTCATACTGAATATCAACAGCATGCGCAAGAAGCGCTTGAGTAGTTTGAGGTGAAGTTTCAAATTCTCTAACCTTAATAGCTGACTTACCTTGAGCCACGCAGCGTTTTTCAGAAATCTCCTGTATCTGTATTGCAAACGTTGTACCTTTCATTGTTCCAACCACTTTTCCACATAGGTCATTTGGTCCTTTTGGATTTAAAGTGGAATCACCGCGAACTAATAATGAAATATCAGTTTTGTAATATGGGATCATGTCAATTTGTTGTAAACGCTCTTTGGTGATATACATCGAAGAAAACAACACATCAAATTTTTTACTTTTCAGACCAGGGATGAGATTCGCCCATCGGGTATCGATCCAGTTCGGTTCATAAGAACCATCTAGCTGCGCCATTTTGGCCATAATTTCGACATCGACTCCTTTAGGTTTTCCGTCTTCTAAATATTCATAAGGCGGAAAGGTCATATCTGAACCTAGGTTTAATGTTGTTTTTTTGGTCGTCTCTTGCGAAGTATGGCTTTGATCCGTGCCTTTAGAACACGCAGTCAGTATTAAACTACTTACCAGCAAACTTACTGTAAATACCCCTTTCATTTTCATATCTTTTCACCTGAGTTATGTAATCACCTAAGATCCAATATAGGTGATTTTTCGTATTTGATAATTTGTATTTACTGATCTAGTTCTTAATAAAATCTTAATCCAATCTATTGCTACACAAATCAAAAAAAAGCCATTAAGAAAAATGGCTCTTTTATAAAAATAGGCTTAGAAATGTTTTCGGATAACACAATTGTTAAGCTTTATTCATAAACTGCTTTAAGCGTTCGTTGGATGAATTTAGTAAATTTTCTGGAGTATCTTCAGCTACAACATAACCGTTTTCCATAAACATGACTCTATCTGAAACTTTAAAAGCAAAACTCATTTCATGTGTCACAATAATCATGGTCAGGCCTTCTTGAGCAAGCTCCTCAATTACTTTCAACACTTCGTTAACCAGTTCAGGATCCAGCGCAGAAGTCGGCTCATCAAATAGAATAATTGATGGTTTCATCGCAAGTGCACGTGCGATTGCAACACGCTGTTGTTGCCCACCAGAGAGTTGATGAGGATACTTATAGGCATGCTGTTTCATTCCTACCTTATCTAACATCGCCAAAGCCGTAACTTTATTCTCTAAGGTACTACCCATTTTGTGATAATTGGGTGCCAGCATGACATTTTCTAGAATTGTTTTATGTGGAAATAAATTGAAGCTTTGAAACACCATCCCGACACGCACAATCTGGTTTTTATATTCAGGCGAGTCTTCGGTGAGCACATGATCTTTAAGGAACGGTTGACCGAGCAAATGAACCGTTCCACGATTTAAAGACTCAAGACCGTTTAGTGTCCGGATAAAAGTGGTTTTACCCGATCCTGATGGACCAATAATCGAAATCACTTCTCCCCAGCGCACTTTCAGATCAATTCCTTTAAGTACCTCATGATCGCCATATGACTTATGTATATCTGTTGCTTCAAGTGCATACTCCCCCTGGCGTTCAGGTAGGATTGCTTTACGGGCACTAATTGATGCATTGGAAATATTAGGCAACTTATTTAAAGGATCAAGCTCATTTAATAAGCCTGGCTTTCGATGGGTGACATCAATTTTATGCTCGAACCATTGAATTAACCAGCCAAATACCGTCACAATTAAAACGTAATAAAAGGCAACCGCCAGCATGGTTTCAAGGACTAGAAAATTTCGTGTATAAAGTTGTTGGCCAACCAATAAAATTTCAGTCAGCGAGATGACCGAAACTAGAGAAGTCGTTTTTACAATCGATACATATTCATTGGCTAAAGAAGGAAGTGCCACGCGAAATGCTTGAGGTATCACGATCAAGCGCTGAACACCCAAATATTTCATGCCCAATGCTTTGCCTGCTTCAATTTGGCCTTTGGTAATTGAAGTCAGACCACCACGATGAATTTCAGCAATATAGGCCGCCTCACTCAGAGTCATGGCAATTAAACCTGCTAAAAAGGGCGATGCTAAAACCACGCTTGAAGCAGGAAAAATTTGTGGCAAGTTATAGACAAAAACTAGTAATACCAAAAGAGGAAGGCTTCTAAAAAACCAGATATATGTACCGCTCATCCATGCGATAGGCTTAAATCTGGATTGCTTTGCAAAGGCTAAAACAAAACCGAATAGAATTCCAATGAACCAAACCAAAATACTCAGCTCAATGACTGTCCAAGTTGCCATCCAAAAATTTTTGTTTAACAATAACCCTAAGGTATATGTCCAATCAAAATCCATACGGTACCTCTGCACTAAAATACTCATTTAATTACTTTTGTTATAGCGGAAATTGGCACAATAAGTAATTTTGAAAAAGTGAAGTAAGCCTATTAAAAATTTAAAGCGATGACTAAACCCAGTGCAGATAAGTATTTCCTGTCTTGTGAAAAAATAAGACAGTACCGACATATTCAAATGAAGATATCGGCACAATGAATTTATAAAAATAGAACGTCCAGAAAGATCATGCTGTCTGACAGCATGATTCAGAGCTGATGGTTTAGACCGTAATGGTTGTCACTAATTTTTCCAAAAATATTTCACATTGTTGCAACTGTGCCAGTGAGACATATTCGTTTGGTTTATGCGCCACTGCGATATCCCCTGGTCCACAAACAATCACTGGACAATTCATGGTATTTTGAAACAGGCCACCTTCTGTCCCAAACGAAATATTAGTCTGTGTCGTATCGACAGGAAGAAATTGCTGAATAAATTCAACCGCCTGTACAGTCGGTGAGGTTTTTAGTCCTGGATATTGATTCACTTGCTTAATTTCAATATGCGATTGATACTCTTCACTAATTTTATCAAAGATCAATTTTTGAATTTTTGCACTACTATCCTCAGCCAAGTTCCGGATTTCATAATCTACAACACATTGATTTGGAACAATATTCAAAGCTGTTCCCCCTGCAATCTTTCCCACATGAATAGTCGTATAAGGGATGTCATAACCTTGATCCTGCTGCCCTTGTAACGCGATGTACTGCTGAGTTTGCTGTAAGGATTGAATCAGATGACCTGCAACATGAATTGCATTAATAAAGCGCGGCGCCAAGGCGGAGTGCCCTTCTTCACCACAGCAATGCGCCTGATAAACAGTTTTACCTTTATGTGCCAGTGCCATCTGCATCATGGTTGGCTCACCAATGACACATGCCAGCGGAGGCATTAAAGTTTCAGATAAATGTTCCAGAATTCCTCTTACACCAATACAGCCAATTTCTTCATCATAAGAAATACATAACTGTAACGGTCTTTTCAGCTGATACTGTGAAGCATCCAACATTGCATTGATGGCGCAGGCCAAAAAACCTTTCATATCTGCTGTACCACGACCATACACATGGCCATCTTTAACTACAGCATTAAAAGCAGGTGTATCCCATTGTTGTCCCGTCACTGGAACCACATCAGAATGCCCCGAAAGTAAAATACCAGCTTCAGTTTCTGGACCTGTACTGGCAAATAGATTGGCTTTGGTTCTGTCTTGGTTGAAGTTAAGCTGCACATTGATTTGGTTTGCTTCAAAGATCTGCTTTACGTAATCAATCAGTTCGAGATTACTTTTATAAGATGTCGTATCAAATGCAATTAACCGTTCTAATAACGCTAAACTTCTCATCTGCTTATTCATTTACTCAGGTCCCTGAACATCGAATGCATGAGATTTAATATGTGGGTCAAAGAAATGAGCATCCGTCATGCCTGAAATATAATGATTGGAAATAAAAGCACGACAGCGGCTAATAAATGCCTGCGCGACTGTGTTTAATGTGGCATTTTTTGCAGTTGCCAGACCAATATGCATAGGACGATGTGAACCAGCAATCCGCAACCGTACCAAACGTTTACCATCTAGTGAATAATTGTTTTTGGGCCTTACATTTAAAATGGTGTAGCCTAAATTATTTGCAACCATAGAGCGAACAACATCAACATGCCGAGAAGAATGAGTGACTTTGGGACTTAATTTATACTTTCTAAATAATGAAATAAAATAATCATTACTATATGGCATGTCTAAGAGCACCATCGGTAGCTCCGTTAGTTCCTCTAATGTCACTGCACTATTGTGTGCTAATGGATGAGATTCGCTAACTAAAACATGAGGCGGTAAAATCGCCAGTGATTCAAAGTTAATCAAATCCTCTTCCAGATTTAAGTCATAGGTGAGTGCCACGTCTAATTCATTACGGATTAAACGATTCATTAAGACCATTTGATCGTCTTCAGATACATTCAACGTTACATTTTTATATAAGTTACAGAATCCCTGAATGACTTCGGCATGAATCATGGGCGCAAACGCTGTAAAGCAACCGAGTTTTAAAGGCCCTCGTACTGAACCAGAAAAATCTGCAACGAGTGCGTACAGATTATCTGCCTGACTCAGAAGCACCTTGCACTCCTGCATTACCTTTTCACCAATATCGGTCAAAATTAACCCTTTGGCATGCTGACGAATAAACAGCTGTGCCTGAAGCTCTGATTCTATATGCGCAATCGCTGCTGAAATTGAAGGCGAAGAAACATGAATTTTCTCAGATGCAATAATGATGCTGCCACTTTCAGCAGTGGCAACAAAATATTGTATTTGACGTAATGAAATACGATTTAGCACGTGTTTTAAACCTTATCAATAAACACTATTAATTTATTATTCATCACCTGGAACAGCATAACTCGGAGAGTCGCTTGGATTTAATGCCCGAATAACATAATCCTCTACTTGTGGTTCATATACTTTCCATAGTTCATATAAATCATCTATAGGCGTCCCAGACCAGTCCACCCGCAAGTCGATGACGGGCCATTCCAATTTATCAACAACAAGTAGTCCAGCCGAACGAACTGGGCCTGCCTCTCCCCCTGCTTTTAAACCATGTTGAAGCGCGATCATCAGGCGTTCCGCCAAACTTCCTTTAGCCGCTTGGAATTCATCCAGCATCTGTTGAGGAACTGTTGTATTTTCTAACAAATTACCCGCACAAACAGCATCTTCACCAACACACTGCGAAGCCACGCCCAAAACATGCTGACCACTAAACACAGCAGGTGGAGCATTCAAATTAACTAATGCCAACTGGCGATATTCAATAAAATCAGTATTTTTGACCAATTCTGATATCGCATCTGCAGGCGTTATGTCGTATTTGATCATATCAAGCAAAATGTTTGCCAAGTAGGGATCGGTGATATTTTGACTTGCGGCTACACCAATACCTGCTTTGGCCTGTAAACACCGTGCAGCAACGGCTGGAGAGGAAGATGAAATAGCACCACCAAGCTGTCCAGTTTTCTTACATCGAGCAATAATTGAAAAAGTCATCGGCATGCTCCTCATTAGGGTGTATCGGGAATAACTGCAATCGCATCAATTTCGACAAGCCATTCTGGGCGTGCTAAAGCGGATACTACAATACCTGTAGACACAGGAAAAATGCCTTTAAGCCATTTACCTACAACCAGATAAACCTCTTCACGATAACGTGGATCAATGATATAAATCGTGATTTTACATATATCTTCAAGCTCTCCACCCGCTTCTTTGAGTAGCATATCAATGTTGTACATGGCCTGCTCTGCCTGACCACGAACATCACCAATACATACACTTTCAGAAGTGTCTAGATTCTGCCCAATTTGCCCACGTAAAAAAACGGTACTGCCACGCGCAACGACAGCCTGACATAAGTCATTATCGAGTTTTTGTTCTGGGTAAGTTTTTTTAGTATTGAATGTTCGAATGCGTGTATGTTTCATCACATGTGCTTCCAATTAAGTAATAAAATGAGTATCTACGATTCACCTTTAAAGGCAATTTTCGTTTTCCTTGTTAGTGATTCAAATTTTCCGTATTAATCAACGCTATTTTGGTCGCAGGTTATATTTCGTTCAGTTTGATTTATTCACGCTACTAGTTTTAGTTTTCCTACGCATTGCTTTAGAATTGTAATATTGCCTACCTGTTGTTTTTATCCTAAATTCCATCATTCATTGTTAAGATGAATGAATTTAAAATGACGACTCCATTTAAAATTACTTGCGCAGAAAAATATGTTTTAATCCAACGCGCTTTTCAATTTGATTTTCCAGCACACTATACTGAATATGATCAGTTAACTCAGCATGAATTTGAGCAGCAAGTTCATGATCAAGATGTGATTGTTATCAGTGAACTCGAAATAAATAAAATTATCCTAAAAAATAATCCAACTTTGAAATTAGTGGCACTTTGCTCAACTGGCTATAATCATATCGATCTCGCATTACTGCATCAACACGGCGTAAAAGTTTGTAATATCCGTAACTATGCTGGGGATGCTGTAGCAGAACATGCCTTTACTATGATGATGCTTTTGATCAAAAATTTTAACTTACAACTTGATGCAGTCAAAGCAGGTCTATGGTCACAAGGTTCAAGTGCATTTTATCTTGCCTCTCCCATACATGAGCTTAAAAATAAAACTTTAGTCATTTTGGGTAAAGGTGAAATTGGACAATCACTAGCGCAAAAAGCAACCGCCTTTGGTATGCATGTCATATTCAGCGAGCGAAAAGATGCATTAATGTGCCGATCTGGTTATGTGGCTTTTGAAGATGCAATTCGGCAAGCAGATATTTTATCTTTACACTGTGAACTCAACGCGCAAACCCAACATTTAATGAACACTGATACATTAGCGCAGCTCAAAAAAGGAAGTCTCTTGATTAATGTGGGTCGGGGCGAGTTAATCGATGATGTTGCCTTAATTGATGCGATTAAAAGTGGGCATTTAGCAGGTTTCGCAACTGATACATTGGATCAAGAACCACCCGCAATTGATCACCCTCTCTTACAACTCCAACAAGATTGCTCCAACGTATTAATTACAGGACATATTGCCTGGGCAACTGATGAGGCGCAGCAGCGACTATTCGAAATTTTACAGGATAATATCAACAAAAATATGCAAGGTATTGAAAAAAATCTTGTGTTAATTTAAAAATATTATTTATTTACAATAACTTATTTTGATTTATAGACACTTTAAACTCACCTACTTCACCTCAACACGGTGAGTAGTTTCAACTGTGAAAAGCAAGGATTTTATAATGTTTCAACATATCCCACCATATGCAGGCGATCCATTTTTTTCCCTTATGGAACAATTTAACACCGATCCACGCGAAGCAAAAGTTAATTTGAGCATAGGTCTTTATTATAATGAAGACAGTATCGTACCTCAGCTTGATACTATTGTTGAAGCACAAAAACGGATTGAACTTCATCAAAGCAAGGTGAAGTCATACCTACCAATGGAAGGTTTTAAACCTTACCGTGACGCAATTCAAGCCCTGCTTTTTGGAAACAATAGCTCAGCGGTTCAAAACGGACGTGCCGTGACCATTCAGACGATTGGTGGTTCAGGTGCACTCAAAGTGGGTGCCGATTTTTTAAAGAACTATTTTCCGGATTCAGAAGTCTGGGTGAGTCAACCCACTTGGGATAACCATATCGCCATTTTTAATGGTGCAGGGTTTAAAACTCACTTCTATCCTTATTTTGATGCTAAAACACATGGCCTTGATTTTAAAGGTATGTTGGCAACATTAAAGCAACTTCCAAAGCATAGTATTGTACTGCTACATCCATGCTGCCATAACCCGACTGGGGTTGATCTAGTACCTGAACAATGGGATCAAGTGATTGAAGTATTAAAGTCAGGTCATCTCATTCCGTTTCTCGACATTGCCTATCAAGGCTTTGGCGAAGGCATAGAACAAGACGCATACCCTATTCGTGCCATGGATCAATCTGGCCTAAATTTTATTATCAGTAATTCGTTCTCCAAAACCTTTTCTCTCTATGGTGAACGTGTAGGTGGTCTTACTGTAGTGTGTGATGATGTTGAAGCAGCTCAATGCACTTTTGGTCAGCTTAAAGCCACTGTTCGCCGAATTTATTCCAATCCACCGACAACAGGTGCATGGTTGGTGGATCAGGTCTTGAATGATGCCGAACTCAATCAACAGTGGCAAAACGAAGTGAAAGAGATGCGTAAACGCATTCTAAAAATGCGTGTCATTTTACGCGATCAATTAAGCAAAGCTTTACCAGATCGTAACTTTAACTATCTGATAGAACAAAAAGGCATGTTTAGCTATACGGGTCTGACTGCTGCACAAGTTGACACCCTTCGTGAAGACTATGCCATTTATCTGGTACGCAGTGGTCGTATCTGTATGGCAGGTCTTAATATGAACAATATCTATAATGTTGCCAAAGCAATCGCTGAAGTCTTAGCCACTGAAGCCATTCCTGCTTAAAAATATGCGACGCGCCATACATTTGTTAATGTATGGCGCTCTGAATAACTCACGCAAATTTAGGCGTCAAGCGTCGATTCACGTAGCGTAGGATAGTCGGTATAACCTTCTGCACCTTTGGCATACAAAGTTTCTGGATTGACATCATTCAGCGGTGCATGGTTGATTAGTCGCGTGTACAAATCAGGATTCGCGATATACGCTTTACCAAAAGATACGGCATCGGCATCGCCATTGGCCAATATACGACGCGCAGAATCTGGCGTTAGGCTTTCATTGGCAATCCATACACCACTAAATTGTTTACGCAATTCAGGCCCGATACTGTCTGTGGCTTCATATTCACGCGAAAATACAAAGGCAATTTCTCGCTCACTGAGCTGACGCATCACATAACCGAAGGTTTCAAGTGGGTTGGCATCGCCCATATCGTGCGAATCACCGCGAGGGGCAATATGTACACCAACACGTCCAGCACCCCAAACTGCAATGAATTCATCGACAATCTGCAACAGTAAACGTGCACGATTTTCGAGTGAACCACCGTATTGATCATCACGCTGATTGGTTTGCGATTGCAAGAATTGATCGACTAAATAACCATTGGCAGCATGTAATTCTACGCCGTCAAAACCAGCCAGTTTGGCCATTTCAGCCGCATGTCGGTACTGTTGAACAATCTCGTCAATTTCTTCGAGCGATAATGCGCGCGGTGTCACATAAGGACGTTTCGGACGCAATAGGCTGACATGTCCTTCTGGCTGAATCGCGCTCGGTGCAACCGGGAGATCACCATCAAGCAACTGAGGATCTGAGATCCGGCCCACATGCCAAAGTTGCGCCACGATTTTGGCGCCTTGTGCATGAATCGCCTGAATAATGGGTTGCCAAGCATGTGCTTGTTCTTCTGTCCAAAGTCCTGGTGTATCTTCATAACCGACGGCTTTAGGAGAAATCACCGTGGCTTCCGTCAAGATCAGACCTGCATTGGCACGCTGCTGATAATACTCTTTCATCAGCGCATTTGGCACTCGGCTTTCCCCACTGCGCGAGCGAGTCAGCGGCGCCATCACCAAACGGTTTTTTAATTCAAAATCACCAACTTTTAACGGAGAACTTAGTTCAGCCATCACAACCTCAGCTTACGCTCGATTAAAGCGTTTCTTTTAAATGATCGAGATATTGCTGAATCAACGCTTCGTTGCGCGAAAAATAAGACCACTGGCCATATTTCTCTACCGTAATGAGACCTGCCTGTTGTAAAACAGACAAATGATTAGACATGGTCGATTGTGACACATTGCCTAATCGCTCAATTTGCCCGGCACAAACACCCCGCTCAAAATTGCCGCATTCTTCTGCGGCCCAGTATTTTGTTGGATGCTTGAGCCATTCCAAAATCTGACGACGAGTCGGATTGGCGAGGGCTTTAAAAATTACATCGGTATCCATAAGCAAAGCTCAAAGATTAGGGCGCAAAGCGTTGTTCAACACCATACTTTACATTGTATCGTATAATTACGATATTAATATCTATTTTTATAAATATTAATATCGATTTTAATAGATATATTGTAAGCACAGGTAAACACGCTTTGCGGATGTTTACAATTACAAGCCTTGTTTCAAACTGGCTTCGATAAATTTATCCAGATCGCCGTCGAGTACAGCACCTGTATTTGAATTTTCAACACCAGTACGCAAGTCTTTAATACGTGAGTCATCCAGTACATAGGAGCGAATCTGGCTACCCCAGCCGATATCAGACTTTGAGTCTTCAAGGGCTTGTGCAGCTTCATTACGCTTTTGCATTTCAAGTTCGTACAATTTTGCACGTAACTGTTTCCATGCATGGTCACGGTTCGCATGCTGAGAACGCTGGTTCTGACAAGCCACCACAATCCCTGTCGGCGCGTGAGTCAAACGCACGGCAGAATCGGTTTTGTTAATGTGCTGTCCACCGGCACCCGATGCACGGTATGTATCGGTACGTACATCAGCTGGATTGATTTCAATTTCAATATTGTCATCAATTTCAGGTGAAACGAATACAGCACTAAACGAGGTATGACGACGGTTGCCACTGTCAAATGGCGACTTACGCACCAGACGATGTACACCAGACTCGGTACGTAACCAGCCATATGCGTACTCGCCTTCGACTCGGATAGTGGCCGATTTAATGCCCGCTACATCACCATCTGATTCTTCCATCAATTCAGCTTTAAAGCCATGACGCTCGATCCAGCGCATGTACATACGCAGTAACATGGAAGCCCAGTCTTGTGCCTCGGTACCACCCGAACCTGCCTGAATCTCGACATAACATGGGTTCGGGTCCATCGGATTGCTAAACATCCGGCGAAATTCGAGCTTGGCCAGCGCCTCTTCTGCCGCCACAAGCTCTGCATCAACATCTTCGAGCAGACTTTCGTCATCGGCTTCAACGGCAAGATCCAGCATTGCTTTAGCATCGTCGAGCTGATTGGCAAGACCATCTAAAACGTTCAGAACGTTTTCAAGCTCACCTTTTTCTTTGGCCATGGCTTGAGCACGACTTTGGTCGTTCCAGATCGCCGGATCTTCAAGCTCGCGTAAAACTTCTTCTAGACGTTCTTTTTTTAGATCGTAGTCAAAGATACCCCCGTAGTGTTTGACTACGTTCGGTTAAATCTTTTAATTGGTTCAAATACGGATTAATTTCCACGCCACAATTCCCACATTACATTCATTTATTTCGCTGTCTAGTTTAACACAGCCCGCTTCGAGAGAGAAAAACTGCGTTTTAGTCCTATAAAAAAACCCCGATTTGTTTGAAATCTAATCCCTATAAAGCGTTATGAATTTGTTTTTATAACATTAATCTAATCTTCATTATGGAGGTCTAAACTGGTGCATTTTAAATACAATTGGTCACAATATTGATGATTAATTGTGCATATTCGTGATAACTTCACAAAACCCTCTAGCTTTTAATAAAACAAAACATTTCATATTTATTATTGAATATCAAAAACTTAAAAATAATTAATTACACGAATTCCACATTATTACCGTTCGGTTACGTTGGCCTAATTGACGCACTCAAATTTTTCACTAGACTGAAAGTTGTAACAAAACATTAATTATTATTTTTTGGAGGGGAGATTTTCCATGAAAAAGTTAACTCTAGTCACAGCACTTTTGTCTTCACTCGCTTTTGTAGGAACTACTGCTCACGCTTACCAAACTGAAGTTAACGGTAACTACAATTACCTAGATCCAGATAACGGTAGCGGTGTAAGTACATTTGGTGCAAGTGGCACTTACTACTTTAATCCTGTTCAAACTCGTAACGCGCCATTAGCCGAAGCAGCATTTCTTGATCGTGCAAGTAACGTGAGTGTTGGCGGTGTATACGGCGATAATAGCGGCACTAAAAATACAAATATTGGTATTGCTGGTGAATACTATGTACCAAACAGCGACTTCTATTTAGGTGCAGGCGTTGCTCGTGAAGAAAATAAAATTAAGAATTTAAACGACACAAAAACCACCCGTTATAATGCCGAGGTAGGTTATCTTCCAGCACCAGGATTATTGGTTGCACTTGGTCTACAAGGTTATGACACAAAAAATGGTGGAGATGATGTTGATCCAACCTTACGTGCCAAATACGTTACTCAAGTTGGCCAACATGACGTAAACCTTGAAGCCCGTGGTGTGTTTGGTAACAATGACAATAAGCAATACTACGTTGCAGGCGACTACTATATCGACAAAACATTAAGTGTTGGCGCAGACTATCAGCGTGATAAGGCCCTTAATCTTGACCAATGGGGCATCACAGCTAAAAAATTCTTAAGCCAGCAAGTAAGTGTTGATGGTCGATTAGGTTTCGGCGATGACTACAATACTTATTCAGTAGGTGCATCATATCGCTTCTAAGCAATCGGTTTAGACGTATAAAAAAACTGCTCCTCGGAGCAGTTTTTTTATGTCTGATCTAAATGTAGGATACGAAGCTGCAAATTCACACTGCCGTTAAATTCGTTTCGATCTAACTCATAGACTAAATTGACAAACGGTATACTCGGATCAAATTCGAATTGATGTGCCGCATTAAAGGCAATCGCATCTATGGTTCCGTACTGATCCAGCGAGAGCTTTAGCTTTAAATGAAGTTCTTTGAGCCAGCGATAATCGAGCACCTGAAAGCGGCCTTCAAACTGTGGGTAAGGAAATTTTTGTCCCCATGGGCCTAAACGCTCAATCCAGTTTAAAGTATCGAGCTGGTGTGCAGACATCGGTAAAACGCCATCTGTCCAGAGGACCGCGTCCAGTAAAGATTCATCCATCTGAGCAACATACTGGGTAAAAATACGTTTAAACTCATCGAAATACTGTTTTTTCAGCGTTAAACCCGCCGCCGCCGCATGTCCACCAAAATGACTGACCAAATGCGGATATTGCTCAGCCACCTGCTCAATGGTATCGCGAATGTGAATACCATCGATGGAACGTGCAGAGCCCTTGATGTGCTCGCCATCGGTATCGGGTGCAAACACAATGGTTGGTCGATGAAACTGCTCTTTTAAACGCCCTGCAACAATACCAATCACGCCTTGATGCCAACTCTCTTCGAACAACACCAGCGCTGGTGGAATTTGTGTTTCATTGAGTTGAAGTGTTTCCAGATAGCCCAGTGCCTGCTGCTTCATTTCAGTTTCGACTTGACGGCGCTCTAGATTTAGCCGATTAAGTTGCTCTGCAATTGGATAAGCCGTTTTGAAATCTGGCGCCATCAGGCATTCAATTCCAATATTCATACTGTCCATCCGACCAGCAGCATTGATACGAGGCCCAAGCACAAAACCTAAATCCTGTGCTTTAAGCGTTGCAGCGTCACGCTTGGCAATCTCGAGCAAGGCTAAAATACCCGGCCGACACTGCTGTTGCTGAATGCGCTTGAGTCCTGCATCGACCAAAATCCGGTTGTTGTAATCTAGCGTCGCGACATCGGCATACGTGCCCAGCGCCACCAAATCCAGATATTGACTGATTTTGCAGCTCGATTTTTGTTGTTGCTGGCGTAAAGTACACAAATGCGCAAGTAAATAAAACGCCACGCCCACACCGGCCAAGGCTTTACTTGGAAAGGCACACTCAAGCTGATTAGGGTTGACCACCGCTTCGGCATCGGGTGGCTGTTTAGTGGTGAGGTGATGATCGGTAATAATCACCTGCATGCCTAATGCCTGCGCGCGCGCTACTCCAGCATGACTGGATATTCCGTTGTCTACAGTAATCAGTAAATCTGGTGCAAAAGTGGTTTCGGCCAGATCTGCAATTGCAGGCGTCAGCCCATAACCGTATTTAAAACGATCCGGTACGATATAATCGACATGGGCGCCCAACGCTTTGAGCACCAAACACATCAATGCCGTGCTGGTCGCACCGTCTGCATCGTAATCGCCCACAATCACAATATGCTCATGCTGATCAATCGCTGCATCGATCAACGCTGTTGCAGTGGCCAAATCTTTGAGTTCTGGCTTGAGCAAATGCCGTAACTTTAAATCCAGTTCCTGTTCGGACTGCACACCGCGGCGCGCCAAAATCTGTGCAAGAAATTCAGGCACCGCCTGAAAAGATTCTGGCGGCGTGAGTAAAGGGCGCTGCTTGATCTGAACGAAGTTCATTAAGGCATTAATCGTTGCATGATCCATTGATCATCATGCTTGTCATAGCTGATTCGATCGTGCATCCGATTACGTCGACCCTGCCAGAACTCATAGTGATCTGGCTGTACCCGATAACCGCCCCAGAAGGCTGGCTTTTCAATCTCGGCCTGATCTTGCACCTGCTCATGAAATGCCTTAAAGCGCTGTTCAAGCAATTCACGGCTTGCAATCACCCCGCTTTGCGGCGTACTTAAATGTGCTGCAATCTGGCTATCGCGTGGGCGTTTATGATAATACGCCGTCGACTCAGCCTCTGGAATCTTGACCACACTGCCACTGACACGGATCTGGCGCTCAAGACTCGGCCAGTAAAACAGTAATTCAGCAAAGGCTGATTCGGCCAAATCAAGCCCTTTTTGGCTATCGTAGTTGGTATAAAAGTCATACCCCTGTTCAGTCGCACCACGGAGTAAAACCGTTCGAACGTGCGGCCGACCAGCACGGTTACACGTCGCCAGTGACATGGCATAGGGTTCGAGGAAATTCTCTTGCAAGGCATGGTTAAACCACTGTAAAAACTGGCCATGTGGATTTGGATCCACTTGACCCTCATCTAACTGCCCTTTTTCGTAGCTTAAACGCAGCTCACTCAGATCTTTAATGGTATCTGTCATGTGAATCTCTCTTATGCAGCAGCATGTTCACGGACGCAGTCCGCTAAACGATGCGCTAGGGTCGTCACTTCTTCTTCGTTATCGCCTTCCACCATCACACGAATCACAGGTTCGGTTCCTGATTTTCGAATCAGTAAACGTCCACGTCCCTTAAGTTGTGCTTCGGCCTGATTAAACTCCTGCGCCAGTTCAGGAATCGCATACGGATCGATCATTTGATCCAGACGTACATTGACCAATACCTGTGGAAACAGCTCAAAACCAGCCACAAGTTCATGCAAGGCTTTGCCTTTTTCAACCATAACAGTCAACACTTGCAAGGCAGCAATAATGGCATCACCCGTGGTGCTCTTGTCGAGTGTCAAGATATGACCAGATGGCTCACCACCAATCACCCATTCATTTTCTTCAAGCGCCTGAAGCACATAGCGGTCACCAACTTTGGCACGCACAAACGGCACTTCGGCTTTGGCCAGTGCTAACTCGAGCGCCATATTACTCATAACTGTCCCGACAATACCTGCCGGTTTCTTTCTGGCTTGGGTCGCCAGAATATACAGAATATGATCGCCATCGACCAATTGTCCGAATTTATCCACTAAAATCACACGATCAGCATCGCCATCAAAGGCAATGCCTAGGTCGGCTTTATAATGCACCACGGCCTTTTGTAAGTTTTCTGGATGGGTCGAACCACAATGTTCATTGATGTTCATGCCCGTCGGATCGTTATACAGCGCAATCACTTTTGCACCGAGTTCACGAAACACCGATGGCCCGACATTGTAGGCAGCACCATTGGCACAATCCACCACAATGGTCAGACTGCGTAAGTCGAAATGATAGGGAAAGGTAGATTTACAAAACTCGATATAGCGACCATTAGCATCCTTCACACGGACACTTTTACCCAAATTGGCAGTATCTTCAATCAAAAGCTCATGCTCAAGCTCCTGATTGATCGCATCTTGTAAATCATCAGGCAGTTTTTTGCCTTCACCTGAAAAGAATTTAATACCGTTATCAAAATAAGGATTGTGCGATGCGGAAATCACAATACCGGCATCGGCATGTAAGGCACGTGTGAGATGTGCAATAGCAGGCGTCGGTAATGGCCCGAGTAGGTGGACATAAACACCTGCGGCGTTTAAACCGGCCTGTAAAGCAGACTCTAAAATATAGCCAGATAAACGGGTATCTTTACCTAAAACAACAATGGGTTTATGAATTGGACTTGTTCGTTTTAATACTTTTCCAGCGGCAAACCCTAACTTTAGTGCAAATTCAGGTGTGATCGGCGTTACACCGAATTTTCCACGAATGCCATCGGTTCCAAAATAACTCATTTTTGACTCACTTTTCATTTTATGGTGACGCCACCATCCATGTGTTTACTTTACACCAAATCAAAAACGCCGTCAGTGGACTGACGGCGTTTTTCACTGAGGTCCGTAAGTGGTAATTAACCAATACGGTAGTTCGGTGCTTCCTTCGTAATCGTCACATCGTGAACGTGTGACTCTTGCATACCTGCTGCTGTGATTTTCACAAACTGGGTATTTTGGTGCATCGCTTCGATGTCGGCAGAGCCTGTATAACCCATAGATGAACGTAGGCCGCCCATCATCTGATGTACAATCGCGCTCATTGGCCCCTTGTAAGGCACACGACCTTCAATCCCTTCCGGCACCAACTTTTCCACACCCGCTTTCGCGTCTTGGAAATAACGGTCTGATGAACCACTCACACCCGACATCGCACCCAATGAACCCATACCACGATACGCTTTGTAATAGCGACCTTGGAACAATTCAACTTCACCTGGCGCCTCTTCGGTACCTGCCATCAAAGATCCGACCATAATGGTGCTTGCACCAGCCGCAATCGCTTTCGCCATATCACCAGAGAAGCGAATACCGCCGTCTGCGATCAATGGAATTTCACCTTTGAGGGCACGTGCCACGTTGTCAATCGCAGAAATTTGAGGTACACCAATACCTGCAACAATACGCGTGGTACAGATCGAACCTGGACCAATACCAACTTTGACCGCATCTGCACCCGCATCAAGCAATGCCAAGGCTGCATCTGCAGTTGCGATATTGCCGCCAATCACTTGTACTTGCGGATAGTTCTGCTTCACCCAACGTACACGCTCAATCACACCGGCTGAGTGACCGTGTGCGGTATCGACCACAATCACATCTGCACCAGCATCGACCAGTGCTTCAACACGTGCAGGGGTTTCGGCACCTGTGCCGACTGCTGCGCCAACACGTAAACGACCTAAATCATCTTTACAGCTGTTTGGATAAAGCTCGGCTTTACGAAAATCGGTCACGGTGATCAGACCTTTTAAGGCATGATGATCATCGACAACCAAGACTTTTTCGATACGATGCTTTTGAAGTAACGCTTGAATACTTTCTTTTGACGCACCTTCTTTCACCGTCACTAAACGGTCTTGAGGGGTCATAATATTGCTAACAGGTTGCTCAAGATTGGTTTCAAAACGTGTATCTCGACCGGTCACAATACCCACAACCTTGCCGTCCTGTACCACAGGCACACCACTAATGTTATTGGCTTGCGTAATGGCAATCAATTCACGTACGGTGGTTTGAGGGGTTACAGTAATCGGGTCTTTGACCATACCGGCTTCGAATTTTTTGACACGACGAACTTCAGCTGCTTGAGCTGCAATGTCCATGTTTTTGTGCAAAATACCGATACCACCGTTTTGCGCCATTGCAATGGCCATACGTGATTCAGTCACGGTATCCATTGCAGCCGAAACGAGTGGAATATTTAGTTGAATGCCGCGAGTCAAACGTGTCTTTAAGGAGACATCTTTTGGGAGAACTGTAGAATAGGCAGGGAGTAATAAGACATCATCGAAGGTTAACGCTTCTTGAACGATGGTCAGCATAACAATCTCACTGGTAATTTCCGTGAGCTATTATAAACAAATTTGCGCTTAAATTTCATTTTTTCTTGCGCTAATTTTTAAATTCTAACACTTGTTATATCAATCAGCGCCCAGAAGGCGCTGAAATAATTAAATTAATTCCGCTTTTTTCATTTCACTTTTGAAGTATGCATAGTAAATCGGTGCAGCCACCAAGCCAATCAGCCCAAAAACGGCCTGAAATACCAGCATCGCAATTAATAGCTCCCACGCCTTGGCATTAATTCGCTGACCAATAATATCGGCATTTAAGAAGTATTCCAGTTTATGAATTAGAACCAGATACAACAGGGCAATGGCCGCCGTGGTAAAAGACACGCTCATGGCGGATAAAACAATCAAGGTATTGGACATCAAGTTACCAATCACGGGCAACAGGCCAAATACAAAGGTTAAAATCACCAAGGTTTTTCCAAAGGGCAAATGCATTCCCATCAGCGGTAAGGCAATGAAAATAAACAGTCCCGATAAAATCGTATTGATCAGGGAGATTTTGACCTGCGCAAAGACGATATTCTTGAAGGCACGGTATAACGTATCTAAGCGCTGCAGAAAAACGCGCCGAAACATTGGCATGTCTTTTTCGTCTTGATTCGGATGTAGTGAAATCAAGGCACCTAAGATCATGCCGACAATCATGGTGACAAAACCATGCAATACATCGGTTCCGGCATGTTGCAACGTGATCAGGTGCTCTTTGGATAAGCGCAGCAAAGTATCTTTCATCTCATCGATACTTTCAGGTACAAATCCAGGAAAATACCCGCCCACTTCACTTTGAAATTTTTTGAGCAAGGCATCCAGATTGGCATTGACCTCAGCCAGCCCACCGCCGCGTAGATCATGCACCACATAGGCACTTAAACTCACCATGAGCAGTACCAACAGACTGATAATCACCACACTAAATAATGCCACCACCGTTACACGGCCATACTTTCGATTGGAAAAGCGCTCGACATAGGGGCTTAAACTGGTGACCAACGCGTAAACCAGTAAACCCGACAAAAGCCCGGGCAACAGATGTAGCGGTAAAATCATGAGTAAACTGATGGTCATGATCAGATAACTGGCAATTACACACTGACGCTCATTTAGTAATGGCATACATGAATCCTTTTTCCTGCGTTCACTACAGATTTCTGATGCTTGAAGAATTTTTTTATATGAGGCTTGAGTAAGTTTCGCTGCTCACTCATGATTTATTTTAGCGCAAAATAAACATGATCCGATTTTTTCTGATGCGACTTTTTGAAAAAAACGCGCATGAGATTGCGCGTTTTTAGGTCGACTTGATTTTTTATAGCAATTTAAAAGAAGTAATGCTGTACCAGTGTAGAGACACCCACCACCAAGAAAATTGCCGCGCCAATCTTGTGAATGAGCGAAATAGGTAAACGATCGGCCATTTTGTTGCCAATAAATACCGCTGGTGCATTGGCAATCATCATGCCGACAGTGGTCCCGAGCATTACCCAAAACACACTGTCAAAACGTGCTGCCAGTGCAACGGTCGCGATCTGGGTTTTATCGCCAATTTCTGCCAAGAAAAATAAAATAAAGGTGGCGCCAAATACCCCAAAGCGTTGCCATTTATTGATGCTATCGGTTTCGTCATCGAGCTTGTCTGGCACCAGCATCCACAGTGCCATTGCAATAAAGCCAATGGCCAATACCCACACCATAACGGTAGGATTTAAGACGGTCGTCAGCCATTGTCCTAATACCGCAGATAAACCATGGTTGATGGTGGTCGCCAATAAAATCGCGATTAAGATAGGAACAGGTTTGCGGAACCGGGCTGCGAGTAAAAGCGCAAGGAGCTGGGTTTTGTCGCCCATTTCAGCAAGGGCAACAACAGAAGTCGAAATCAGGAATTCTTGCATATCTGTTCTCTGGCTAGCATAACGTACCGATGACTTACCGCCCCTGCTAGCCAAATGTGCAGAACGATAAATCAAAGGTCTTGCCAACTCGGAAACACACGTATGCGTTTAAGCTATGATGACCATGTTCTGTGGAACAATTATGTTGATCATCACCTATTTACATTGCGTAAATAGAGGCTACTCCCCAATGAAGTGAATCGATTATACCTGTTTGATCGCCTAGTTTCAATTTGCTTTGATCTGAAACACATATTCAACCACTTTAAATCAAAAAACCCTGCCGAAGCAGGGTTTTTAAATAAACGATGATTTAGATCAGTAAGCTGCGGATATCTTGCAACAATTTGGTCAGCTTGTTGGTAAAACGCGCTGCATCGGCACCATTAATCACACGGTGGTCATACGACAATGACAACGGTAACATCAAGCGAGGCTCAAAATCTTTGCCATTCCATACTGGCTGCATCGCAGCAGGTGAAATACCTAAAATCGCCACTTGTGGCCAGTTCACTAACGGTGTAAAGGCTGTTCCGCCAATCGCGCCCAAGCTTGAAATGGTGAAATTGGCACCTTGCAAGTCTTTTGGCGATAATTTCTTATCACGTGCCTTTTGACCAATTACACCTAGCTCAACCGCGATCTGCTTAATCGATTTCTGATCTGGGTTACGTAGTACCGGTACAGTCAAACCGTCTGGCGTTGCAACAGCAATCCCCATATGGATTTCGTTGCGAAGCAGTACTGATTTACCATCGTCAGACAAATGACCAGCAAACTCACGCTCTTCTTTCAGCAGATGTGCCACAGCCTTGATGATAAACGCCATGATGGTCAGGCTGATGCCTTCTTTCTTGAAGTTACCCTTCAAGTCATTGCGCCATGCTTCAAGCTCAGTAATATCCGCATGATCAAACTGAGTCACTTGCGGAATAAAGTTGTTGAGCGACAATTGCGGAATCGAAACTTGCTGTAAACGCGTCAGTGCTTTTTCTTCAACGCCACCAAATGCGCTGAAATCTGGCAATGACGGCAAGCCCGATGCCACTGCAGCCGCTGCTGCTTTTGGCGCAGCAACTGGTGCAGTTAAGCGCTGCTTCACGTATGCATAAATGTCTTCTTTAATCAGACGACCATGCTCACCAGAATTTTTGACCTGTGCCAACACCACACCCAATTCACGGGCGAGTTTACGTACAGCTGGACCAGCATAGACTTTGGCATTTTCAGCTTCTTGCTCTTTGGTCAATTTGCTGTCTTGGCTTGCCTGTGGCGCTGCATGATCGGCTTTGGCAGCAGGCGCAGGCGCTGCTTTTGGTGCCGCTGGTGCAGGTGCTGCTTCAGCTTTTGCTGGTGCCGCTTTCGGTGCACTTGGCGCTGCGCCTTCGGCTTCAACTGTAATCAGCAGTACGCCTTCTTGAACATCTTGTCCGGCTTGAACATGCACGGCTTTAACCACGCCTGAAACCGAACTTGGAACTTCAACTGTTGCCTTGTCCGATTCAACCACCACGATACTTTCGTCTTTGGTGATTTTGTCGCCCACTTTGACCAAAATCTCAGCCACTGCAGCCTTGTCCACACCTAAATCTGGAACATTGACCTCAACATCACCCGCAGGTGCGTTTGATTCAGTAGCAGGTTGTGCCGTTTCTGCCGCAGATTCTTTGGCAGGTGCAGCAGCGCTTGATGCAGCAGGTGCTTGTTCAGGCGCAGCAGATGCGCCGCCCGCTGTTTTAAGCTTAAGCAGCACAACACCTTCTTGAACCGTGTCGCCTTCTTTGATCGCAATAGACACCACAGTACCTGTTGCTGTACTTGGCACTTCAACCGACGCTTTGTCCGATTCAAGCAAAACTAGACTGTCATTTTCGGCAATCTCGTCGCCAACTTTCACCAAAATCTCGGCAACTGTTGCTTTTTCTACACCAATATCAGGAACCTGAACCTCAATTTCCTGAGTTGCACCGCCAGCAGCAGGCTGTGCAGCTGGTGCTTCTTGTGCAGGTGCTGCTTCTTGTACAACTGGTTTTTCTTCTGGTGCTGGCGCAGCGGCAGGTTCTGCCGTTGCACCCTCACTTTCAAGCTCAACCAAGTCTGTACCTTCAGTGACTTCATCACCAAGGCTAACCAAAATACGTTTGACCACACCAGCTGCTGTACTTGGTACTTCAACCGATGCTTTGTCCGATTCGAGCAAGATCAGGCTGTCGTTTTCAGAAATCGTGTCACCAACCTTTACCAAGATTTCAGCAACCGTTGCTTTATCTACGCCAATATCAGGTGTTTTCACTTGCATGTCTTAGTTCCCCTCACCTGAGTGTTCTTCATACGCTGCCACAGGATGAACCTCTGGATGCGTCTGTGGTGCCCATGCAACTGGACGGTCTGTTTCGAGTTCGAAGCTTGAAATCGCATCTTTCACCAGACGGTTTTCTACTTCACCTTCATCAGCCAGTTTTTTCAGTGTTGCCACCACAATGTGAGCTGCATCGACACCGAAGTAGCTACGTAGGTTGGCACGCGTATCTGAACGGCCATAACCATCGGTACCCAAAGTCACGTATGGACGGTTGTCTGGGAGGTAGGCACGAATCTGTTCGCTATAAGCACGCATATGATCCGTTGCCGATACCACGATACCGTCTGTACCACGAAGCTGCTGAGATACCCAAGATTCTTTGGTTTCTTCGGTTAGCGGATGCAAGCGGTTGTATTCATCACAGGCCATACCGTCGCGCGCCAACTCGTTGAAGCTGGTAACACTCCAGATATTTGAGTGAATTTGATATTCTTCACGCAAGATTTTCGCCGCTTTGATGACTTCACGTAAGATCACGCCAGAACCAAGTAACTGAACAGTGGCTTTTTCATCTTTTTCAAACAGGTACATACCACGTTTGATGCCTTCTTCAGCGCCTTTTGGCATTTCTGGATGCTCGTAGTTTTCGTTCATGAGCGTTAGGTAATAGAATACACGCTCTTGATTGACATACATACGCTTCAAGCCATCATGTACGACCACTGCAAGCTCATAACCGAAACATGGATCATAAGAGATACAGTTTGGAATCGTTCCTGCAAGGATATGCGAGTGACCATCTTGGTGCTGTAAGCCTTCACCGTTTAGCGTCGTACGGCCAGCGGTCGCGCCCAACAAGAAACCTTGTGCCTGTGCATCGCCTGCTGCCCATGCAATATCACCGATACGCTGGAAACCAAACATTGAGTAATACATGTACATCGGAATCATTGGCAAGTTATTGGTTGAATAACTGGTTGCCAACGCGGCCCATGCACTCATCGCACCCGCCTCGTTGATGCCTTCTTGCAACATGTGACCGTCTTTTGCTTCACGGTAGTTCATGAGCTGTTCATTGTCTTCTGGGGTATATTTCTGACCATGGGCAGCATAAATACCCAACTGGCGGAACATCCCTTCAAGACCGAAGGTACGTGCTTCATCTGGCACGATTGGCACTACGCGATCTTTAATCGCTTTTTCTTTTAACAACGACGCGATCAAACGCACCATCACCATGGTGGTCGATTGTTCTTTACCGTTGCTACCGCTCAATACACTGTCAAATACTGAAATTTCAGGAATCGCCAAAGATTCGCTTTCTTTACGACGTGCAGGCAGATAACCACCTAAAGCCTCACGACGCGCTTTCATATATTTGAGTTCTGGCGAGTTTTCTGCAGGACGATAGAACGGCAAATCTTCTAATTGCTCATCGTTAAATGGCAAGTTGAAACGATTACGTACATATTTGAGTGAGTCAACATGCATTTTCTTGATTTGGTGCGTTTTGTTGACCGCTTCAATTTCGTCAGACAAACCGTAACCTTTCACAGTTTTTGCCAGAATAACGGTTGGCTGACCAGTGCTCTTCATTGCCTCAGCATAAGCTGCGTATACTTTGTACGGATCGTGACCACCACGATTCAGATTGTCGATATCTTCATCGCTTAAGTTTTTCACCAGCTCTTCAGCTTCTGGATATTTACCAAAGAAGTGCGCACGGGTGTAAGCACCACCTTTTACTTGGTAGCGTTGGTAGTCACCATCAACTGCTTCATCCATAATTGCTTTAAGCGCACCTGAGGTGTCTTTGGCCAAAAGTGGATCCCAATGACGGCCCCAAACCACTTTGATCACGCGCCATCCGGCACCGCGGAACAACGATTCAAGCTCTTGAATAATTTTACCGTTACCACGTACAGGACCATCAAGACGCTGCAAGTTACAGTTGACTACCCAGATCAGGTTGTCGAGTTTCTCACGACCTGCCAGTGAAATTGCACCAGTACTTTCTGGCTCATCCATCTCGCCATCGCCGAGATATGCCCAGACTTTACGGTCTTCTTCTTTGATCAGACGACGGTTCATCAAGTACTTTTGAATATGTGCTTGATAAATCGACATGATTGGACCCAAGCCCATCGATACGGTTGGGAACTGCCAGTAATCTGGCATTAAGTAAGGATGTGGATAGCTTGATAGACCATTGCCATTTACTTCACGGCGGAAATTATTGAGTTGGTCTTCTGTCAAACGGCCTTCAAGAAAAGAACGCGCATAAATACCAGGTGCACAGTGACCTTGATAGTAGATCATGTCGCCGCCAAAGCTGTCGCTGTTGGCACGGAAGAAGTGGTTAAATCCAACGTCGTAAAGCGTTGCTGAAGATGCAAAGCTGGCCAAGTGACCACCTAAGTCGTCGCCTGTTTTGTTGGCACGTAGTACCATGGCCAACGCGTTCCAACGGATCAATGCACGAATACGGCGTTCCATGTCTTGATCGCCCGGCATTGCAGGCTGTTCATCCACAGAAATTGTATTGAGATAAGGTGTATTCAAGCGTTGAATGGGAACATGCTTCGCAATCGCGCGTTGATAAAGCTTTTCCAATAAAAAAGCTGCACGTTCAGTTCCCATGTGCTGTAAAACCGAATCAAATGCATCTTGCCATTCTTGGGTTTCTTGTGCGTCGGAATCACCATAAAACGCCATAGTTCACCTTTTCCTTAGTCTTTTGTCTAGGGTGTATTTTTATCATATTTACCGCCATGCAAGTTATCCCCGCAGGTGAATACAGATAGGCACTATTATTTAGATAATAAATACTGATTGACTTTTTATAACCCAAAATAACAAAAAAACGCCAATTAAAGCTGTTTTTTTATACACGAGTATTTGAAATTTGATGTTAGAGTCAAATTTGACTCAAAAATAAACAAACCGCGACTTTTGCGCGGTTTGTTTATTGTTAAGAATTTATGTAAAGCAAGATTCAATAAAACAGGAGTCAGATGGATATAAAGAACTTATGGCAACATGGCAAGATAAGAACCTGGATTCTTGCGCTGACCGTCTTTCACCACTTCAAAGTGTAAATGTGGTCCCGTGCAGCGCCCTGTACAGCCAACATTGGCAATGTGCTCACCCGCACCTACACGGTCACCGACCTGTACCATCACGCGTGAAGCATGTGCATAGCGTGTGAGGTAACCGTTGCCGTGATTAATCTCGACATATTGACCATAACCTGTACCCCAACCCGCCTTGGTCACAATACCTGGGCCAGAAGCATAGATCGGTGTACCACTTGGCGCAGAGAGATCAATTCCTTCATGTGCGCGTGTGGTGCCGAGTAAAGTTCGTGTACCAAATTCCGAAGAGACACGCACCATGTCTGGCAATGGATGCGTTACTAACCATGAGTAAGGGCTGTTATTTGAGGCGGCGCTATAACGCGAAGAAGAGGATTTACCGTACTTTTTTTCGATGCTTTGATTGTTCAGTTCAGTTGTTTTTTCTCGTAAGGTGACTGAAACCTGTGTCTTACCGGGAATATCCAAATCGTCTGGATGCGTGTAAGAACCTTGACTGAGTGTACGGGAAAGCTGTTCGAGTCGGTCGGATGATGTATCTGTCTGGTCAATCGTTTGGTAATCAGCGAAAGCAACTGATGCGGCAGAAGCTGCCAGAGAAAAAGCAAGTAAAATTCGACGCGTATGCATAAAAAACCTCGTGAAACTGTTCTTACTAAAAGTTCCTTGCGTGATCTCTTCCTTGATATCCATTGAATGACGCGTATAAGATGAGACATTGCCTGCAGTGAGTCACGACTATGTCTGAACCTAAAAACGTGTTTCAACAAACAAGAAAACACATAAAAACAGGAAACTTAACGTTTCTTACAACGCAAGTTGCACAGTGGCAAAAACTTACGAAATTAATTCAACCCTTATTGCCGCAACCTGAAAAATGGCAAGTAGTCTGTTATCAATATGGTGTCTTGACCCTCACCGGCGAAAATCAGGCCATGATTAGTCAGCTCGGTTATCTTCAAACACAATACATTACGAAATTAGCTCAACTAGAAGGCTTACACGAACTGCAACGACTCCAAGTGCGTTTACGACCAAAATCGCAACTTCCCCCAACATCATCACCGTCAGTTACCTCTCTCCCACCAGAAACCCAAGATATGTTACAAGGTGCTGCTGGTTTGGTGAGCGACCCTAAGCTTAGCCAAGCTTTACTACGTTTGGCAAGCAATAAAAAATAATCTCGAGCGTTAGGTCTGGCTCGCGGTGCGTTAAATCTGTGATGCAGTTATCTCTTTAAAGAATTACACTATAACATAACAACTGCGAGACAATGACTTAGCCAATGTTTACGTAAGAAATTGGGCAATCCTGTGCGTCATCAAATGTTACAATTTTATAATTGGCTAGATCGCTTTGTACGTTGCGAAGTAACTGGTTATTTAAAGCATGGCCAGATTTGTAGCCATCGAACTTGGCAATAATCTGATGACCCATCAAATACAAGTCCCCTACGGCGTCTAATATCTTATGGCGTACAAACTCATCCGAAAAACGCAAGCCTTCTTCATTCACAACACCGGTATCATCTACACCAATGGCATTTTCAAGGCTGGCGCCCAGTGCAAGATTATTGGCTTTTAAGTAATCCAAATCTTTCATGAAGCCAAATGTACGTGCTTCACTCACCTCGTATACAAACGTTTCGGTCGAAAAATCAATCGTGGCTGACTGGTATTCTTTGGCAAAGGCTGGATGATCAAAATCAATGGTAAAATTAAGTTGAAAGCCATCGTGCGGAGTAAAAATGGCTTTTTTATCGTTGATCAGTGCTTCAACAGGTTTTAAGATTTTTATAAACTTTTTTGGGGCATCCTGTTCACACAGTTCACCTTGCATCAATAAATAGATAAACGGCCCTGCACTACCATCCATAATCGGAACTTCCGAGGCAGACACTTCAATAATCAGGTTATCTATTCCCAATCCTGCAATTGCACTCATGACATGCTCAATGGTGCCCACTTTGACATTATCAATGACCAGATTGGAACACATGAATGCTTCTTGAATGAGCAAAGCATCGGCGTGAATGTCGACTGGTGGATCTAAATCAATCCGGCGAAATACAATGCCACCGTCAATTGCATGAGGCAAAAAATTGATCATGACCTTCTGACCACTATGAAGACCAATGCCACTCGCCTTAACCACGCGTTTGAGGGTACGTTGTTTCAACATGCTACGCTTACTTTATCTCTAAAAACCGATATAAGTTAGCATATTTAGCTATTGATAAAAAATAAAAAAGGTAGTGAATCTCACTACCTTTTAGTTAACTCAATAACGTTATTATTTACGTTGTTGATTTTTAAGATAATCCTGAATACTCATCGGTGAAGAGCGTGGTGAAGAGCTTGGTGCAGCTGCCGCTTCAACACCCTGACGCTTGTTAATCGCTGGTACGTCATCGTCATCAGTTGTATGTGCACTTGGTACATTCACATGATGTTGAACATGACGTTTACGCGGTTCTGCTTCAGAGGCATTACGCGTTAACCCTGTTGCAATCACAGTCACACGTAATTCATCGCGTGCTTCAGGGTCAAATACCGTACCGTAGAAAATCTCGCCTTCATCAAGATCGACAATCTGGTTAACCACGTCGGTAATAATCTCGGTTTCACGCAAGGTAATATCATCACCACCGGTAATGTTGATCAATACACCCTTGGCATTAATGATATTGACATTATCGAGCAGCGGACTGCGAATGGCTTGCTCAGCTGCCTGACGCGCACGATCTTCACCACGGCCTAAACCAGCACCCATCATGGCGTAGCCACGGGTACTCATGGCAGTTTTCAAATCGGCGAAGTCAAGGTTAATGTGACCACGGTTGACTACTAAATCAAAGATACTACGTACCGCATTAAGCAAGACATCATCTGCTTTTTTGTACGCATCACGCATTGAGATGTCGCCATAGACACTGAGCAAACGCTGATTTGGAATAATAATCAATGAATCAACATGTGCCTCAAGTGCTTCTATACCTTTTTCGGCAGCACGCAAACGACGGCGGCCTTCAAAGTTAAATGGCGTTGTTACTACACCAACGGTTAAGATGCCCATCTCTTGTGCGATTTCAGCCACAACTGGCGCAGCACCAGTTCCGGTTCCACCGCCCATACCGGCAGTCACAAACACCATATCGGTGCCTTCTAAATGCTGGCGGATAATTTCGCGGCTTTCTTCTGCTGCAATCTGACCCACTTCCGGGTTTGCACCTGCACCCAAACCACGTGTGCTTTGCTCACCAAGCTGCATCTTAAAAGGTGCATTCATGCTATCTAAAGCTTGCTTGTCTGTATTGGCGCAAACAAATTTCACACCTTTGATGTCGGATTGCACCATGTGCTGTACGGCATTTCCGCCACCACCACCTACACCAAACACAGTGAAACGGGCTTGACCGTTGCTATCGCTTAGTTCATCTTCTATAAATTCAAATGAGGCCATGACCTGTAGAGTTCCCTAATTCATATTGGCAGTCACTTCAGCCCGTATACTGCCTTGATCTTTAATAAAACTTCATTTTTAGGATGCTGCTCAAGAGTGACCTTGTCAAGTACGACAATTTTCTATTACAACTTCCCAACAATATTGTCCAAAAATACATACACCTTAAAAGATGGCTTTTAACTTGGTATTTAAGGTATTCCAACCATTTGCAACCCGATTCCACAATGAACGCTGGGCGACCTCTTCAGAATCTTCAACGGTATCTTGCAGTTCACTTTGGCTAAACATCAGTAAGCCCGCAGCTGTGGCATACATCGAGCGACGCATAGCCGCCTGATGCTGTTCATCAGCATACACCTGTAATGGCGGATTACCTAAATGTGCCGAAACACCCAGTATACGGCGTGCCAGACTCACCATACCTTCAATCTGACAAGCATCACCTGTTAAAACCACACCATGATACAGACCATGAATGGCACCACTACGCTCAAGTTCATCACGAACCTGACCTAAAATCTCTTCATAGCGTGCAATGATGATTTCTGCTAGCTCAATACGACTAATGGTTTGTGGCCCATCAATCGCCTGTACCTGAATCATCTGATCGGGTTTGATCGCACTCAAATCCACGCAACCATGCAGAATTTTAATACGTTCTGCTTCTTCCGTGGTGGTTTGCAGTACTGCTGCAATGTCACGAGTTACATTTTCCCCACCGCGCTGCAAAGTACGTGCCAGTGCTAAACGTCCGTCTAAATATACCGCAAGATTAGAAATACCTGCACCCATATCGAGCAAACACACACCATATTCTTTTTCGTCTTTGAGCAGGCTGGCTTCGGCAGTCGCCAAACACGACACCACCATCTTTTCAACACCAATGTTGGCGCCTTTCATGGCCCGATCCAGATTCTGCATGATACTGATCGGCATCATCATCAGCTGATAATGACCGGTCATGCTATGCGCCGACATATTGATCGGATTTTGTACCCACTCTGATTCGTCGTCGAGCTCAAAACCTAACGGCACCGCACTGGCCAAATAATAATCTGGCGTGACATGACTGGCTTTGGCCAGCTCTAAGGCACGTACCACTTCATTGGTGGTGATGGTGTGGTCGGCTTTGGCAATCGGCGTTCGGCCAGAGGCATAAAAACTTTGTAATTCTGTTGTTGGAATTGACACCCATGCCGTGTGCACACGACATTCCGCCATATTCTCTGCTTCAGCCACTGCATTTTTAATTGCCGAAATGACCTTATCGAGACTGACGATTTTTCCTTTATTCATGCCACGGTTGCGTGCAGTCGCCATCCCGATGACTTGAATGTTATCCGGTGCGTGAACTTTACCAATTAAAACTGAAACTTTATGCGTCCCAATGTCAATCGCAACAATCGAGGGAACAGCTTCACTCATTACTCACTACCATTCGTTCGTTGTATAATATGGCAAAATGCCTGTTATTTTTAAAGCCAAACATTATGGCTTTGCTGTTATTCCAGATGCAACATTTGTGTCATCACTCGTTACAACAAACTGACCATTTAGTATCTTAGGCGGTGCGCCTGTTTTCCATTGTAGTGATAATCCATTTCTATAGCGTAAATCAATGGCTGAGATTTTGGACCACACTGGTTTCAGGTCAGTTTGAGCCAGATGGCTTAAACGTTGCAGTTTACTCATGGTTTGATCTTGATCCACAATAATACGCAGACCAGAATCAAATTGCATAAACCACGTCATACGCTCGGTGAGATAAAGCTCGGTTAAACGTAAATTGACGGGCTGGAATAATTGATTAATTTCGTTATAGCGACGCATCATGGCCTTCGACTGGGTGATTGGCCCATGTAGCATCGGTAAATTTGGATGATTTTTGAGTTCGGCTTCTGCATACACATCGCCGCTGTCACTGAGCAATCGGCCCGTGCCCCAGCGTGCAATTGGATGTCGCGGCATAATCCGTACACGAATACTATTGGGCCAAGCACGTGATACCACTACGCGATCTACCCAAGAAATCTCTAGTGCTTTGTCGCGGATCTGCTCTAGATCCGAGGTAAAGTAATTTTCTTTGATGATGGGTCGTATATGCTGCTCAAGCTGTGATTGCTCGATACCAGAGCGTGTGCCGACAATGTCTAAATCGGCAATTTTTGCATCGGTAATCACTTTATACAAACCAAACACGCCAGCAGCCAGCACCACAAATGCAATACACAGCAAGATCCAGCCACCAATATTGGCAAGCTTTTGCTTGCGCGTGGGTGGCTTTTCATGAATGGATGTAATCGCCGCTCGTTTACGACGCATGGATGCTGGAAGCTGAGCCATATTTAGTGTGTCGAACCTGTAAGAGTTTGCGCTAAAATTTCAACGCACAGTGCATCAAAATCGATTCCAACGGCCTGCGCAGCCTTTGGTACAAGCGAATGGCTGGTCATTCCCGGTACAGTATTGATTTCGAGCAACCAGAAGTTTCCATGCTCATCCTGCATCGCATCGACACGCCCCCAACCACTGGCTCCAACGGCATGAAAGGCACGCAAAGTGAGTGCTTGTAGTTTCTTTTCATCGGCATCGGACAATCCCGACGGAATACCGTATTGCACATCGTTACGCTGATACTTGGCATCGTAATCGTAAAACGCCACGTCTTGAGGTGGCTGCAAACGAATGACGGGCAAAGCTTGACCATTTAGCACCACAATCGTGTACTCGCGCCCCGTGATCCATTGTTCAGCCATTACCACGGCATCATGGGCGGTTGCTTTTTCAATGGCGGTTGCAAAGTCTGCCATTTTTTCGACTTTACTCATGCCAATACTTGAGCCTTCATGTACTGGCTTGATGATCACAGGCAGGTTAAGAGACGCCACAATTTCGTTCAAATCTGAATCTTTATTGATAATCCGGTAAGGTGCAGTCGGTAAGTCACTGCCCTGCCAAATTTGCTTGGTCTTAATTTTATCCATGCCAATGGCGGAGCCTTGTACACCTGTTCCGGTATAAGGAATATCTAACCATTCCAGTACACCTTGAATCTGGCCGTCTTCCCCGCCCCGACCATGCAATACGATAAACGCGCGATCGTAACCCACCAGTTCGGTGACGCTACGTTCTTTAGGATCAAATGCTTCTGCTTGAACACCCGAACGTAACAATGCATCGAGTACGGCCTGACCACTATCTAAAGAAACTTCTCGCTCAGCTGATTTCCCACCAAACAACACGGCAACTTTGCCGAACTTTGACGCATTTGACACGTTTTTATCCTTAAATTTTTCGCACACTGAATCTGACCAAAACCATTACACTGATTTTAAATACAAATGCTGCTGGGCAAGATCGACTGAAATTGCTCCCACGTTACCCGCACCTTGCGTCAATAACAAGTCATTTGCTTGTAACACTTTTTGTATGATGTTGGGCAAATTGCCTTCAACCGGATCGACCAAAATAGGCTCTACATCACCACGTAGGCGGATACTTCGTGCCAAGGCGCGGCTGTCGGCACCAACAATCGGCTTTTCACCCGCAGGGTAAACTTCGAGCAACAGCAGTTGGTCCACCTGTGACAGCACTTCTACAAAATCATCGAAACAGTCACGGGTACGGCTGTAACGATGCGGTTGAAACATCATGACCAGACGACGATCTGGATGGCTTTGACGGGCCGCTTTAATGGTGGCTTCGACTTCTTTTGGATGGTGGCCATAATCATCGACCAGTTTGACATCTCCATCACCAAGTGCATATTCACCTTGCACCTGAAAACGGCGTCCAACACCACTAAAACCTTCTAGCGCACGACCAATCGCTGCATCGGAAACCCCTTCATCGGTGGCCACACCAATCGCTGCAAGTGCATTTAAAATGTTGTGCAGCCCTGGCTGATTAACCGTCAGACGCAATGGTTCGCGATCTTTTCGCAATACGGTAAAATGCGACTGCATGCCTTCTTGCACCACGTCTACAGCACGAATATCGTTGTCTTCATTAAAGCCATAGGTCAAGGTTGGGCGGCCAAAACGTGGCATGATTTCACGCACATTCTGATCATCGCCACACACCACAGCCAAACCGTAAAACGGTAAACGATGAATAAACTCGACAAAGGTATCTTTTAATTTGTCGAAGCTTCCACCGTAGGTATCCATATGGTCCGCATCGACATTGGTAATAATGGCGGCCATTGGTTGCAAATATAAAAATGAGGCGTCGGATTCATCAGCTTCGGCCACAATAAAGCGACTTGCACCGAGCGCAGCATTCACTCCGGTACGATTGAGCAAACCGCCAATCACATAAGTTGGATCCAGATTTTCTTCGGCCAACATGGTGGTCAGCAAGCTGGTGGTTGTGGTTTTACCATGCGTGCCTGCAACTGCAATCCCATGACGGTAGCGCATCAGCTCACCCAGCATTTCTGCACGGCGCACCACAGGAATACGCTGCTCCATCGCTGCTTTAATTTCAGGGTTTTCCTGATCGATGGCTGTCGATACCACCAGTACATCTACAGCTTTCAGGTTTTCGGCACTGTGTCCGATATAAACTTTTACGCCTTTTTCTTCAAGCTGTGCCGTGGTTTTAGAGGCTTTGATATCCGAGCCAGATATTTTATACCCTTGGTTTTTTAAAACTTCTGCAATGCCGCACATCCCAGCACCACCGATTCCCACAAAATAAATGTGTTTAATACGGCGCATCTCAGGAACTTTAATGAGTTTTTTGGCTTGATCGGCTGGGGTTGTTGGTGACATAGGGCACTCTAACTTACAAAGTTTCAATAAGGTCTACCACGTGTTGGGTAGCATTGGGTTGCGCATGTTGGCGGGCTTTCACGGCCATTTCAGAGAGTAACTGACGATTCATGAGCGGGCGCAACAATGCATCGAGCGTTTCTGGCGTCATGCTAGATTGTTGGCAAATTTTGGCAGCACCGACATCAGCTAAAAACTTGGCATTGGCAGTTTGGTGATCATCCACTGCGATGGGTAATGGTATAAAAACTGCCGCCACACCGGCTGTTGCCACTTCAGTGACGGTTAGCGCACCAGCACGGCAAATAATCAGATCGGCATCGCTATAAGCCTGTGCCATATCTTCGATAAACGGCATCACTTGTACATGTACATGAGAGGGTGCATTGGCATAGCGTGCACGGGTGTCATCAAGCTGTTTTTGCCCACATTGATGAAAAATATTGAGCGGCAATCGGAGCTTTAACAGCGCCTCTGGCAAACGTTCATTGAGTGCCTGTGCTCCCAACGATCCGCCTACAATTAAAATATTTAGTGGTTGGCCAGCTGCTTCACGGCTGTCATAGCGCCACTTCGGACTAAGAATGGCTGAAATTTCCTGACGCACCGGATTACCTGTGGTTACGACTTTGCTATGTGCAGGAAACGTATTGGGGAAAGCTTCACAGACTTTTGCAGCAACACGTGCGAGCTGCGTATTGGTAAAGCCTGCAACCGCATTTTGCTCATGAATCAGCACCGGTATCCCTAAAATACGCGCGGCAAGCCCGCCAGGCCCTGCCACATAACCACCGAAGCCCGCGACTGCATCGATTTTAAGCTGCTTCATATAACGCATGGCACTGTACGTGGCTTTCATGATTTTAAATGGTGCCATGAGTTTACGCACCGCACCATTGCCACGCACACCTTGAATATCAATCTGATAAATCGGAATATCCTGGTCTTTGAGCAGTCGATTTTCCATCCCTGTAGGTGTTGCCAGCCATGCCACTTGGCACCCTTGTTGCTGCAATTGTTTTGCAACCGCCAATGCGGGAAAGACATGACCGCCTGTACCGGCAGCCATCATCATGACATGTTTGGATTTACGTTGTGATGCTTCAGTCACGGTATACTTCTTTAGCTCAAAAACAAGGGAAATAACAGGTATTTATTTAGCGGATTATTCTAATCCTAAAGCACACGCAACGAAAAGCTTATTTCACGTGTTTGCAACATAAAGCATAGTGTTTTTTGGTTGTTCTACAGCAAAAAATATATTAACTGCATAAAAATCAAAATAATCATTTTTAGAATTATCTAATGCCCTTGTAGACACTGGCCGACAAGGACATAGCGTGATTTATTTTTTACTGTGGACGATCTGCTTCTAGCACATCAAACAACATATCGGCAATTGAAGTACCAAACTGCGCATCGATCTCGCGGATACAGGTTGGACTGGTCACATTAATTTCCGTGACGTAATTTCCAATAACATCGAGCCCGACAAAGACCAAGCCTTTTTCACGTAAAAATGGCCCCACTTTGGCTGCAATTTTTTTGTCATTTTCTGTGAGTGGACGTGCTTCACCTAAACCACCAGCAGCCAAATTCCCTCGCACTTCTCCATTTTGCGGAATGCGTGCTAAACAGTACGGCACTGGCTCACCATTGATCATCAATATTCGTTTATCGCCATCTACAATTTCAGGGATATAGCGTTGCGCCATGATCGGACGCGTTCCCATTTCTGTGAGCATTTCCAAAGTTGAGCCAATATTCTGCCCGCCTTGATGCAGGCGGAAAATTCCCATCCCGCCCATCCCGTCGAGCGGTTTAACAATCACATCACTATGCGCTTGAATGAACTCGCGGATTAAGCTCTGCTGCGATGTTACCAGTGTCGGCACTTGTAGCTCTGGAAACTGCGTGGCAAAGAGTTTTTCGTTACAGTCACGCAGGGACTGCGGTTTATTGATGATCCACACCCCTTCACGCTCCGCCTGCTCCAAAATGTAGGTGGTATAGACAAAGTTCATGTCAAACGGCGGATCTTTACGCATCAAGATCACATCGTAGTCGGCTAGCGACTGTTTTTGCTTCTCGCCCAGTTCGTAATAGTGCTGGTAATCTTCAAATACGGTGAGAGGTGCAATCAGACCACAGGCCTTACCTTGATCGATATATAAGTCGTGCTGTAATGCATATCCTAATTGATGACCTCGTCGGCTCGCTGCCCACAGCATGGCCATAGTCGAATCTTTTTTAAGATTCACCGTTTCAATCGGATCCATTACGACAAGTACACGCATAATCTGACGCTCATCTGTTGAGTTGTGGCAAAAGTATAGCGAATTTTTTATCTCACGCCGAACAGCAGCATAAAACAACACAGACCACAAAAAAAGGCAAAGATCCGAAATCTTTGCCTTTTCAACTACAGCGCAGGAAAACTGTGACTTTCAATGTTGATGAAAGGCCGATTAAAAATCGCTTTCTTCATACATGTGAGACATGCGTTTTTGTTTGGTATTCAAATAATCTTGATTGAAGATATTCAGTCCGACTGTTAATCGCACACGATCAACCACATTGATTCCTAAATCTTGTAGTGCTTTTATTTTTAAAGGATTATTGGTAATTAATTTCACTTCTTCTACCTTGAGATGACCCAGCATAATCGAGCACATATCATAGCGACGCGCATCGGCAGGAAGGTTGAGCAATAAATTCGCATCAACTGTATCATGCCCCTGATCTTGCAATGCATAGGCGCGAATTTTATTGGTTAAGCCAATGCCACGCCCTTCCTGACGCAAATACAGAATCACACCTTGCCCTGCATCATGAATCATCTTCATCGTGGCATGCAATTGAGGACCACAATCACACTTGAGTGAGCCGAAAGCATCCCCCGTTAAACACTCTGAGTGAATGCGCACCAACACGGGTTGTCCAGAGAGATCCGCACCGCCTTTACTCAGCGCCACATGCTCTTCGCCCGTTTTGGGATCTTGAAACACATGAATGTCGAAATCACCATAAGCGGTCGGTAATTTTGATTTTGCAACGAATTCTATAGCCATGAGTTTATCCGCTTGTAAAAAACCAATGAGATCAAACCCGGATACATCATCATGAATGACAAGATCAGGCGCTTTAAATAGCTTCTATGAAGCGACAAATCTAAATCCGAATTTAATAAGAAAAAGGCCCACTGGATTCAAAAGGTTAGTGAGTTTTTGCCGCAATATATGCAATAAAAAAGTGCTACAGCCACTGGTACATCATCATTTTCGATTTTAGGGTAACGACAGTACAGTGAATTTTTTGTGAACGTATCCAAGCGTTCGATGATAGTGATTTGTTTAGTCAGATCGGTATCAGCGTGTAGAAAATCTTACACTGTTTACTTTTTACCCATAAACCATGTGAATTTGACGTGAAGACTTACACTTAAATGACCAATTTACATCGATCAAAAATAATTCTTTTATTTACAAAATTTGATCACAACTCTAACTTAAGAATAGTAAATCGTTCACGATTTATACAGGACACAATTAGAACACAGCGGAATAACAAATGCGACTGGGGAAGTTGATCACTCATTCCTTGTACCTTGTTTAACCACTCCAAACAGTGCTGGAAATAAAACTCATGAAAAAAAGTATATTGGCATTGGCACTTGCATCGGCAAGCTGCCTTTTGATTACAGGATGCAACTCAGACTCCGATAGCGATGATAACGTATCATCAAGTGCTACAGGAGATACCATCATATTAACTGCAGATGGCTCCATTGCCTCTGTAAACCGCGACACGCCAGATCAGATTGTATCATCGAAAAAAATCTCCATGCTTCAAGCCAACGATCAGCTTGTGGGGATCGATTATCGTCCGAAAGACGAAAAGCTTTATGCCGTTGGCTTACAAGGTAATTTGTATACCGTCGATCCGAGTACTGGTGCAGCGACTTTCTTAAGAAAGTTAACAGCTGATCCGACAGATACCACTGACGGTAATGCGCCTTTTACTAAAATTAATGGCGATGCAGAACTGATTACGGTCAATTTTAATCCCGTGGCCGATCGTTTACGTGTCATCACCAATACAGGGCAAAATCTGCGCATCAACGTCGACACTGGTGCGACGATTACAGATCTCGATATCAACCCGACCACCAGCAGTCCAGTCATTGTTGCCGCTGCCTATACCAATGCATTTGCAGGCACCGCGACCACACGCTTATTTAGTATCGACCAGACCACCGACAGTATTTATTTACAAAACGCCAATGCGGGTACGCTAGGAACTTCTGCACGACTTGCAGAAGGACTGGATTTCCAAGGTGGCAGCGGTTTTGATATCGATCCAGTGAGTAACGTTGGCTATGCGGCCTTAAAAGCGGCAGGAAGCTATAAACTGTATCAAATTAATGTCGGGAATGTGGGCACCAGTAACCCTGCCGTATTTAATAGTGCGGCGCTGGCCAGCAGCTTCAATACTTCAGGCATTCGCGGACTGGCACTCAAACGTGCCAAAGATACCACCGCAACAGGTATTGGCTTAAATGCCAACAATAAGCTGGTGGTGTTCTCGTTGAGCACACCAAATAGTGTCCAAGAGCGTTCAATTAGTGGCGTACAGGTCGATGAGAAATTTATTGGTATCGATTACCGACTACGCACCACCACCGATAAGTCTGGCGTATTGTACGGTCTGACCAACAAAGCCAATCTCTATACCATCAATACCGATACAGGCGTCGCCACTTTGGTAACCCCTCTTAAGCCTGCTACGGGTAGTAGTTACGCCGGCTTACAAGGAACCTCTTTTGCAGTGGACTTTAACCCTGCGGCGGATCGCTTACGTGTGATCAGTAACAGTGGACAAAGCCTGCGTATTAATGTCGATACGGGCGAAACCATTAAAGATGGTGACATTAATGGCATTGCGGGTGCAATTGTCACGGCAGCGGCGTATACCAACAGCTTCAAAACTGCAATCAGTGGCGTAGCAACCGAACTGTTTGATCTTGATCAAACCAATCAAACGCTGGTCAAACAAGACCCGCCAAACAACGGTACGATTAATCGAATTGGTGGGCTAGGAATTAGCTTGGGCACCGACAACGGCTTTGATATTGCAGGTGGTGATAACGGTCTGGCACTGGCAACAGTGGCAGGAAGCACTGGGCCTTCTGTGCTTTATCGAGTTGATATCAATACCACAACCACCAGCGATACCCGCGCACGCGCAGCAGTCAGCGTTGATGGTACGCCAAATGTGGCAGCATCGACTATTGGTACGTCAAGCACAGCGCCATTGATTGATCTGGCAATTTTGTTGAAGTAAAAAATACGCATCGGCAGATTTGCTTTGAATGAGTGAATCTGCCCCCTAAGCGTAGAGTTATTTCTTAATTCTTTCCTCAACCGCACGACGATCTATAAGTCCTTATCTAGACTGACATTAAAAAACATTATTCAGCATGAAAAGGAATCACTAGGTTTTTCAAGAAACATATCCTTTTAAACGTGATTCACATTCATTAAATTGACACTGAGTGGATTTAGCTTAAAGCACCTATAACTCATTACTGGGGGCTTTATTCATGCACGCATATTCTCGTCAATTGAGTCGCTTGTGCCTAATCTGTAGCTTAAGTTTTCTATTCATCAGTTGTAAAAATAGCAACTCTCAAAGTAGCACCTCAATCTCTCCCTCTACAGCCAATTCGATCAGTGGGCTACGCTTGATTGGCGACTATAACATTGCTGCCCAAACTCAGTTTAATGGGGTTGAATTTGGAGGAATTTCTGGAATTGATCGAGACAGTGAAGGTCATTATTGGGCGATCTCGGACGATCGTGGTGAAGTCGCGAATCCTCGTGCCTATGTTTTAGATATTGCACTAGATGCCAACCAAATATCATCCATTACCATCAATAAAATGATTTATCTACATGATGAAAATAATCAATTGCATCCGATAGGCCGTAAAACTATCGATCCGGAATCGATACGAATGGCTCAAAATGGTCATGTTTATATCTCAAGTGAAGGGAATTATTCCAGCAACAGCACCGATCTGTACCAACCTTTTATCCGTGAATATAGCTTAGATGGCTCAATTATTAGACAATTTGATATTCCAAAAGCTTTTTATTATCAAGATAATCTGACGCAAGGTGGACGCAGTAATAAATTATTTGAAGCACTGACCTTAACACCCAAAGGAGAATTATTTGCTGCGACAGAAGATGCCTTAATTCAAGATGGACCAATGACCAGCATCAACAATGGTAGTGTCATTCGGTTTTTAAAATTTGATATCAACACAGGACAAAACACAGCGCAATACGCTTATGATATCCCCAAAATTCCAGTAGACAGTCCACCAGAGACCTTTCGACCAGACAATGGTGTTTCAGAAATGCTGGCATTAAGTGAAAATGAATTTTTGGTGATTGAACGTGCATATGCCGATTTGGTAGGCAATACGATTCGAATTGTGAAGGCAACGATTCAGCCAAACACAACTGACGTGCGTCAAATTTCAAGTTTAGTCAATGCTCAATACCAATCTATATCTAAGCAAACACTTCTTGAGCTTCCGATTCAATACAACTCTATCAAAATTGAAAATATTGAAGGCATCAGTTGGGGGCCTACATTGGCCAATGGGCATCGTACACTCATTTTAGTTTCAGACAATAACTTCCAAAATCAAAAAAATACCCAGTTTTTAGCTTTTGAAGTATTGCCTTAAATCAAATGATGCATATCTCTAAAATAAAACGATAACCGCTTAAGTATGTATCGAGATACTGCACTCAGATGCTGGAATCATCTCGCTTGCTTTAGTGACACGACACTGTATCTTGAAACAGTTAATCGAATAGAGCACATATAACATGCAACTTTATCGCTATTTAACCGGTCCAGACGATGCCCAGTTTTGTGCAAGAGTCAGCAAAGCCTTGAATCAGGGCTGGACATTATACGGCGCACCGACCATGACATTTAACGGCACTCAGGTGATTGTAGGGCAAGCTATTACCAAAGAAGTGGATGCCGCTTACGAACCAGAAGCGGATATGCTTGAAACGCTCAAACAACATGCCTAAATTAAAAATGCCTGTCACGAGACAGGCATTTTTTATATTTTAAATCTGTTTTTAAACGGTCATTTACGCCAGCGTTGTTTCACCTACATGATGATAGGCACGGTTGAAATAAACCAAACCTTGCTCATGATGCTGCTGACGAATTGCCACAATCGGACAAATAAAAATGGTGTGTGTGCCCACTTGCTGAATTTGCTCGATTTCACAATCAAAGCTGACCAATGCATCATTTAAAACCGGCGAACCTGTTTCCAGCTCAATCCATTGGCCATGTTGAAAGCGTTCTTCAGGACTAAGCTTCGATGCAAACACCGTCGAGAGCTGCTCATGCTGGGCACCGAGTACATTCACACTCAGGATTTTATTTTTGAGAAAATGCGCGTGAGAGCTGGCAGACTGATTCATGCAAACCAATAAAGTAGGTGGTGTATCGGTCACGCTACACACCGCAGATGCAGTAAATCCGTAGCGCCCTGACATGCCCGCTGTGGTCACAACGCTGACCGCACTGGATAATAACGACATTGCGTTTCGAAAGTCTGTTGCTGCAACCATTCCCATCTTCCTCAATTGAATCCTATGCCCAACAGGCACAGGTCACCGACTGAATTTACTGATTCACCCCAAGGCATTTATATCCCCAGGATGATTAAAACGCTTAGGCTGAAAGTTCACGGCGAATAATTTCGGCACCTGCACTCAGGGCCTGTAATTTACCGCGTGCAACGTGACGTGCGAGTGGAGTCATACCGCAGTTGGTCGATGGATACAATTTATCTGCATCAACAAACTGTAAGGCTTTACGCAAGGTATCTGCCACTTCTTCTGGTGTTTCAACCGTATTGGTTGCAACATCAATTGCACCCACCATGACTTTTTTACCACGGATCAGTTCAATCAGATCCATAGGTACACGTGAATTGTGACATTCAAGTGAGATAATGTCGATCTTTGACTGCTGTAGCTTAGGAAAGGCTTCTTCATACTGACGCCATTCTGAACCAAGCGTTTTCTTCCAGTCTGTATTGGCTTTAATGCCATAACCATAGCAGATATGTACTGCTGTTTCGCATTTAAGGCCTTCAAGCGCACGCTCAAGTGTAGCAACGCCCCAGTCATTGACTTCATCAAAGAATACGTTAAATGCTGGTTCATCGAACTGGATGATGTCTACACCCGCTGCTTCTAATTCTAACGCTTCTTGGTTCAGAATTTTAGCAAATTCCCACGCCAACTTTTCACGGCTCTTATAGTGCGCATCAAATAGGGTATCGATCATGGTCATTGGGCCAGGCAGTGCCCATTTAATTGGTTGTGTGGTTTGCTGACGCAGAAACTTGGCATCTTCTACAAATACCGGCTTCTGGCGTGAAACTGCGCCGACAACCGTTGGTACGCTGGCATCGTAACGGTTACGAATTCGAACCGTTTCACGCTTTTCAAAATCTACGCCATCAAGATGCTCAATAAAGGTGGTCACGAAATGCTGACGCGTTTGTTCACCATCACTGACGATATCAATACCAGCATGTAGCTGCTCTTGCAAAGACACAAGCAATGCGTCACGTTTGCCTTGTACTAGATCATCGCCTTCGAGTTTCCACGGTGACCAAAGTTTTTCAGGTTCTGCAATCCAAGACGGTTTTGGTAAGCTGCCAGCAGTTGATGTCGGTAATACACGTTTCATAATCAATAATCTTCTATCTTAAGTTAAACAGCAGCACAATTTTTTTCAGCGTAAGTCTTTTTATCCGAATGACCTGTTTCTGTGTAAGTTGCAGCCCATTGCGTCAAAATATCTTGGTACGGTTTGATGAAGTGTTCTTCTGTCCACTTGCCTTGTTTGATTGCCAACTGACTACGCTCTTCGCGGTCATACACAATGCGTGTCAATGAGAAATCTTGGTGCTTTAAGCTTGGCTGATAAATTTTTCCAGCGGCTGAGTTGGCATTGTAAATTTCTGGACGATAAATCTTCTGGAAACTTTCCATGGTGCTGATGGTCGCTATCAGCTCAAGATCGGTATAATCACGCAGCAAGTCACCTTGGAAATAAAATGCCAGTGGTGCCACGCTATTTTTTGGCATGAAATAACGGACTTTTAGACCCATTTTGGCAAAATATTCATCGGTCAATGAATAAGCTTCTTGTTGATATTCCACACCGAGTACAGGATGCTCATTGGTTGTGCGGTGATAAGTCTTGGTGTTCGATACGCTTAAGCAAATTACAGGCTGCTTGGCAAAGTTCTGCTTGTAGGCTGCTGAGTTGACAAACGACTTAAAGATTTTACCGTGTAAATCGCCATAATTTTCTGGAATGCTAAACTTTGCCTGATTTTTATTATGTTCCAAGAGCAAAACGCTAAAATCGTAATCCCGAACATACGAAGAAAAGTTATTGCCCACAATACCATCTATACGCTGATTGATTTGATAATCGATGATTGTGGTTTTTAAAATTTCAATCGTTGGAAACGTTTCACCGTTGCCTTCAACATCAATCCCGACCGAAATAATATCGAGTTCTAAGGCGTAACGATCACCATTTGGATTATCCCACTGGGCAAGATCATTGAAACGATTATTGATCATCGTCAATGTATTACGCAGATTCTCTTCACGAGCTTCGCCTCTGGCTAAATTCGCAAAATTGGTGGTAATGCGCGTATTGTCGGCTGGACGATAATTTTCGTCAAAACGAATACTCTTAATCGAAAATTCAAACGCTTTACTCATGGTGATCTGCCCCTATTCTCTATGCAGACAGTTATACCCGAAGCCTTAGATGAATAAAAATGATTTAGTTTCACAGCAAACTGAGTAAAATTCATGTTTAGCCCAATAGCCCCATAAATAAAGGCATTCAGCGATTGGCTAAAATGAATCTAAGGGTTCAATGGACGTTTTTAATGGTGATTTATTCTGCAATCTTGATATTAATGACATTTCAGCGCACGCGATGTAATCGCAAATAAAAAAAGGAAGCCGATGCTTCCTTTTTGATTACTCAATATTAAATGCCGTATTTCAAACGGTAATCTTCCATTTTGGCTAACGCTTGAGTTTCACCTTTGGCTTCAAGATAATTCATTAAATCTTTCATGGTGATCAAGGCATGAACCGGGATCTCAAGCTCTTTTTGAACTTCCTGAATGGCAGAAAGTTCACCTTGCCCTCGCTCTTGACGATCGAGTGCCACCAGCACGCCTGCAATGGTTGCCCCTGCATTTTTTAAAATGGTGACCACTTCACGAATGGCGGTGCCTGCGGTAATTACATCATCGATAATCCAGACCTTTTTACCTTCAACCGCAGCGCCGACCAGCACACCACCTTCACCATGATCTTTGGCTTCTTTACGGTTAAAGCCCCACGGCACACTTTTACCATGCACTTGCGATAATGCCACCGCTGTTGCGGCAACAAACGGAATACCTTTATAGGCAGGGCCAAAAATGACATCGACATGCTGACATTGCATCAATTGATCGGCATAGCCTTGCGCCAGTAGCGACAATGCTTCACCATCGTTTAACAAACCTGCGTTAAAAAAATACGGACTGACACGTCCTGATTTTAAGGTAAACTCACCAAATTTAAGCACACCGCGTGATAACGCGAGTTCGATAAAGGCTTGCGGGTTGAAAGACGATGGCGTTGTCATAGGTGCTCCAGATTCATCAATTGAGGTCAAACTTGCGCATGATACCAAAGGATCAGTATCCAAGTGATGTAAAAATTCTACGAGTCGTTTCAATCAACGTAAATGGCTTACGTGCATCGGTCACCAAAGGCCTACTGGAATGGTTAGAAAAGTCCGAGGCAGACGTGGTATGTATGCAAGAAAGCCGCATCACGCATGCCCAATGGACCGACAAATTTAAACCCGAAGGCTGGTATACGCACCTGTTTCCTGCCGAACGTGCAGGCTATGCAGGTACCGCGATTTATAGCCGTATTCCCTTTCGCGCTGTTCAGGACGGTTTGGGCTTTGAACTGGCTGATTCTCAAGGCCGCTTTATTGCTGCCGAGTTTGATTTGGGCCTCGAACAGCCAGCCTATGTATGCTCCTTGTATCTTCCGTCTGGATCTTCTGGCGATGAAGCACAGGCGCGTAAAGATGTGTTTTTAGAGCAATACGCCCAGATCTTAAAGCAATGGCGCGATGAAAATAAATCGATCATCGTATGTGGTGATTACAACATCGTGCACAAGCGTATCGATATTAAAAACTGGTCGGGCAATCAAAAGTCGTCGGGCTGTTTACCGCACGAACGTGCATGGCTCGATCATATTTATGACGAACTCGGTTATGTCGATACTTTTCGTGAGGTTCGCCCTGAAGCAGAGCTCTACTCGTGGTGGTCAAACCGTGGTCAGGCGCGTGCTAAAAATGTAGGGTGGCGAATTGACTATCATGCGTGTTCCCCAGACTGGAAATCCCGTACCGTCAATGCTTGGGTATATAAAGATGAATGGTTTAGCGACCATGCACCGGTCATTGTGGATTATCAAATTAGCTAATTCAGTGTACATATGTACACTGAATAAACGTCAAAAACCTACATTTGTTGTGGAAATTTAGTATTTTTATTTCATAGGTTTAAGCGCATTATACACACACGGCACAGGGACATGTCAGGATGACAAAGGGATAGGACGCCGTAGGACGAATACGATAACCGGATGGTTATTTCAAGGATGTGACATTGGACGTTGAAATGAGACCCGCATGATCAGGATGATTAAATGCGGGTTTTCTCTATTTAAATATCCAATTTTATTTTTATATCTTCATACTTCTTTTAAATCTATTTAAACACTGTCATGTGTCAATCTTATGACATTTTCAAACTTTTATCTGCATCTTGCTTGTCTGTATTTCTGCAAAGGTTATTCCACGTGATTACAGATTGGCGTTGCACTGGTGCTTTTTAAGATTTTTAGATAGGCTTAAGCGCTTGTGATGAGAAAAGTTGATGATCATGCTGGAAATTTACGGAATCAAAAATTGTAGTTCAATGAAAAAAGCGTTTGATGCACTCGATGCCAACGGCTTGCGTTACACATTTCACGATTATAAAAAGCAAGGTATTGATGCCGAAACCCTCGGTGTGTGGCTAGAAAACATCGGCCCAGAGCTTCTAGTGAATAAAAAAGGCACCACATGGCGCAAACTCAGCCCAGAACAACAACAAGCAGCACTTTCTGATACTGCCACACTGATTCAAACCCTGATTGAGCAGCCAAGTATCATTAAACGTCCGGTTCTCAAAACAGACTCTGGTTTTGTCGTTGGCTTCGATGCCGATACATATGCGGCATTAAAGGGCTAAACCGTTCAAAGCAAACAGCCGAATGACTCATTCGGCTGTTAATACAAATTTATGACTCAATGTAATTAGCTTACACGAACCCATGTCTGGTTACGCCCAAGTGCAGAAATACCGATGTAGCCACGTAAGTTCAGCTTTTTCCCGCCTTCGGCAATCTCACCTTTGAGTCGGTAAGTTTTACCAGTTTTTGGGTCCATGATATTCCCACCGTCATAACTGGTGCCGCCAGTATTCTTCAGGTTGTGAACAATGGTCACGCCTTTAAGCGGTTTATTTTTGTATGGGCCTTCACACTCAGTACAGCCATTTTCTTGGCCTGGTGTAAGCACATTCTGGATGGTACCCGATAAGGTGCCATTTTTTTGCTCGGTAAATTTGACAATCGCTTTGGGTTGGTTGGTTTTATCATCAATGGTTTTCCATACCGTACCATTGAGCGGATCGGCCGCATTTGCCAAAACCGTTGCGCCTAGCAATCCTAATGCCAATGCTATTTTTTTCATTTTTGTCCAATATCCTTGTAGTCTTAACCGACAGTTATAGTATTAAAAACTCACAACAATAATGCAATTTTTGTATGTGACTATTTAGTGTAGCCTTGTTAATCGCAGGGGAAAAAACATATACATTGCGAATAAACTGTAAAAATCTGCAACACCACTATAGGTTGTAAATTATGTGGAAACAATATTTTACCGAAACAATTTTAAAAACCACGATACGAACACCAAGCCGTTTTAGCTTGCCACCCACAACGCTGCGAATTGCACTTGAGCAAATGTGCCGGATTTTTCCCGTGAATAAAACCGTGACCGTGCGTTCAGTGCGCTTGGCGGGCGTTCGTGCCGAGGAAATCAAACCGCAATCGTCTTCGACACAGCTTATTTTTCATATTCACGGCGGTGCCTTTTTTCTGGGAAGCTTAAATACCCACCGTGCCTTTATGACCGATCTGGCAGCGCGCACCCAGATGCAAATTCTGCATGTCGATTATCCACTTTCTCCAGAGGCGCGTTTTCCAGAAGCATTAGATGCCTTATACGATATTTATCATATCTTGCTCGATCAAGGTGTTTTGGCCAAAGATATCATCTTGTCTGGCGATTCTTGTGGTGCAAATCTGGCGCTCGCTCTGGCGCTGCGTTTAAAAGATAATCAGGATCCTTTACCAAGTGGCCTGATTTTAATGTCACCATTTTTAGATCTGACATTGAGTAGTGAATCACTGCGCCTAAATAAAAAGCACGATGCCTTACTCTCAATTGAAGCACTTGAAGCCGGCATTGAATACTATATTGGCTCACGTGTAGCACGTGATGATCCGCGCGTTTCGCCGCTTTTTGCAGATCTGTCAGGTTTGCCACCAACCTTGGTTCAAGTGGGGTCAAAAGAAATCTTGCTTGATGATGCCAAGCGCTTTCGCGATTATGCAAAAGCTGCGCATGTAAAAGTTGATTTCAAACTCTATACCGGCATGTGGCATAACTTCCATATGTTTAATGCATGGTTTGATGATGCCAAACAGGCTATTTCAGATCTTGCCGTATTTGCTCATCAACTTGATCGTGATTAAATGCAAGCTGGCATTTTGCCAGCAGCATTTCAAAAATAATAAGAAGGAATATCTGATACATCATAATAAATGCTATCTTAAACTCTGAAATCTAATAGAAGTCATGGATAATTTGGCATGACAAAAACAAATTCTAGACTTTGGTCTTTCATTTTTAGCATGTATATGAAGAATCCTATTATTAATTGGACGGTTCTTGAAAAATGCAAACTCATCATCCTGCTGTCATCTGGCATGATTTTGAGCTGGATTATCTGGAAGCTTTTTGTACTGCTACATCCAGAGCTATGGAAATATGTAAATATTAGATTAATCAAAATTGACATGTGGGTCTGCAGCCTCACATTGACTCTTTTAATTTTCTTGATGTATCTGTGTCATTATCATGCACATAGAATCTGGATCCAGAAAGTTATTCCTATTGTCACTATTTATCTGTTTGCGCTGATCCTATACCATGGCAGCTATATGACGGGTTCTTTAAGCCCCGCCACCGCAGTAGGGTATATCAGTACAGTGGTCATTGGTTTAATTTTATTTGACCGCTGGCTTATTTATATTACCTTGATTCCAGCGACCTTATTACTGCTCGTAACTGGCTATCTAAGCCTGAAACAATACATTCCCTATGCACCAGTTTTTAATATCGCTGCCCTAAAACCATCACCTGCACAGCATAACTTTTGGGTGGGTAGTATGGTGTTTTTTTCAGTGCCTATCCTGGTTGGCTTTTTTGGTTTATTTGAAATTTTACTTTCTCAATGGCGCGAGCGTGAATATGAAATCAAGCGTCTCAGTCAACTAGATTTTCTGACCAATCTTTTAAATCGTCGTAGCATTAACGAGGCGCTCAATACATTACAGCATGATCACACTCCTCAAAGCTATGCCATTATTTTGCTGGATGTCGATCATTTTAAGCATATTAATGATCAGTATGGACATCACACTGGTGATCAAGTGCTCATTGCAATCGCTGAATGCCTGCGCCAACACTCACGCCAGCAAGACAAAATTGGACGCTTTGGTGGCGAGGAATTTATTGTACTGTTGCCGCAAACCTCGCTTCGCGCAGCACGACAGGTTGCAGAGCGTTATAGACTCGCACTAGAAACGCTGATCATTTCGCCCTCTAAACATCTGCATATTCAGGTCAGTGCCAGCTTTGGTGTCGCAAGTTGCAACGAGGCTGAGGATAGCTCGCAAATTTTAACTCAAGCCGATCAGGCGCTGTATTTGGCCAAAGCCTGTGGTCGAAATCAAGTCAAAAGCTACACGGGTGATATCCAGCAATTTGCACATCATTGATGTGTCTTAACGTTGCGCTTCAAAAGCATGAACCTGTTGCAAAAGTTCATTTTTACTAAAGGCACCAGTCAATCTAAGGCCGCGAATTTCTTTATGCTGACGATCTAAAAACACATAAGTGGGTGGCCCTAAAATTTCCCATTGATTCAGCAATTGCTGATGAGAGGCATCATAACGGCTTAAATCCAGCTTGATCAGATAATACGGCTGAAGAGCGGTCTGTACCTCGACATCTTTTAAAATACGATGCTCGATCGGCTGACACGCCACACACCAGTCGGCATACACATCAATAATCACGGCTTGATTGGCAGGCGCATTTTGCAAGAGCTTCTGAAAGTCTTCAGCCGTATTTGCCACATGCCATGTATTGCTTGAGGCCTGTGTATCGGTGAGCCAACGCTGCGTATGTTGATACTGATCATAAGCGACAAACGGAATCACCAGCAGCAACAGCACCATATATAGCCACTTTAACTGGTCGCGATATTTTACGAGTCGATACACCGCGTAGATGATAAATCCGAGGCCTAACACTAAACTCAACAGCTGAATGATGACATCTGGCAACAAGGGACGAATAAAGTAAATCGCCAGCGCCAGCATAATAAAGGCAAAGATCACCTTGATCTGGTTCATCCAGTCGCCGGCTTTTGGCAAAATTTTGGTGCCCAAAAAGGTGGCAATTAACAGCGGAATGCCCATACCAAAGCCCAGACAGAACAGCAACAACGCGCCGCGAAGCTGGTCTTGGGTTTGGGCAATAAAGAGTAAGGTACCGGCCAACGGTGCCGTCATGCAAGGCCCCACCAACAGGGCAGAAATAATGCCCATCACGGCTGCCCCCACAAGGGTACCGCCTTGTTGTACCGATTGAATCCGATCTAACTTGTTGGTCAATGCTTGTGGTAATTTCAGCTCAAACAAGCCAAATAAATTTAAGGCAAACACCACAAACAACAGGCTAAAACCAATAATGGTGGCCGGTTGCTGTAACCAGCGCTGAAAATTCAGACCCGCAGAAGATGCAATCAATCCCAGTACTGCATACACAGCCGCCATGCTCACCACAAAGGTCAATGCCACAGCCCATGCTTTGAGTCCTTTGCTTTCGCGCACAATCAAGGAGGTCAAAATTGGCAACATCGGTAGTGAACATGGTGTAAATGCAAGTAAGGCCCCCAAGCCCATAAACAACAAAACGGTATAGCCGAGTGAATGCTGTTCAAGTTGCGATGTCCATGCCTGATCTTGTGCCACTGGCGCTGTGCTTGTGGGTTTGCTTGGTGTGGCCGTATCTGCTGCTGTGGCGGTGGTTTCATTTTTTGCAGATGAAAGTCCTGCAAGATCGGTCAGGCGTTTGGGTGCATTCGCAGTTGTATTTTGCGCATTGATCAGACCATCAGCATCGGTTTCAAAATCGAAGGTCTGTGGAGGGTAGCAAATCCGGTCTTTGGCACAGCCCTGCCACGTTACTTGATAGTGCTGTGAAGGTTGAGTGCGAATCGAAAAATGCACCTGATCATAATAAACTTTGGTGTGACCAAAGTTGTCATCGAACTGATCAATCGCCTTCGGTAGTTTCAGGCTGAGCGGTTGATTACCTTGGCGCACCTCAAATTTGTGCTGGTATAAATAATAATTTGGCTGAATATTCCATGACAATTCAGCCTGATCTTGAGAGGTCGATTCAACATTAAACGAAAATGCCTGCTCGGGAGAGAGTAATCCTTCAGCAGCCTGCGCATGTTGCACAAGCATGAAGATCAAGACAATCCATGCACCCAAGCTCGCGGCAATGCTATTTTGTAGTCGAATCGACATCTGCATAAATATTTTTACACCTTAGATTTAAAACAGGTAAGACACACCAAAACCACCGGTGTAACCGCGATCATTACCATTGAGCTGTACACCAACGCTGGCATCAAACTGGGTACGATCATTGAGTGCATAAATCACACCGGTACCTAGACCATATTCATAATCTTGACTTTCGGCTTTACGATACACAAACTCGGAAAACCCTGACCATTTGCCCCCAAACTTATAGCCCAGTGTCGGTACTGCAGTGACCGCCCAGTTGCTGTTTTGAACTTCGTAAAACATGCTGATCGAAGTTTCAAGTAAGTCGCTGTAGTCGTAGGCTACGGTCGAGCCTAGGCTATAAATATCATCATGTGCAGAAAACTCGTCATTGCCTGTAGCAATCACGGCCTGAGCCAATACTGCCATCGTGAGTCGGTCATCGTTCAGATCAATGGCTTTTTTCAAACCCACACTGATATCGCCCAAACCATGGGTTTCATTTTTAACGCCTGCACGTTTGTACTGCGACCAAAATGGCCCCTGCCAGCCCAATTGCAATTCTAAATCTTGCGTCAAACCGGTTCGTAAAAGCACGTCCCCATTGACGGTGGTCACGCGTTCTTTAGCCCCATCGACATTGGCTTCGGTGTAAGAGACCGATGGAAGTCCCTGCTCCCATGCCAATTTCCCCACTGGCGTTATCCCCGTCCCAAAGCCGGTTCCGGGACGATCAAATGAAAATTCAGCCGCAAAACTACTAATGCTGGCCGTTGTACCCAATATAAAAACCAATGTTTGTAATTTTTTCATCGTTTTACCCTGTGTTTTAAGTCAATTCTTTTGACATTTTGGCGCCATGTTGACGCAGTAACTCCAATGTCTGTTTTTCTTCTGTTAATGCTTCAGACCAGTCAATTTCGTCGTAGTCACAATCAAAAAATAAATCACTGATCGATGACAAGATCGTCAGACCTTCTTCATCACGCGTATTCGGATCAACCTTCTCTTCAAGCAGACGCTGTACCACCGGGACACACGCTGAGCTTGCCGCATCCCATAGCGGACCATAGAGCTCCTCTGCATCCCACAAATGTAGATTGGCTTTGGCCTGAATCAGTTCTTCTAAAATATCAAGATGCACTTGAAGCTGTTGCTTCTTTTGCTCTTCAGTGAGTGGTTCACCCGATTCATAGGCTTCGCATACATTTTCCCACCACTGAAACAAGCCGTCACACAGAATCGAAATTGGCGGGCCTTTTTCAAGATCGATGAAATTCGGATCGAGACCTGATGCTAACAGGCGTTCAACCTGTTCAAGGTCTAATTCTTCGATGGCCTGAACAAAGGCTTTTTGTTGGTCTGTTAACATGAGCATCTCACAAAGTTAAAGAGTATAAAAAAAGGTTTGCTGTTATTTTTTCATTTATTAGATACGAATTAAAGCATACTCAGAAAAATACTACTGTTGAATCGTGTAGTCGTCCAATCATACCTGTAAATTGTGATGACATAAAAAAAGCCCTTTCGGGCTTTTTTTAATGACTGACTTATTCTTCGTCAGCAAATTCAACTCGACCACCACGTGTCGGCTCTAGTTTTTCAAAGGTATGTTCAAGATTACGTTTTAGTTTATCAATCGCACCATGAATTGATAGATCGACATTTCTTGCTTTATGGCTCACCGCAATTGGCTTTAAACCTGCCGGACGCGCTTCGATTAAACAGCGAATGTCTTCATCACCACGTTTTTCACCGTTTTCATCGCTCAGATGAACCGAAAAATGGGTAATGCGTTCTGAATGACGTTGAAATTCTTTAGAAAGTTCTGCACGAACATAATCAATTAAACGTTCACTACTTTGGATGTGTTTATCTGTGCGGATTTCAATATTCATAATCCCATCCTCTTTATATCTGTAATTCTATATAACAATCTATGCAAAACTTAATTGGCACGTTTTGAGCATGCTTTAATTTGGTGCTGTTGTATATCAACATTGTGTAATGGCTTGTTATCTCCTTTTATCCATCTGTGAGATGTTGTTTTTGGGTCTTTGAAGATCTTCTCTAACTTCAATATCCGTCTATACTCAAAAATATGCAAGCTGATTTTTTTATTTTTTTCGTCATTTTGATCAAAAAGGATGCATGATTGTGACCGCGTCGTATTTAAGAGGCCAAGACCTCATCGAGCAACTGAACACTACCCCCTACTCTCGCGACTTAATCGGTTATCATGGCCAGCCACCGCATGCCAACTGGCCCAATCAAGCCAAAATTGCCGTACAGTTCGTACTCAACTACGAAGAAGGCGGTGAAAACCATATTGAGCATGGCGATGCCGGTTCAGAGCAGTTTTTATCGGACATTATTGGTGCAGCAAGCTTCCCGTCCAAACATATGTCGATGGATTCGATGTACGAATATGGTGCACGTGCAGGCTTTTGGCGGATTCATCAGGAATTTCAAAAACGTGGCTTACCCATGACCATTTTTGGTGTGGGTATGGCTTTGGCGCGTCATCCGTATATTGTAGACGCGATTAAAAACAGTCCTTACGATGTGGTTTCTCATGGGCAGCGCTGGATTCATTATCAAGATATGGATCTTGAGACTGAGCGCATGTATATGGATCAGGCACTCTCTGTATTAGAAGCGCTCTTTGGCGAAACACCCATCGGTTGGTATACCGGACGCGATAGCCCCAATACGCGTCAGCTCTTGTCGGAGTTCCCACAGATTCAATACGATTGTGACTATTATGGCGATGATCTGCCGTTTTGGACCACGCTGACCCAACCCGACGGCAGCACCCGACCGCACTTAATTATCCCTTACACGCTTGAATCGAATGACATGAAATTTTGCTCACCGGGTGGCTTTAACAGTGGCGAGCAGTTTTTTCAGTATCTCAAAGATGCCTTTGATGTGCTCTATGCTGAAGGTGAAACTGCACCAAAAATGCTCTCTATCGGCATGCATTGCCGCATTTTAGGTCGCCCTGGACGCTTCAAGGCACTACAACGCTTTTTAGATTATGTGCAGTCACATGATCGAGTGTGGATCTGTCGCCGTAACGATATCGCCAAACACTGGTATACGCACCATCCTTATCAGGCACCTTAAAGCGCCTGAAAACATATCTAAATAGACATCATCATTAAATAGATATCTCCATTATTTCGCTTTGGAGATATCTATTCCCAGTGGCATTGTAATTGCTCCATAATCAGGAAGTACCTTTTTGCATATGGATGAAAACAGTGCGTTTTTCTGAATTTAATGCTGCGCCGATCGACGATGCAAAGACCGTGTTGCATGCATGTGTACATATTCCATCATGGACTCAGACACTAAGCCAACAGCGTCCCTATTCATCTCGTGATGAGCTACTGAGCACCGCGGCAAATCAAGCCGAACGCTGGACGTGGCAAGATATTGAAGCAGCGCTGGCGACGCATCCGCGTATCGGTGAAAAGAAAGCCAAGCAAGCGTTGACTGAGCGCGAAGCCGCATTTTCCGATGCAGAGCAATCGGGGGTAAAGCAAGATGAAACCACGCAACGCGCACTTTTTGAAGGCAATATGGCCTATGAAGAAAAGTTTGGTTTTATTTTCTTGATCAAAGCCGCAGGTTTGAGCAGTGACCAAATGCTCAGTGCATTGAACCAGCGTTTGTCGCATGATATCGACACCGAAAAACAAATCGTGCATGAACAGCTTGCAGCGATTGCCCTTTTAAGACTTTCTCAAGGAATTGAGCCATGATCAGCACGCATATTTTAGATACGCATCTGGGTAAACCCGCGCAAAATGTAGATGTCCGTCTCTACGACGCCACCACACGCACGCTGCTGGGCCAAGGCCGAACCGACCAAGATGGCCGTTTAAAAGCATTTGGTTTAACGCAAATAAGCGCTGGCGCCTATTTACTCGAATATGATGTAGCGCCTTATTTTGCACAGAAACAGCTCAAGACTTTTTTCCCCAATGTATTGATTCAGTTCAATATCGAAAACCCGGAAGAGCATTATCATGTGCCACTTTTAATTAGTCCTTTTGCTTACTCGACCTATCGTGGCAGCTAATACAACGCCTTTTTGCGATACGCTCGTTTATCAGTGCCATCATGGCGAGGAACACCTTTAAAACCAGATCATTACAAAGCCAAGGGACTGGCTTTGTATAAACTGCCGAGTTTTAGTGAAAGTTTAAATTCTGCTTTTATTTTAGCCCCGGCGCGCTATTATTGACGCGCTTTTATGGGGATAAAATTTATGAAGCTGACGCAACTGGCCTGTGCCGCATTGATGATGACTGGCAGCGCCGCACTATATGCGAAACCGATCTGGCAAGATTTTAGTGTGACAGGGCTTTACGGGGAAAATTACGAAGTGGTGGATAAAAAGGAAACCACCATTACGCTTGAATATGCAGCCAAAGTGAAATATGCCGATGTGTTCTTTTTTATGGATCGCATGCGTGGCAGCGACGATTATAAAAGTACCTACTTCGAGCTTTCACCTCGTTTTAGCTTAGGTGAAATTACTGGGCATTCCTTTGCCTATGGGCCAATCAAAGATGTGTTGGTGTCGACCACATGGGAAAGCAACAGTGCCAATGGCAATAACTTTGACAACTTCCTTTACGGCTTCGCGGTCGATTTCAACGTCCCGTATTTTCAGTATTTTGCACTGAACTTTTACCGTGCCAACAACGAAAAAACCGACGATGACTACCAGATGACAGCGGTCTATGCGCTGCCATTTAAAGTTGCTCAGGAAGAGTTCTTGGTAGACGGATTCATGGACTGGTCAACCGCTGAAGGCGATCATGCCAGCGAATTAAACTGGACCACGCAGTACAAATGGAACGTGGGCAAACATATTTCACCAGACACACGTTTGTATTTAGGTATTGAGCATTCCATCTGGAATAACAAATTTGGCTTAAAAGGTTTCGACGAGCATAACGTCAGTGCCTTGGTCAAATACCACTTCTAAAATATCAACATCGGGATACGCCATGTATCCCGATGCCAACTCATCTAGACCTCTAAAGACTTTAATCCAACGGATTTCCCACAATATTGCCAATAATGCCATTCATAATGTGCAACCCTTTTTCCTGACGCAATTCTGCATACCATGCATGGGTCACAGCTTCATCTTTCATATGCGTCACATCACAGCGTTTACGGGCCCGAAGTACCATTTCATTGGCGCGTTGGTTGCGCTTCTCCTGATAACGTTTCAGCGCGTCTTCTATACTTAAAGTATTGATTTGCAGTGAACGTGCCAGATAAATCGCATCTTCCATCGCCTGACAGCCACCTTGCCCGATATCCGGCGTGGTGCTGTGCGCAGCATCGCCCACCAAAACCACGCGACCTTTGTAGAACTGTGCAAACGGCTCGATATCACAAATTTCGACCCGATTGGTTTTTTGCGGATCTAAGCGCTCAATCAGGGTTTGCACTTGCGGACACCAGCCTGAGAAATATCCTTTTAATTGCTCTTTATAAGTAGATCTGTCATTTTCCAGACCCGCAGCTAATGGCACATCTAAAAAGAAATAAAAGCGACCATTGGCCACAGGCATGAGTGAAGCACGTTTACCTTCGCCCACATAGGTGGTCCAATGATGTGGGCCAGCCAAATCTTCAGAAATCTCGACCAGACCGTTCCAGTTGACATAACCGGCATAACGGCGCTCGACCTGCTCACCCAAAACGTAAGCACGAGTAATTGAATGCGTTCCATCAGCGCCCACCAGTATATCGGCATGCGTGCTGCTACCATCGGCAAAGTGGATTTCGACCCCTTGTTCAACTTCTTTCAAGGACATCATGCGCTTACCCAAATGAATATCATCGTGGCCAAATTCATCCATTAGCATGGCTTGCAGTTCGGCACGAGAAACCGGATAAGGGCGCTGACCCACCTCTTCAATTAAAGGCTGCAAACTGAATTCAGTCATCACTTCGCCGCTCAGACCATCCACATAAGCCAGATGATCCATCTGCCCGCCGAGTCGCGCAATTTTATCGGCCAAACCGAGATAATTCAGGCATTTGACGCCATTGGACCAGAGAGAAATGGCGGCCCCAACCGGAAGAATTTGCTCCGCTTGCTCATAAATGCGGACTTGGTGACCAAACTTTTTTAAGGCAATACCTGTCGTTAAGCCGCCCATACCTGCACCAATAATGACCACATTCATGTGTTACTCCTTATTTTTACGACACTTTTATCTTATATTGTCTTAAGCCAAATCCATGCCACGTGTAGGGAAATGCACCAGATTATTAGAATTGGCATATACCCTGCATAACAAAGCACGATGATGATGCATTTTTGTGTCATTCTGAGTTAAAAAGACACATCAACTTACGTCAAGTTGATCTTGATTAATTACTTATAACGGAAATATACAATGGCCACGCTTCTTGCACCAGCATTTGAACTCCCATCAGCACTACATTCGCTAACCAATCTGGCAGATACCAGAATTGGCGCTCAAATTGTTGAATGTTCAGATGATTTTTTTGCTGAGGCAAAGCGGATGCTGCAATTTGAAGCACCAATCTTTGTCGAAGACAAGTTTGACGACAACGGAAAATGGATGGATGGATGGGAAACCCGTCGTAAACGTCATGCTGGTTATGATTGGTGCATTGTGAAACTTGGTGTTGCAGGCACGATTCAGGCTGTCGATATTGACACCACTTTTTTTACCGGCAATTATCCGGCATCTGCCTCATTAGAGGGCTGCTATGCACCAAATGGAGACACTGCACACGCAAAGTGGCAACCACTTTTGGGCAATTCGATTTTAGGGCCAAGCCAGCATCATGTTTTTGATGTGAATCAAGACGGTATTTTCACGCATATTCGACTGAATATTTTTCCAGATGGTGGTGTAGCACGTTTACGTGTCTATGGTGAGGTCCAGATTCAGACCACAGATACAGACCAAACCTTAGATTTACTGGCGTTACAAAACGGTGGCCGCGTCATTGCCTATAGCGACGCACATTTTGGTCATCCGCGTAATTTGATTAATCCGGGCCGTGGTGTAAACATGGGTGATGGCTGGGAAACCAAACGTCGCCGTGCGCCAGGATTTGACTGGTGTGTACTGGCACTGGGCAAAGCAGGAAAAATCGACAAAATTGAGATCGATACGGCACACTTTAAAGGGAATTACCCTGCGCAAGTATCAATCCAAGCCATTTATATTGAAAATGCAACCGACCCACAGTTAATTCCGCAAAGCATGTTCTGGCCATTCCTTCTAGAAGCGCAAGATATGCAGATGGATCATATCCATGCGTATATCAATGAAATTTTGGCACACGAAAAAATTTCTCATATTCGCGTGAATATGATTCCAGATGGTGGCATTAGCCGTATTCGTCTATGGGGCAAACTGGTCTAAACCGAGAATTCATTATGCCGCAACGAAACATTCAGATTCAGCCACTCACTGTTGAAAACTTTCAGGCCTTTGGCGAGGTGATCAGCTGTACAGGGCATGCCTTTTTTCACATTAACGATGCGCATACCGAGCGCTATCATGCCATTGTTGAAACGGAAATTCAGGGTGAAGCCAAAGCTGGTATTAGTATTTTTCGAAATATCAAAGCCACTGCTGTGCCATTTCAGATCGAGATGCTTGAGCGACATCCTGCGGGTTCGCAAGCATTTATTCCGATGCAGGGTCAGAAGTTTCTGATTGTGGTGGCGTTGGCCTCAAAAACGCATCCCGATCAACCAGATCTCGATCAGATTCATGCCTTTGTGTCTGATGGCAGTCAGGGGGTGAATTATCGTGCTGGCACATGGCATCATCCATTACTGACACTTGAAGCACCCAGCGACTTTGCCGTGATTGATCGGATTGGTACAGGCCACAATTGTGATGTCTATCGATTCGAGCAACCGGTTTGCATCCAAGAAATGATATAAAGTTTCGCTACGCATTGGCCCCGATTCGTCGGGGCTTTTGATTTTATATTGCGCTAAACTTCGCTAACATAGCGTGTATGACATGAAAACAGAACAAGACCAATGACGATATTTTTTAAACTGAGTGTATTACTTTTAGGCACTGCAATCGCACAAATTAGTGCTGCCGAAATTTCATATGAACAAGAACTTAAGCAAGGCTGCGCCAAGATTAAATCCTATACACAGCTAGGGAAAAAATATTACGATCAGCGTGACTATGCCAAAGCGATCGATCAGTTTGAATTACACGCGTCATGGACACATTTTTGTATTTTAAATCAGGAAGAAAGTGGCTCTAAATTGACTGCACGCGATATGGATCTGGCTAACAATAATGTGGGGCTCAGTTATGCCAAAAATGGACAGCCGCTCTGGGCGCGTGCATGGTTCTTGCGCGATGGCACGACAGATACCAGTCGTTTTAATTTAAAACAGTTGGCTCCACCTGCGATTTCTAGCAGCCTTGAAGGCACCTATGTACGACCAAATGGTTTCGGGCAATGGAATTACGTTTTTGTCAGCAAAAAAGCCAAAAGCTATCAAATCGATTTCCAAGGTTATTATTTTGGATTACGCGGGCTGATTTATGGCCCCAATATGGGTAACTTCACGATTCAAATGCCGCTGAGTCAAAAACAGGCACAGTACCTTTATCAAGACTGTAAAATCGATTTAGCATTTAATGCAGATACCAAAATCGGTCAGTTTATTACCATCAAACAAAGTGAAAGTGACTCCGCATGTGGCTTTGGTCACAACGTATTTGCCGATGGCATCTATCAAAAAGTTGAGTCGGACTTAAATCAAAAAACCAGAAAAGGCTCGCCATAACTTCAAAATACGGAAATACCCATACACAATGATGCGTTAATGCGAAAATAGACAGACTTGTATAAAGATTTACTTAACCCTATAATTTTTAAAATTTTATTATGATTAAAAAAATCCTTAATAAAAATTAGGGTCTATCGAGTTTAAGTTATGGTCATTGAAGTTTTTTTACGTGCATTTTTACTGCTTTTTATTTCCGGAATTGGTTGGGGCGTTGGTAAAAGGTTTAAGCTAGATTCTAAAGATATTGCGGCACTCTTGGTCTATGTAATTTCGCCATTTGTTATTTTTTACGCCATTACTGAGTCACCAGCCAACTGGCGCTATTTAAAATATTCTGCTGGTGCTTTCTTATTGGCTTCTTTTATGGCCATGCTGGGGCTGATATTCGCGCGACTCTTCTGGAAAGACAGTCGTGTCCATTTATTTGGTTTTGCCGCAGGAACAGGAAATACGGGTTATTTTGCCTTGCCTCTGGTTTTGGCAATTTTTGATCCAACACAAATCGCGATTGCCATATTTATTATTATTGGCATCAATTTATATGAATTTACAGTTGGCTATTTTATTACGGCAAAAGGCAACAGTACGTATCGAGAAAGTTTGATCAAAGTCATCAAAATGCCAATTATTTATGCGGCGATATTGGGCATATTATTTAAATATCTCGATCTGAATCTTAATCCGATCGTGTCATCATTTTTAAGTAATTTTAAAGGCGCTTATAGTGTTTTAGGAATGATGACGATTGGAATCACCATCGCGAAATTCACCAAGATCGAATTTGACTGGCTCTATTCAATTTTATCAATTTTCTGGAAACATATCGTGTATCCGGTGGTGGGTTTTGTCATTTTCTATCTCATTTTTCCGACTGATATTTTAGTGCTACAAGTGATTGCCTTAATGGTGGCAACACCTATGGCCGCCAATGTGGTGGTGATTTCAAATAATTTAGGTTTACATCCAGAAAAAGCTGCCACTTCGGTGATGCTCAGCACCGTACTTTCCGTCGTGACTGTTCCGCTCGCGATGTACTTCGTCACTCAGTATTTGTAGGCTTAAATTGTTCTATAAAAAACCCTGTTTTCAAACAGGGTTTTTTTCATTAAACAGCAATATCAGCCAAGTTGCCTTTTTGTTCTAACCAGTGCTTACGGTCGGCTGAGCGCTTCTTGGCCAGTAACTTGTCGAGTAAACCCGCGGTCATGTGTGCATCATCCAGATCCAGCTGAACCAGTCTGCGCGTATCTGGGTCCATGGTGGTTTCACGCAGCTGACTGGCGTTCATTTCACCTAAGCCCTTAAATCGGGTAATTTGCGGATTTTTGGTTTTTAACTTGCTCAGGATTGAATCAAGTTCTTCATCGTCCAAGGCATAAAACACATCCTTTCCGGCATCGATTCGAAACAAAGGCGGCATGGCCACATACAAATGCCCTTCTTCGACCAAAGCTGGAAAATGCTTTACAAACAAAGCGCACAGCAAAGTGGCAATATGCAAACCATCCGAGTCCGCATCGGCCAGAATACAAACTTTACCGTAGCGCAGTTCTGATAAATCATCACTGCCCGGATCGACACCAATGGCAATCGCAATATCGTGCACTTCCTGTGAGGCCAGTACTTCATCTGACGACACTTCCCACGTATTTAAAATTTTGCCGCGAATCGGCATGATGGCCTGAAAGTTTTTATCTCGCGCCTGCTTGGCACTGCCCCCTGCCGAGTCACCTTCGACAATAAACAGCTCAGATTCTTCTCGGGTTTGTCCTACACAGTCGGCCAGTTTGCCGGGCAATGCTGGCCCTGAGACTATTTTTTTACGCTCAACTTTTTTTGCGGCTTTTAAACGACGCCCTGCTTTGGAAATGGCCATTTCCGCCAGTTGCATGGCAATTTCGGCATGCTGATTCAGCCACAGCGCAAAGGCATCTTTGGCAATATTGAGTACAATTCCCGAGGCTTCACGGCTCGATAAACGCTCTTTGGTTTGGCCAGAAAATTGCGGCTCTTGAAACTTAAGCGACAAAATAAAATTCACGCCATCCCAAACATCTTCGGCCGAGAGTTTAAGATTACGTGGCAACAAGTTACGTAGCTCACAAAACTCACGTAAGGCTTCTGTCACGCCAGAGCGTAAACCATTGACATGCGTACCGCCTTGCGCCGTTGGAATGAGGTTGACATAACTTTCCTGAATCTGCTCGCCACCTTCAACATTCCAGCAAATGGCAAATTCACAGCTGGCGCGCTCTGCCTGTCCGCTACTTAAAAAAGCTGGTGCAGGCAAAATCTCACGATCTTCGAGTTCGTCCATGAGATAATCGACCAAACCATTTTCGAATTGCCATTCGATGGTTTCGTTATTGATTTGATCATCATAAATAATTTGTAAGCCGGCTGCCAAAACAGCTTTGGCCTTTAAATTGTGCTTGAGTGCTTTCAGTGCAAATTTAGGTGAATCAAAATATTTGGCTTCTGGCCAGAATCGAACCGTGGTTCCCGAAGCACGTTTCGGTGCTTTACCCGTCTGTATCGCTAAAGGGCCAGTCGGTTCACCGTGCTCAAATACCATTTTATACAGGTTGCCCTGACGCTGAACATCGACCTCTACCCGGCTCGACAAGGCATTGACCACAGAAATGCCCACACCGTGTAATCCACCAGAAAACTGATAATTATCCGTGCTAAATTTCCCCCCAGCGTGCAGCTTGGTCAAAATAATCTCGATACCGCTTTGGCCATATTCCGGATGGATATCCACCGGCATACCTCGGCCGTTATCTTCGACCGATAACGAGCCATCTTGATACACGGTGACGCGGATTTTGTTGGCGTGCCCGGCCAATGCTTCATCGACAGCATTGTCAATCACTTCCTGCGCCAGATGGTTTGGTCGTGTTGTATCGGTATACATACCGGGACGACGACGAACCGGATCTAAACCTGACAAAACTTCAAGTGACTGAGCCGTATATTGTGACACGTTGGGGGACTTCCTTTATTTTAGCGAATAGGACAAAAATGCCAGAATAAATGGCAGTTTTTTTTCAAAATCTTCCATGGCATGGTTACCATGTGCATCCGTGAAAATCAAGGATACAGGCGATGACTGAGTATAATAGCGCTGTGCTTCGCGATAATCCAAAACTTCGTCGCCCTGTTGTAACAGCACGAGTATTTTGTCGGCAACCTCGAGTTGAGCGACCGCGATCTGTTCAAGTTCAATCAGTTGCTGATGATCAAGCGTCCAGCCAGCTGCCACGGTATACGGCAAGGCTTCATCTGCAAACAGCTCGCGAAACAGTTGCCATGGTCGCATGGCCGGATTAATGAGCACAGCAGGTAGATGATATTTTGCGACAAGTTGAGTCGCATAAAAGCCGCCCAGACTACTGCCGACCAGCGCGACATCAGGAAGTGATTCAACCAATTGATCAAGTTTTTGCATGACCTGAAGCGGCGGCAGATTTAGATCGGGTAAATGTAAAGATACCTCTGGATCGTTCTCGGCAAATTGCTTGAGCTGCTGCCCCTTGATGGACTGCGGGCTGCTTCTAAAGCCATGTAAATAGATCAGATTCATCACTACGAACCACGTATAATGAGTAAAAACGGTAAGGCTATATAGGTTTTTTGTTGCAATACGCGATTGTCAGACAAAAAACATCTCTCTACGCGCCATTCATCAGTATGTTGAAACATTGCACTGTATAGCGCTTAAGATGACATATAAACTGTTTTATAGCCTGAAGCATATGAAAAATAAAGTATCGGGCCTTGTGAGTCGGGGAAAATAATCATGACCAGTCTAACTCCACTTCATGAGACATATTGCAAATGGGACCGTACACCGCCCAGTCAAGCGGATGTACTTGAAGGCCTTGCGCAACTGGTGAGCACCAGCTTGTGGGGGGTGCATGATATTGTGCAAATCATTCATCATGAAATTTTAAAAAATACGCTGGGGATGAGCGAACAACAATCCAGCCGGTTTTTGCGTATTCCGCAAGTTCAGAATATCTACACCTTTTCATACAGCATGCTGCAGCGTTATGGCCGTATGTTTATTGCACCCAGCTTGCGTCGTATTATCGAAAAATTTCCAATTTTGCATGACAAACCGCTGACCCCGATGCTGCATTTTTTGGTGGGCGCATTAAACGGTGTACTCGGTGATTATTTACTCAAATATCAAAATCCGTTGGCACTTCCGATGGTGCTTTATGATCATTATGGCGCCTTGCAACAAGGTGATCTGGCTGGCCGTGTGGTAATTTTTGTGCATGGCCTGTGCATGAATCATACCGATTGGTCAAACCGTAATTTTGGCGGCATTGGAGAGCGGCTGCTGGCCCAGCGCGACAACAATTTTATGTTGTATCTGAATTACAATACGGGTCGGCGTATTTCTGCCAATGGCCGTAGTCTGTCAAATACACTTGAAGATCTGATTAACCGAAATCCGGGTATTACCAGTATTGATTTAATCGGTCATAGTATGGGTGGACTGGTGTCGCGCAGTGCGCTGTTTTATGGCAAGCAAAATATGTATCGCTGGATACAGATGGTCGATAATCTGGTCTGTATTGGCTCGCCTCACCACGGCGCGGTACTTGAGCGTTTTGGCTTTTCATTACAAGATCGACTCGGGCGCTTTCCCTTTGTAAAGTTAATTGGCCATCTGGTTAATATTCGCAGCAACGGGATTTTAGACTTGCGTCATGGCAGTGTCCGAGATGATGACTGGGAACATTTAGAAGCCCGAATTGGGCTCATGGATGACAATCGTAAACCGGCTCCACTGCCGTCTCATATCAATACCTTTTTAATTGCGGGCACAGTCGAGTTTAAAAACGTTAAAAACAAGGCCCTGTCGATTATTGGAGATTATCTGGTCAGTGTAAAAAGTGCTTTAGGCGAACATCCCAATCCACGCTTTCATTTAAAAGTTCCCGATGCCCACAAAGCGGTTTTTAATGGACTGAACCATTTTGAAATTCAGTACCATTCGAGTGTTGCAGAGCAGATCACACGCTGGTTTTATCCTGAGCATCAAGATTATGTCACCACAGGTGTCCAAACGCATATGATCAATGTTCCTCAGCATTCAACGCCATCACTTCATGGCATTGCGGAAACCTAACATCAACTCGAAAAAAATCCCGAATGATGCAACATCATTCGGGATTGTGTATTGCATTTTTATTTTTTCTTGGCGTAGATCGGGTAATGGCGTAAAAGCTGCCACACGCAGATCGCCAAGATGAGCACAAAATACGCCAAAGACCATACCGGTAAGGACTGACCCAGAAAGGTCCAGTCAATTGCAGCACACTCACCAGAGCCTTGTAACACTTGCTGCATGACGGTTTTAAGTGGCAATGCATCGAGCAAATAGTTCAGGCCCGGCCCACAGCTAGGTACTTGATCAGGTGGCAACGTTTGTAACCAGACATGACGCGATGCCACACCCACCGACCACAAAATCCCCACTGATGCCAAGAAGGCATAAAAGCGTTTCACTGCATTCGAAACTGGATTATGCAAAAATGCGATCAGTGCAATGATGCCCATCGCCATCAGCCCGACACGCTGAAAAATACACAGCGGGCAAGGTTCAAGTCCTTTTACATGCTCCAAGTAGAGCGCAAAAGACATGCCGACAATACTGGCCAGAACCAATACACCACTTACGAAGCGATAACTCCACTGCATGCGCATTCCTCAAAATTGTTATCGAAATTGAGCAAGATAATCCTCAAAGCTGAGCGAGGATTCTTGTTCGAGTTGATACTGTTGTTGACGTGACTGTTGAGCAAGCTGCTCGAAATAGGCTTGTTTTTCAGCACTTAACGAATATTGATCATAGATATTTGCATGTTGCTCGGCCAAAACACTGCCAAAGCTCCATGTTCCACCGTGGGTCAAGGTGTCTTTTATCACTTGTGCCGACAAAGACTGATTCACGTCATCAATGCGCTGCTGCATAACGCGCAAAGCATCACTGTACAACGATGTCTGGTAGCTTTCATCGAGTAACTCGGCACAGGCTTGCATTTCATTCACATGCTGACGCGCCCAGTCACGTACAGCGTAAACTCCGTCAGAGGTCTCAATTTGAGCCGTTTTCGCGCGACCCCGATTGACCACTTCAGTTTGGTTACGCTCAATCATATCTTGCTCATCACTCTCAAGTGGCGGGCTGTCCAGAAGCAAGCAATACAAAGCGAGTACCTCTAAAAAGCCTGCTGTGTTTTCATCAATTCCGATCGGACTATACGGATTGACATCAACAGCACGCAACTCTACATAGCCAACCCCACGGTTGCGTAACGCATCCGATGGCGTTTCACCGCCTTGCGGCACCTGCTTTGGGCGCACCAGACTGTAATATTCGTTTTCGATTTGCAGCACATGATCATTAATCTGGATCGGCTTACCTTGATCATCATTTAAGCCCAGCGCGCTAAAGGCCTCATACGGCGTTTTTACCGCATTTTGCAAACCTTCCAGATATCCGTTTAGGTTATTGTAATGAATCCCGAGTTTCTTCTGAGCCGAGTTTTGATAACCCAGACGGCCCATTCTCAATGCGGTTGCATCGGGTAAATATAATGTTCCGCGAACCAGTGGCAGTAAATGATGCTCGCGTCCAGTCAGAAAACAGCGGCATACGGATGGGCTGGCCCCAACCAAAAAAATTACCAGTGGCGTCAGGCGGATAAAATTACGAATCAGGGAAAAATAGCGATGGCTTCGATAATCTTGTAAGTTCATCTGCTGAAGCGCATGGTCGGTTTCATGCGCCTGCAAGGCTTCAAACAACGTGTCTGGAAATGATAGATTGTAATGCACACCCGAAATGGTTTGCATACGACGGCCGTAGCGTACACCTAGCCCGCGTCGATACAGCGTTTTAAAGCGACCAATATTGGATGTGCCATAATTGGCCAGCGGAATTTGTTCTTCTTCATCATCGAGCATACATGGCATTGAAAGTGGCCATAACTTCTCACCTTCATCGAGATGCCCATGCACCACCGCATGAATGTCTTTAAGTTCGCTTAAAACTTCTTCAATACTGGCTTTGGGCGGTGTAATAAACTCCATCAAGGCTTCAGAGTAATCGGTGGTGATGCGTGAATGCGTCAGTGCCGAGCCCAGACCGTGCGGATGGGGTTGCTGTGATAAAAAGCCGTTGCCTTGCATGCGCAAGCTCTCGCGCTCGATGCCCCGCAACATGCCGTTTAATAATGACGAATCCACCCAAGTTTGCACTACAGATTGAGAGGTCGAATTGGGTTGACTCATGGACAATGCTCGCTAATGATAGAACTACTACACAAAATCATAATGTTATTAGTATAACGTGAATTATGTTGGGCATAGCAGCGGCAAAACTAATTTCGAAAAAATTGAATATTTTCATTTCGGCACTTTTTTATCACAAACTTAGTATTTAAGACATGCAAGATTTGTGATTTTATTGAAGAATATCTGCTAACGAGCTGTAATTTCGATGAATTATCAAGACGTATTGGATTTCTGGTTTGCCCCCGAACACACCGATTTTTGGTATGCCAAAGACCTGGCATTTGATCAGCTGATTCGAACACGTTTTGAGGCAATACATCGGCAGGCCTGTGCCGTCGAGCTTTGGTCATGGCGACACACACCAGAAGGCCGTCTGGCCGAAATCATTGTGCTGGATCAGTTTTCACGCAATCTTTATCGTGACAACGCCAGTGCATTTGCTCAAGATCCACTCGCGCTGGGCCTTGCACAAGAGGCGATCGCGCTCAAACTCGATGCACAGTTAAGCCCAGAGCAGCGCTCATTTTTATATATGCCGTTTATGCACAGTGAATCGAAAGCCATTCATGAGTTTGCGCTCAAACTGTTTCAGCGCTTGGGTAATGAAACCAACCTAAGCTTTGAAAAAAAGCATAAGCAGATTATTGATCGATTTGGCCGCTATCCGCACCGCAACGCCATTTTGGGGCGCACCTCCAGTGCGGAGGAGCTTGAATTTCTTACCCAGCCCGGCAGTCATTTCTGATGTGTCTGGGCTAATTTTGCCTCGTCCTTGTTGGAGGTTGTTATGAAGTATCTTCCTGTTTCGATATTGCTTGCCACGAGTCTGGCTTTTACCGGCTGTGCCAGCTTACCGCATAAACCCAGAACCTTCGATCAACTGGGGCAATTTTCCAGTTATCCGCTAAATAGCCAAAGTTTTCGCATTGGATTTAAAGCGGATTCCTCCGTGAGTTATGGCGCCGCAGAAGAAATCACCTTGGTCAAGGCTGCGCAAACAACACTCAAAAATGGCTTTCGCTTTTTTAAGGTGCTAAATGATCCGAGCAATATGGCCCAGAAACCACCGCGTCAGGCTGTAGTGTATTCATCGCCAAGTATGTATTACCCTTATGGTTATTACCGACGCCATCCTGCCTTTTGGCCGGACCCGTTCTTTGATACCCCACAAGTGGTCAATCTCGATCCGGTTGAAGTGTCTTATACTATTGCATGTTTTAAAGATCAGAAAACAGCGCCGTCAGATGCTTTTGATGCCACTTTGATTCTTCGCTCACTGGGTGCCAAGTATGGTTTGGGCCCAAATGGCGAAGTGCTTATGCCTCAGCCTGCTGCTGCGCCGAATATGCCCAAAAACTGACCCCAAGGACTAAGCAAAGCCTATGCAGCCAGCGTCTACAACCCACTCTCCCAACCTCCACCGTAGCAAACGTCTGGCGACGATCGCGCTGATCAGTGCGGTCGTGATGTGGATTTTGCTGATGATTGCAGCAAAATTCTTCCCTGAATATGCATGGGTGATCCATATTTTTATGCTGGGTGCCGAAGCGGGCGTGGTGGGTGGGCTCGCAGACTGGTATGCCATCACAGTTCTGTTTCGTAATCCTTTTGGAAAAATTCCAATTCCCAAGTTTTTACTCGATCACACCGAAATTATTCCGCGCAATAAAGCCCGAATTGCCGAGTCGATGGGACGCTTTGTACAGGAAAACTTTCTGTCGCCGCAGGTGGTCGAGCAAAGCCTGAACAAGACCGACCTGAGCCTGGCAGTCGGTCAATGGCTTGAAAATCCTAAAAATAATACCCAAGTGGTGCAGTTGATCCAGCAGACCGTGCCGAAATTATTTGAATTTGTAGGGCAGCAGCAAATCGCGCAGTTTATTCAGAGTAACAGCGTAGAGTGGGTAAAAAGTACTAAAATCAATGCACTGGCCAGCGAAATGCTGCGTGCGGTGCTTGAAAATGACTTTCATCAGGATGTGTTGCAGCGTGGTCTAGATCTCGCACATGAATGGATTGTGACGCACCCAGAACAAGCCCGTGAACTGACCCGTACCTTGTTTAAAGAGCTGGGGGTATGGAAACTGGCCAAAGGAGCCAGCTGGATTGGAATTGATGTACAACAACGTACCATCGATTCACTGATCGAAAAGGTGGAATCGATGCTGGCCGATCCTGAACATCCGTGGCGCCAAGGCATTGAAGAATATACCCAAACCCTGATGCTGCAACTTTCGGATGGTCAAAGTGATGCCAGCCAGCGCCTCAATGCAGGCAAAGATGCCTTGCTGGACAGTCCACAGGTTTTAAACTTTATCAGCGGTGCCGTGGTGATTTTATGTGATGCCGTGAAGCGCGATTTACTTAAAGCCGACTCTGGCATTGCACACAACTTACAGGTGGCCATTCAGCAGGTGGGGCATAATCTGGTTCAAAACGCGGCCGTGCGTCAGGTACTTAATGAGAAAATGACTGGCTTGGCCATCGTGTTTAGTGATCAGTACAGCGATAAAATTATTCGCTACATCAGTGAACGCATTCACGAATGGGATTCCAGCGAAATGATCGGAAAGATTGAAAATGAAGTGGGTGGCGATTTACACATGATCCGGGTCAATGGCGTGGTCGTGGGTGCCTTTATTGGACTGACGCTCGGGATTATCCGTGCATTGTTCGATTATATGCTATAACCGATTGATCATTATTGCGTGGACATTCAACCAATGCAGCCCCTTCAGTTTAAGCTGGCCAATCAGGGTGTGACCATTTTCAGCACCATGACTGCTCTGGCGCAGCGCCTTAAAGCCATTAATCTGTCTCAGGGATTTCCTGACTTTGCCGCACCCGATGCACTAATTGAAGCCCTGTGTGATGCGACACGCAGTGGTTATAATCAATATGCACCGGGCGATGGCTGGCTGCCCCTAAGGGAACAGGTTGCAGCATTGTTTCTGAGCCGCGATCAGCTCCTGATTGATCCTGTGCATGAAGTAACCATCACGCCGGGAGCCACCATTGGGATTTTTGCAGCGATTCAAGCGGTGGTGCAGGCTGGCGATGAAGTGATTGTATTTGATCCCAGCTATGACAGTTACGCACCGGCAGTGCGGGTCGCGGGTGGAATTCCGGTCCATATTGCGCTTAAGGCACCCAACTTTGCGGTGGACTGGAGCGAGGTGAAGGCCGCAATCCGCCCACATACCCGCATGATTATTGTCAATACCCCGCATAATCCCACCGGAACACTATGGTCATTAGACGACTGGCAGCAGCTGATTGAGCTGGTCGAACAGCATGACTTACTGGTGTTGTCCGATGAAGTCTATGAGCACCTGGTCTTCGATCAGCAGCGTCATTATAGCGCGTTGCATTTTCCAGCGCTCAGGGCACGTAGTTTTGTGGTGGGTTCATTTGGTAAAACCTTTCATGTGACTGGCTGGAAAACCGGCTACTGCGTGGCCAGTCCAGTGCTCATGCAGGGCTTTCGGCAAATTTATCAATATGCCAATTTTTGTGGCAATACCCCAGCACAAGTTGCATTGGCTGAGTACATGCGCCAGCACCCCACCCATATTCCAGCGCTTCCTGATTTTTATCAGGCCAAACGCGATCTGTTTAATCAAGGGCTCAGCGCAAGCCATTTTCAGTTTACGCCCACACCGGGAACATATTTCCAATGCGTCGATTACAGCGCTATTCGACCCGATTTAACCGATGTGGAGATGTGCTATTTCTTGGCTGAACAGTATGGTGTGGTGGCTATTCCCTTAAGTGTTTTTTATCAATCACCCGATCCGAAGATGCGTTTAATCCGCTTCTGCTTTGCAAAAACAGAACAGACACTCACACAAGCGACACAGCGTCTTGCAGAGTGCTCGCCTTGGCTATCATAAAATAGAAAATATATTCACTATACCCTACCCCGCACGTGCTATTTTGAAATCAAAGATCAATAAAATTGCACGTGCCAAGGAGAGCCAATGTCCCCAAAACGCTCGTTGATTACAGAGCAGAAGTTATGGAAAACATTTTTAATTTTTTTGCTTCCTTTAATTGCAACCAATACCTTACAAAGTCTATCGGGAACCATTAATACCGTCTTTGTCGGACAAATGATGGGGGTCAATGCCGTTGCGGCAGTGGCCGTCTTTTTTCCAATTCTGTTTTGTATGATGGCGTTTATTATTGGGCTATCGGCAGGCTCTACGGTCTTAATTGGTCAGGCTTGGGGCGCACAAAATATTGAAAAAGTCCGAACCGTAGTCGGCTCTACGTTGTTTATGACCCTCATCATAGGTTGTGTGATTGCAGGACTCGGCGTGTTCTTTAGCCGTGAAATTCTGACCCTTCTGGGCACCGATGCCAAAGTAATGCATTTGTCGTTGCCCTATGTGCAATGGATGCTGGCGGGTAGTCCGCTGTTGTTTGTCTATATTATTTATACCTCAATCTTGCGTGGTGTAGGCGACAGCATCACGCCATTGATTGCGCTCGGCATGACCAGCTTGATTGGGCTGGTGATCACACCCGTGTTAATCGGCGGTTATTTTGGTTTTCCCAAAATGGGCATTGTCTCACCCGCCATTGCAACTATTTTCGGTTATGTATTGGTTTTAGGGTTTCTGGCGATTTACCTGAATAAAAAGAATCATCCGCTGAAGCCCGACTGGGCACTGCTGCGTCATATTCGGCATAACCGCGAAGTCAGTCCACTGATTTTACGTTTGGGTATTCCAACCGGTATTCAGATGATCACCACCTCGGTGGCCGGACTGGTCATTGTCGGGCTGGTCAATCGCTTTGGTGCCAATGCAACTGCGGCCTATGGTGCAGTGAATCAAGTATTGAATTATATTCAGTTTCCGGCACTCTCTATCTCGATTGCGGCTTCTATTTTTGGGGCACAAGCAATTGGTATGGGGAAATCGGATCTATTGTCCCGAGTCACGCGTACGGCTTTAGGAATGAACATCGCCATTACTGGTAGTCTGGTGGTTTTAGCGTATTTATTTTCAAAATATTTAATGGCGCTGTTTATTACTGATCCAAGTGTGGTCGAGTTGGGTCAAGAATTGCTGTTTATTGTACTCTGGTCGATTTTATTTTTTGGCGCCGGTTCAATTTTTGCCTCGATCATGCGTGCCAGCGGGACAGTGAATGTACCGATGATCATTAATATTGTGGCCATTTTATTAATTGAAGTCCCTTGTGCGTACTGGTTCAGTTCAATGTGGGGCTTAAAAGGTATCTGGATTGCTTATGCGCTGGCTTTTGTATGCTTGAGTTTTTTACAGGCGGCTTATTATCAGTTTGTCTGGAAGAAAAAGGCCGTTCGCGCACTGATTTAATTAGGGCGATAAAAAAAGGACCGATACTGTATCGGTCCTTTTTTTCAGCGCATGGCATGAAATGCTTAGAAATTTTTTCTCATTGACGTCGCCAGTGCAGTCACTTTCTGGTATCCCGTTGGGAACAGACGCTGCATTAGATCCAGTGTCTTGGCATCGTTACCAATCAGTACACGGCGCTTGTCTTTACGCACCGCATCTAAAATTTGGCGAGCCGCCTCTTCAGGTGGACAACGCAACAGCTTATTAAACGATTTGATCGATTTTTCCGGATGCATTCCCAGTGTTTTCAAGCTGTCATTCATTTTGGCAGCGTTGGCAATATTGGTTCGAATTCCTCCCGGATGAACACATAATGCGCTTACGCCACAATTTTCAATATCCAGTTCTTGACGCAACGATTCGGTAAAGCCACGTACTGCAAATTTTGATGCATTATAAGCCGATTGGGTGGGCTGCGCCGTCAAACCAAAAAGACTGGAAATATTGATAATATGTCCCTCTTTACTTTGTTTAATCAGCGGCAAAAACTCTTTGGTGCCGTAAATCACGCCCCAAAAGTTAATGTTCATTATCCATTCCAGATCTTCATAGCTTTCGCCTTCAACTGTTGAGCCAAGCGCGACACCGGCATTGTTGAAGATCATATTGACCGAGCCGTGGTTTTGCACGGTTTCTTGTGCCCACTGCTTAACAGCGTGGCGGTCGGCCACATCGACTTTTTTGGTGGTCACGCGAATTTGATAGGGTTTAAGTAGCGCAACTGTGGCCTCTAAGCCTGCTTCGTTTACATCACTCAACGACAAGTGACAGCCTTCTTTTGCAAGCAATAGCGCCAATTGCTGACCAATCCCTGAACCTGCACCGGTAATCGCTGCCACTTTATTTTTAAAATTTTTCATGTTCGCTTCCTTCAAGTTTGAGCGATTGACCCATTTTGCCACGTCGCACTCAACATCACTATATTTTTGACAATTCAGATTGTCAATATAGTCCAAGTACCAGCAAATACCAACACCAGCCGATGACTGATTCGGTCATTTGTAAAAAAACTTGCTACACTAATAACAGACTTTCGGAGAACCCTTGCAGCGATGACCGCAGCCAAACTTGATCGACACAGTGCGTCGTCTTCCAAAAAAAAATCGCAGGAGCGCCAGTTTAAGGGGCTGTCCCTGACCGAGCGGAAAACGGCAAGACGAGAAAAACTTATCGAAGCTGGAATTGAAGCCTATGGCACTTCAGGCTTTTTTTCTGTAACCGTCAAAGACATTTGTAATCAAGCCAAGCTCACAGAGCGTTACTTTTACGAATCTTTTAAAAAGAGCGAAGACCTGTTTCAGACGATCTTTTTAAAACAGATCGAAACGCTGCAAAATAATGTGATGCAAGCTGTCATGAAACACAACGCCACGCCGGAAAACATGATCGATGCGGGCTTAACTGCTCTCTTGCGCACGCTTAAAGACGATCCACGCTTGGCACGTATTATTTATATCGATGCCATGCTGGTACAGGAATTACATAATCAGGCCACCATTCAAGAAACCATGATGCGTTTTGATCGCATGATTCAGGCACTGGTGATGCTGAGTATGCCCAATCTGCGTTATAGCGAGCAAGAGCTTTCACTGGTTTCTTCAGGTCTGAACGGTTATGTCACACAGGTGGCGATTCGCTGGGTGATGGGTGGCTTCAAACAATCTCTAGATGATGTGCTGTTTGCCTGCCGGATTGTGTTTGTGTCGCTGCTGGAAAAGCTGTCACACGATCCGGCTCAATCTAAAACTTGACCACAGCCTAGATCGATGAAATCTCAATGACGACGCCCGTATTAAACGATCGGATTGTAGTTTTATTTGTCACAATTCATTGCAAAAATCCACTTCAGTGCAATTTTTGCAATGATACTGTCATAATTAATCTTTGTAATAAGCCTGTCATAAATAAAAGCGGTTTACCGTTTGAACCCCTATAGGATATTGCGCTGTGAAAGATGACTATATTTTAATCGTCGATGATGAATTACCCATCCGCGAAATGATCCATACCTCTTTGGATATGGCAGGCTTTCAATGTTTGCAGGCAGAAGATGCGAAACAGGCACATCAGATGATTGTCGATCAGCGCCCAGTTCTGGTATTACTCGACTGGATGTTACCCGGCGGGATCAGTGGGGTCGATCTGTGTCGCCGTCTCAAACGTGACGAAAATCTGGCTGAAATTCCAGTGATTATGCTCACTGCACGTGGCGAAGAAGACCATAAGGTACAAGGCCTAGATGCAGGTGCAGACGACTACATGACCAAACCGTTTTCCACACGTGAATTGGTCTCTCGCATTAAAGCCGTGTTGCGTCGTGCCAATGCACTCAGCGGTGAAAAAGTGATTGATGCCAACGGCTTGATTTTAGATCCAGTCAGTCAGCGTGTCAGTTTTGGCAGCAATATCTTAGACATGGGTCCAACCGAGTATCGTCTTTTGGCCTTTTTTATGACCCATCCTGAACGCGCCTATACCCGCGCACAGTTGCTCGATCAGGTCTGGGGTGGCAATGTTTATATTGAAGACCGAACTATTGATGTACATATCCGACGCCTGCGTAAGGTACTCGAACCTTTTGGTGTCGATCGTTTTGTACAGACCGTGCGTGGCACGGGATATCGCTTCTCGACCCGCGCAGATTTGGCAGCAGGCTAAGACTTGACTATGTACGAACCGTATCCTGTCCCCGAACTGGCACGTGAGCATAAACGTTTTCGTTACAGTAGTTTATGGGCATTTGCCAAACAGGATTTACGCCTACTGGCCTTTCTTCTGGTGATTGCCACCTGTATTGGTCTGGGTTTGGGCTACTTTTGGGCCGGTATTTTTATTGCCTTTCTGATTTTTTTTGGCTTGCAGCTTCGGTCGTTGTACATTGTCAATGAATGGATCTCGAATCGTCCCTACGATACCCCGCCCAATTTAAACGGTATCTGGGGCGCGTTGTTATTCAATGTATATCGGGCACAGCGTCAAGAGCGGATTGTACAGGCCGAAATGGTCGGACTGATTGACCGTGCGCAATCGTCATTGATTGCACTGAATGAAGCCGTGGTGCTAATTGATGACCTGCACCAGATTGAATGGTGTAACCCAGCGGCAGAAGGTTTACTGGGCATCAAGATTCTCGATCGCGGTCACAATATTTTAAGTATTTTACGCCAGCCCAAATTTATTGAATATTTTAATCATATTGATCAGGCGCCCGACGGCATCAAAATCAAATCGTCGTTGTTTGACGATCAGTATGTACAGATCAAACTGACCCGTTTTGGCGAGCAAAGTCGTTTGCTGGTGGCCTACGATGTCACTCGAATTCATAATCTTGAGCAGATGCGTAAAGATTTTGTCGACAATATTTCGCATGAATTACGTACGCCCCTGACCGTTTTGAGCGGCTACATCGAAACGTTCACCGATCAGGAAGATTTAAATCCACGCTGGAAACGCGCTTTCGATCAAATGCAGTCACAAACCAAACGTATGAATGCACTGGTGAATGATCTGCTGTTACTTTCGAATCTGGAAAATAATAAAACCATTGCCAAAAATCAGATCATTGAAATGCCAAGTCTGATGAATCAGCTTTTTGACGACGCCCAGGCCTACAATGTCGACTACGGACATACCCTAAATCTGGATATCGACAGCCATTGTGATCTGATTGGCTCCGATATGGAAATTGCCAGCGCCTTTAGTAATCTGATCACCAATGCCATCAAGTACACGCCCAAGGGCGGAATTATTACTATTGGTTGGCACGACGATGGCGAGCACGGCTACTTTACCGTACAAGACAACGGCATTGGTATAGATCCCAAACACTTGCCGCGTTTGACCGAACGTTTTTACCGTGTCGACAGCGCCCGCAGCCGTGCCACAGGCGGAACGGGTCTTGGGTTGGCCATCGTTAAACATGTGCTGATGCAGCACGGCGCTTATCTCGATGTCGTATCTAAAGAAAATGAAGGTTCGACGTTCAAGGCCATTTTCCCCAAAGAACGTTTGTACCAGATGATGTAAACACACCCTCTGCTCTGTATTGCTAGGCAGCACAACATGCTGATTCCATCTGTTAAAACCGCCACAATCTGCGTATAGTGGCGGTTATTGTTTTTATAATCATAACAAATCTTGATTAAGCCCCCTTCAAGATGGGCTATACGAGCAATCGACATGACACAGTACACCGGCCAGAGCCCAAAACAGTACTATCAGGCTCTGATTCAGCAGCAAGCCATTTTGGCTGATCCTTCGCAGCAGGCGGCAATTGAACAATTAAATGAGATCTGGGAGAAACTGGAACGCCCCAAAGCATTTTTTATACAGCGCCCTATTCGTGGGCTTTATATGTGGGGCAGCGTTGGCAGCGGAAAAACATGGCTGATGGATATTTTTTACCAGTCCTTAAGCTATAAAAAGAAAGTCCGCATCCATTTTCATCATTTTCTCAAAAACATTCATCAGCAACTGGTGCATTATCGCGGCACGCGTGATCCACTTCAGCACATTGCCAATGACCTGATTAAAAAATATAAACTGATTTGCTTCGATGAGTTTTTTGTCAGCAATGTCACTGATGCGATGATCTTGTCCAATCTGTTTAACTTACTGTTTGCCAAGCGCGTGATTTTGGTGGCGACGTCGAATATCGATCCAGATAATTTGTACAAGCATGGCTTACATCGAGAGCGTTTCTTACCGACCATCCGGCATATTCATACGCATTGCCACATTCTCAAGATTGGCAATGCCCTCGATTATCGCGTGGTAAAAGGCCACCATGTTCTGGATCAGTTTTTCTATTCGCCCCTCGATGCAACGGCCGATGCATGGTTAAGCAGTATTTATCGGCATCTGACCCAGCACAATGCACATCCCACGCTGATTCAAATCAATCATCGCGATCTAGAGGCACTTGGCGTACATGAGCGCGTGGCGTGGTTCAGCTTTGATCGGCTGTGCCGCGATGCACGTAGTCCGGCAGATTTTATCGAGCTGTGTCGTCGCTATGACCATGTGCTGATTAGCAATATCACCGAGTTAACGGACGCCATTTACGATGCAGTGCGACGCTTTATTTATCTGATTGATGAGTTGTATGAGCAAAAAGTAGTGCTGTATTTGACTGCTGAGCAGCCGATTGAACAGCTCTACACAGGTGAAAAGCTCAAATTCGAATTTCAGCGCACCTTTTCGCGCTTACAAGAAATGCAAAGTCGTGACTATCACGAGGCACCTATAGCCGTCACGCACAAATAGATTCATTAAAACCATAAGCTGCTGCGTAGAGGTCTTGCTTGCCACATCTCGATCTCGCGCAGTCGATGATTCACACAATAAAAACGGAGTTTAGCGTGGCTTTTATCGATTTTTCCATCGTTCAGATCAGTGTCATGCTCATGGCTGTTCTGTGTTCGTATATTATTTTTGGTATGATTGGCTTTGGAACGGCGCTGATTGCCAGCCCAGTTCTCCTCCAGTTTTTACCATTGGCCGAGATTATTCCCTTACTGGCACTTCTAGATTTATGTGCTGCCCTATCGAATCTCATCAGAGATGGTAAAAAAGCCGATATGACCGAGCTTAAACGACTGATTCCACTGATGTGTGTGGGTAGTCTGATCGGATTTTTATTACTGCTTAAAATTAAACCTGAAACGTCTTTATTGGCTTTTGCGGTATTTATTTTACTTTATGCGCTTTATGCATTAAGTGGAATTCAACCTGAGCGTCGCTTTGACTCCAAACATGTTGTTCCTTTTGGATTCGGCGGTGGGTTATTGGGTGCCATGTTTGGCAGTGGCGGATTTATGTATTCGATTTATTTAAATGGTCGCTTACAAGACCCACAAAAAATCCGTATCACACAAACCACACTCATTGGCTGTAGTACGCTGCTACGCGTCATCCTATTTGCACTTGCTGGGGTGTATTTTTCGTGGCACATCTTCGCACTGATGCTGCTTTTTATACCATCAATGCTGATTGGCAGCTACGTGGGAAAACACATCACGCTTAAACTCTCTAAAGTGCAATTTTTAAAAATTATTCATGTGGTGATTTTTTTCTCTGGGCTTTCAATTTTACTGAAATATGCTTTGACCCATTCATAATTTTTGATCATGTACAGCCTGTCTACTCAGGCTGTACACGACACACATATTGATTAAAGCGTGTGGCCGAGTTTCTCACCCATAACCACCACCGAGTTGGCTTTAAACTGGCTTTCCCAAGCCATTTTGTCTTTTTCAAACAAAACAATCGCGGTAGAACCCAAGTAAAAACGACCCAGCTCATCGCCTTTTTCAAGCACCACATCATGATGGTTCAGCTCAAGGCGTCCAGTCGGTTTCACCTTGCCTGTGACCACGGTTTCAATTCCAGCCACAATCATCGCGCCCACCAGCACAACGGCCATACGGCCCAGCTCGGTATCAAACAGGCACACCATACGCTCGTTACGTGCAAACAGACCCGGAATATTTTCGGCTGTCACCTGATTCACCGAAAACAGCTCACCCGGAATATACAAGGTTTCAGTTAAACGGCCTGTTAGCGGCATATGCACACGATGATAATCGCGTGGCGATAGATACACCGTTGCAAATTGCCCGTGTTTAAATGGCTGCGCCAGTTGCGGATCGCCAATCAGTTTTTCAACCGAAAAAGACTGTCCTTTGGCCTGAAACACCTCACCGTCATCGATACTGCCGATTTGTGAAATAGCACCATCGGCAGGCGAAACAATACTGTCTTGGGCATTGTCGACCACACGGACGCCATCTTTTAAGGCACGGGTAAAAAATTCGTTAAAAGATTTGTACTTTAGGGCATCGGCCTGTTGTGCAATCGATAAATCAATGCCGTATTTGCTTTTGAACGCCTGAATGACCGCGGTTTTGACCAGCAGATTTTCGCTCTCGGCAAGCTTACCCACCACGCGACTTAACTGATGCTGTGGCACAAGCGATTGTGCTTTTATAAATAAATCTTTTTTTAATCGTGACGTTAAGCTCAAAATGGCTGTTCTCCGGTAATCACAGGACTATCGAGGCGATTGCCCCATTCACTCCACGCCCCGTCGTAAGCACGCACCGGCCAATCAAGCAAACGTGCCAAAATATACGCCAATCCCGAACGATGATGGGACTGACAATACACAATAACAGGCTGGTCAAGACGAAAGCCGAGCTGTTGCAATCGGTGCTGAGTGCGTTCAAATGGATGCAATTTTAGATGATTTTCGCGGTTTAGGGCAGTACTCCATTCAAAATGAAGTGCGCCGGGCATATGTCCACCGCGTCGGGCAGCCAGTCTTAATCCGGTATATTCGTCATGTGTGCGGCAATCCCAAAGCTGTACCGATTGACTGTCAATCAAGGCGCGCAGCTCATCATACTGGATTTGATATTGGGCAGCATGTGAAGTATCGACCGGGTATAAATGACTGACGGGTTCAACCGTATCCACCTCGGACGTGGTGGGCAATCCGGCCCCAAGCCACGCATGAATCCCGCCATTAAGCAAACTGGTTTGGGTAAATCCGAGGCAGTGTAAGGTCCAGATCAGTCGTCCTGCCCATGCACCACCTTCGTCGTCGTAGACCACCACATGATGTGAGGGTGAAAGATTCAAATGGCGAATTAGGGCTTCAAGTTGTGCCTGATCGGGTAAGAGTCCCGTAGCGAGTTCTTCCTGACGAACCAGTTGTGCCGGACGAAGCGCGTAAGCATGTGCCAAATGCAATTGTTCATACACCGAGCTTCGGCTTAAATCGACAATGCGCAACTGCGGATGATCCAGATACGCCAGCAGTTCGTCGGGCTCTATCAATAAACCCAAATTGATTTCAGGTACGGCCATTTCGTTTTAATCACATTCTCTAGGTTTGCCATGCCTCATCTTAGCATAGGCTTTTTTCAGGTCTTTCTGTTTTTCATGCATCTTTAGCAGAAAAAGTGCAATCACTTTTACACCAGTGCCACATCTTCAATGTCAAATACCTGACGCAAATAGGCCAAGAACGTGTCGTTATCGGTCATGGTTTTGCCCGGACTGTCTGAAATTTTCGCCACAGACTGTCCATTGCACTCGACCAGCTTTAATACAATATTAAGTGGCGTTTGCCCCATATCATTGGTGAGGTTGGTGCCAATCCCAAAACTGACTTTAAAGCGGTCTTTAAAATACTGATGCAATTCCCATGCCTTTTGTAAGGTCAGGCCATCGCTGAAAGTTAGCATTTTGGTTTTGGTATCAATTTTTAATTGTCGATAATGTGCATAGGCCTTGTCGCCCCATTCGTACGGGTCGCCACTATCGTGACGCAACCCATCAAACAGCTTGGCAAAGTACAGATCGAAATCGCGCAAGAACGCATCCATCCCCACCACATCGGTCAGGGCAATACCTAAATCGCCACGATATTCTTGTACCCATGCCTCTAGGGCCGCTTTTTGAAAATTGCGTAATCTTACGTCAAGTGCCTGAAAGGCCTGCAAAAATTCATGTGCCATGGTACCAATTGGCGTAATATTTAATTCTTTAGCCAGCAATACATTGCTGGTACCCCGAAACACATGCGGTGAGCTACGATGAAACGACTCGACCACGTGCTTTTGCCATTCTAGACTGTAGCGACGACGGGTACCAAAATCGGACACTAGAAATGGCGGTTCGTCGTTTGCATGCTGCGCTTCATACTGCTTGAGTAATTCAAGTTTCGCTTGCAGGCGTCGTTCACCCTCTTCAAGCACAGCCTCAGTGCGAATACGCCGGAAATACAGTTCATTGACAATCGCCAGTACAAAAATCTCAAACATCATGGCCTGAATCATCGGGCCTTCAACACTAATGTCTAAACGGCCTTTGGCATCGATACTGGCACGAATAAAACGGCGTTTGAGCTGAAACAGCTCTAAATAATCGACAAAGTCGCTTTTAATAAATCGAAAGGAACGCAAATATTGCAGTTCATCATCTTTGAACTTGAGCGCACATAAGTGATCGAGTTGTTCATTCAGATCATCCAGAATATCCGTCAGTGGATAAACCGTTTGATCCAGATTACGGCAGCGAAACTGGTACACACTGTGCGTCTGGGGGAATTGATGTAGCACCACCTGCAACATGGTAAATTTATAAAGATCGGTATCGAGTAATGAATGAATGATTGGAGACATAGACAACAAACATGCAGGTTAGCTTTATGCATTAAACCACATTTTTTTGGCAAGAATCACCTTGATTTGTATAAGACCTTTGTCCTGTCAACACTGTGGCAATGTGCTGACTTTTGCTGTATTTCTGATAGTATTTTGCACATTTCGTTTTTGAGATCTGTCATGCGCGCACTACTACAACGCGTCCTTGAAGCCCACGTGGTGGTCGATGGACATACCACAGGAGCGATCCAGCATGGACTTCTGGTTTTTTTAGGTCTAGGTAAAGACGATGACCTCGACAAAGGTAAAAAACTGATCGATAAGATTTTAAAGTACCGGATTTTCGATGATGAAAACGGCAAAATGGGCTGGAATATCGATCAGGCGCAGGGTGGCTTACTGCTGGTGTCACAGTTTACCTTAATGGCCCAGACCCAAAAAGGCTTGCGTCCCGATTTTGGGCCAGCGATGCCACCGCAAGATGCCAAAGTACTCTATGAACAATTGGTGGAGTATGCCAAATCGCAATTTGCTCGCGTTGAAACCGGAATATTTGCAGCCGATATGAAAGTGCATCTGATCAACGATGGCCCAGTGACGTTTCAGCTCGAGATTTAAAACTGACCTAAAAAAACAGGCGCCCGATACCGAGCGCCTGCTGTACACATCTCTTCTGACTTAGAACGATTTGCCGGTTTTTTCTTTTAAAAACTGGCGAGCTTGCTTGATCTTGAGCTTCACTGGCTTTGGTAGCTTTGGTGGAATCAGTTTTGCTGCCTGATTAAACCAGACCAACAGACTAAAATCGCCTTCCATTTTGATCGTGCCATTTTGCATCCCCGTCATAAACGCGGTTGGATCACCTTTGATCAAGGTTTTAACGCCCTGCTCACTGTCGGCAAATTGCAAAATAAAATCTGCTTTTTCTGCACTGCCCGCGGCTGTCTCGATTTGACCGTGATTGACGATAATTTGGCGCGCAAAACCCAAATCGGTGCCAATCTGAATACGAAAGGCACGGTCATGTGTGAGTTCAATAAATTTCGGGCAGGTACGTGCCAACTGCTTCATACGTAAAGCCAAACCCATGACCAGTAAGTCAAGCGGATCGGTACTTAAGTCGACCAGAGGTAACTTCACGACAGGTAGAGAAGAAAGTTTCATGACATTTAAGCCTATTTGTATTCTTATCAAAAAATGAACTGGGTCATCCTAGCATAAATGTATCGGCAGCTATACTGTGTTTCGTTCATAAAAGATGATAAAAAAAGTAAAAAAGGCGCAGCCGTACTGCACCTGATTTATGACTGGATCACACCCTTTAGCGACTCGAGTATTGCTGCTGATCGTCCTCATAGACAGGGGTGTGTTCGATATACTGACGATTTGCCAAGGCTTTTTGTGCGCGCTTGTCTTCTCGCAGTAAAATGATGGTGACCGTGACCATCGACAGGCTTAATGCCGCAAGATAACTGTAGGTGACCGGCAGTTCAAATACGGTCTGTACCCCAAAACGTACAACCTCGATCAAGCCCCAAAAAAACATACCTGCAAACATGAAACCGAGCCAATGACGGTACGGCGAAAAGAATACAACAGCTAGTGCAAGCACGATCATCCCGACACCAAGCAGTGTGGCGAAGCTGGCTGTTACCATACTAAACCTCCGTCTAAGATTAAGTTTCTGCATCCCGAGCAGAACATCAAGTTAAGTCCCTTCACGCATTCAACATCGTGCATTCAACAACGCATCTGTTTTTGTCTGTAGCTGCATTATGGAGGGTTTTTTTTAGAAAAAAAGAGTCAAAATGGCTTGTGACGACACACCCTGTCGCAACATTATTTTGTCATTACACATTTTCAACCATCAAAAAAAGCGCCGTTCTAGAGCTGATCGTTGTTGGCGTGTCATTACAACGCCATATCCTCAAAAAGCAGTGTTTTTTAATTTTTTTTTGCGCGATACGTTTCAAAATTTATCAATTGACGTGTTGGGCTAAAGGGCTGGATTGGATGGGAATTTCATATAAAAAACGCCGCTCATTGAGCAGCGTTCAAAGCCTGAAAATCGAGCCTTTTAGGCACGTGTCAGATCCTTGTCATGTACCCCAAGTAAATACAGCACACCGTCCAAACCTACACTCGAAATGGCCTGATTGGCATTTTGACGCACCAATGGCTTGGCACGAAATGCCACACCCAATCCGGCAATCGACAGCATTGGCAGATCGTTCGCGCCATCACCAACCGCAATGGCCTGTTCAAGTGAAATGCCCATTCGCTGTGCCAGATCACGCAACAGTTCGGCTTTACGGGCGCCATCAACAATGGCACCTTTTACCTCACCAGTCACCACACCTGCCTCAACATCTAAAATATTGGCATGTACTTCGTCTATACCGAGTTTATCTTGTAGATATTCGGCAAAATATTGAAAACCACCCGATAAAATCGCGGTGCGGTAGCCCAATGCTTTTAAGGTCGAAATCAGACGCTCTGCCCCTTCGGTAATAGTCAGACGTTCGGCAATACGCGGCAATACCGAGGCATCCAAACCTTTAAGCAGCGCCACACGTGCACGGAAGCTTTGCTGGAAATCCAGCTCGCCCTGCATGGCACGCTCAGTAATTTCAGCCACCTGCTCGCCAACCCCTGCTTCACATGCCAGTTCGTCAATCACTTCTTGCTCAATCAGGGTCGAATCCATATCGAAACAGACCAAACGACGATTACGGCGATAGGCGTTGTCTTCTTGAACTGCCACATCGATATTGAGTTCACCAGAAAGACTTAAACATGCCGCGCGCATGGCCTGAGCATCGAGCATTTGCCCACTTAAACCAAACTGTACACAGGCACGTTGCGGTGCATCTTGCTGCGAACCCAGTGCTGGGCGGCCTGATAAACGGGTCACTGTTTCAATATTGAAGCCCTGATCGGAGACAATTTTGGTAACAGCTTGTAAATGTGAAGCGGTCAATTCTGGCGCCAATGCAGTCACGATATAGCGTGTACGGCCACCTTCGCTGACCCACTGATCGTATTCTGCACTTGAGATGGGTTTAAAGCGCACAGTCAGTCCAATATCATGTGCTAGAATCAAAATTTCCTTCATCGCTAGTGCTGTAGCGGTTTCGTCATCGGATGCAACCACGATGCCCAAGGTGAGCTGATTATGAATAACGGCCTGGCCGACATCTAGAATATGTAAGGAATGAACGGACAATACCTGCATTAATCGGGTGAACTGATTAGGTTGGTCGGGTCCCAAAAAAGAGATAAGAATGATTTCTCGCATGAATTGACTCGGGTTTGAGCTACAACTATTGTAAGAATCATAATCGAAATTGAATCTATTTGCCTTGGAAGTTTACGTTGAATGCACCTCGACAAGGGCTATTTGCTAGCCTATTAATCGTAAGTTTTGCTTTGCATACCTTTTTAATGGTGATTGCAACCACCCATCAACTCAATGAGAACCGTGCGAGTCAGGGGCAACTGATGACCAGTCAACTGGTCACCGACAGTCTGACCGAGCTGGAACCGGCCAATACGGTATCCTTGGCATTGATTGCCAACCGTTATGCCACCAACCCAAGCGTGGCCTCAATCCGTATTCTGGATGCCAACAAACAGGTACTGGCCACCAGTGGTATGGAAAAAACTCGCCAAGGTGAAGTGTTTGTACGGGATGCACTGCAAAACGAAAAGAAAGTCGGCACCATTGAAATCACGCTGATTAAACCCAGCATTGGTGAAATCTTAAGAACCCAGTGGTTGACCATTTTGGCCATGTTTGTGATTCACTTGCTCCTCTGGCTGGCATATCGCGCCATTGCTCGCCCAAGCCGCAGTGAATATTTGGCACGCATCAACAGTGAAACTCGCTTAAAGCATGAAATCCAGCAATTGATTCAGGCGCTTGAAACAGAAAAGCAAAATACCATCACCTTGGTGGCACAGGCCAAACAGCAGGCGCAGCAAAAAGCCATTCAGATTCCAGACGTGGTATTGCCTGAGCACACGCAAGGCGATCAGGCGGTGGCACTGAATATTCAGTTTTACGATCCGAAACAATTACTCAATAGCGTCAACCAGTCTGTTTCGGTGCCCTACTTCAAGCTCTGCCAGATCTTTTTACAAAAAAGCATTGAGCTGAGCTGCAAGCATTACCATGTGAATCCAAACGAGATTCAGGTGGTCAATGAGTTTCAGCAGCAGGGCGCCAACTTGATCATGAGTAAGCCAACTACACAAGGTACACTGTGTTTACTCATGACAGGCGCAGTGTTCCAGTTGCTTTCTGACGTACTGTACAAGCGTTATCGTGAAGACAAACGTTTTGCCCTGCAAACCCGTTTTGCCGTCTCGACTGCCGTTGAGGCCATGCAACTTAATCCACTCGAGGCAGCGCAGCGCCTGACTGGCTATTTGCATGCCAAAGAATCTGCATTGCACCTCAATCACCATCAGCTTAAAGTAGTGGGTGAGGCATTCCAGTTGGTTGCCATGCCGAATCCAAGTAATGTGATGACCCGTCATGCCTTTATGATGAACGGTATGAACAATGACTGCGCCGAGACTGCACAGCGTATTCGCACCGAGATTCTGATGGGAAAAAAGGCACGCGCATCGATTGATGCCTCTTTAGACCATACCTCAAAAATCTAAGTCCGCTTTCACATCACCAAAACCCGCGCTGGCGGGTTTTTTTTGTTTTTTATGCGCTGAATTATCAGAAAATGCGAAAAGTTCATTCTTTTTATGACTAAAACGTTGATTATTTCGTGGACAGAATGCTTTAATTTCGATCCATTTAGGCTTTTCAAGTGACTTCGGTTCTGTGTATAAAGAGATGCCAGAAAGTAAATGCATGCAGCATAGGCAAATTCGGTGAAAACACGCTAAACTATGCTGCAAATTGTGAAAGATAATCGTCTTCGGACACAGTGAGAAGGGAAAGGCTTATGCCACTAAGTGATGTGGAAGCGCTTGTCGAAGATATCCGTGCAGGCAAAATGGTCATTCTAATTGATGATGAAGACCGTGAAAATGAAGGTGATCTAGTCATTGCTGCGACGCATGTACGTCCGCAAGACATCAACTTTATGATCACGCACGCGCGTGGACTGGTCTGCCTGACCTTAAGTCGTGAACGCTGCCAGCAGTTAAACCTGCCTCTCATGGTCGACCAGAACGGCGCACAGCACAGCACGAACTTTACCTTATCAATTGAAGCCGCAGAAGGCATCACCACCGGTATTTCGGCAGCAGAACGTGCCCACACCATTCGCACTGCCGTGGCTGCGCATGCCAAACCAAGCGATATTGTACAACCGGGCCATATCTTTCCTTTAATGGCACAACCAGGCGGTGTTCTTCACCGTGCCGGTCATACTGAAGCAGGCTGTGATCTGGCTCGTCTAGCCGGGCTTGAACCTGCGTCGGTGATTTGCGAAATCATCAACGAAGACGGCACCATGGCACGTCGCCCCGATTTAGAAGTCTTTGCAGAAAAGCATGGTTTAAAGATTGGAACCATTGCCGATCTCATTCATTACCGTATGACCAATGAACAGACGGTCGAGCGCTTGAGCCAGCAAACTATCGAAACCGAATACGGTCACTTTGAGCTCTTCCGCTACCGTGAAGTTGGAAATCCGGATATCCATCTGGCACTGGTCAAAGGTGAGCCGCGTGAAGGCGTTACCACCGTGCGTGTTCATGGCTTTAACCCGACCCGCGACTTGCTCAAACTCAATAAGCAAGGCGGTGAGCCGGCGTGGAATCTGGATCGTGCTTTAAGCACCATTGCTGCCGCAGAGCGTGGCGTATTGGTCTGGATTGGACAGGATCATTTACAAGATTTGGGCCCTGCCCTTGAAAGCTTGACCAAACCGAAACCGTTAAAATCAAATGCTGCGCTGTCACAGCAATATCAAACGATTGGGGTCGGTGCACAAATTTTACGTGATTTGGGCGTGGAAAAAATGAATCTGCTCAGTTCACCTTTACGTTTTAACGCGCTGTCTGGCTTTAACTTGGAAGTGGTGAAATACATCACCGCAGATCAAACTCTAGAAAACTAATCGAGGTTGTTATGGCAATTCGCCGTATTGAAGGTTTATTACATCTCGCGAGCGAAGGCCGTTACGCGATTTTAGTGGGTCGTTTTAACAGTTTTGTCGTTGAGCATTTACTCGAAGGTGCAATTGACACCTTGAAACGTCATGGCGTTAGCGAGGATAATATCACTGTTGCTTACGCACCAGGTGCTTGGGAATTGCCAATCGTTGCTAAAAAATTGGCTGATTCTAACAAATTTGATGCCATTATTGCTTTAGGCGCAGTCATTCGTGGAAGTACTCCACATTTCGACTTCGTTGCAGGCGAATGTGCCAAAGGCCTTGGTGTGGTTGCACTTGAAAGTAGTCTTCCGGTTATCAATGGTGTATTGACAACTGACAGTATCGAACAGGCAATTGAACGTTCGGGTACAAAAGCAGGTAATAAAGGTTCTGAAGCAGCCTTAACTGCAATTGAAATGGTTAATCTGTTAAAGGCAATCTAAAGCATGTCGCAAACACTCCAAGCCGCTTATGCAGCGAAACGTAAAGCACGTCGTTTTGCTGTACAAGGCATTTATGAATGGCAAATGAGCCACAACCCTGTGCATGAAATTGAAGCACGTACCCGTGTCGAAAATGCGATGCACAAGGTCGATCTCAGCTACTATCATGAATTGCTCACGCAAGTGGTTGCACAACATGAAACATTGGATACGTTACTTGTTCCGGTACTAGACCGCGAACTCAGTGCCCTGGATGGCGTCGAATTGGCAACCTTACGTTTAGGTGCATATGAACTTCGAGACCATCTCGAGATCCCGTATCGTGTTGTTCTGGACGAAGCGATTGAGCTGGCCAAACATTTTGGTGGTGCCGATAGCCACAAATACATCAATGGTGTTCTTGATCGTTTGGCTTCTCGACTTCGTGAAGCTGAAAAACAACAAGCCAACTAAGGCGTGTTGCGTGCATGGCTGAGTTTTCTGTAATTGACCAATATTTTTCCCGTTCGGCCTTACATGGCGATGAACTCGGTGTTGGTGACGACTCAGCCCTGCTTACGCCGCCACATGGCCAGCAACTGGTCATCTGTACAGATACCCTGATTGCGGGTCGGCATTTTCCACTTAGCACCTCTGCCCATGCCATTGGCTGGAAAAGTGTTGCAGTTAATTTGTCTGATATTGCTGCAATGGGAGCTAAACCACACAGTATTTTGCTGGCACTTAGCCTTCCTAAAGTCGATCATGACTGGTTAAGTGAGTTTAGTCGTGGCCTATATCAATGCTGTGATCAATTTGGGGTACACCTGATTGGTGGCGATACCACACAGAGCCCGCACCTCACTATTACGGTGACGGCGCTTGGTTATGTCGATCAGCAGCAAGCCGTATGCCGATCTGGCGCACAGGTGGGTGACTATGTAGTGGTCAGTGGTCAAGTGGGTGACGCTGCCTATGGTCTGGCACATTTAGGCTCTGCCTTGCAGCAGCGACTGGATTATCCAACACCACGCTGCGAACTCGGACAACGCCTGAAAGGGCTTGCATCAAGCATGATTGATGTGTCCGACGGTTTGGCCCAAGATCTGGGGCATATTTTAAAAGCATCTCATGTTGGGGCGCAGCTCGACCTTGAGCAGCTACCGCTCGACCCTGCACTCGAAGCGCTTGAAAATACAGCCAAGTGGCAGTTTGCACTTGCAGGGGGCGATGACTATGAGCTGTGTTTTACCATCTCACCTGAACATTTTGAACAACTTCAACAGCATTCGCTCGATACCAAAATCACAAAAATTGGTCAGATTACCGCACAACAACAATTGACCTATCATTATCAAGGACAGGACTACCCGCTTCAACTGCATGGATACCAACACTTTGCCTAAACCTTCAATCGACTTCAAACGCATGTCTTGGTTCAATCGCTGCATCGTATTTTGTGGTGTTGGCTTTGGTTCAGGCTTGGCGCCCAAAGCACCCGGCACTTTTGGCTCGGCCTTTGCCTTACTGTTCATTCCGTTTTGGGTCTGGATCGGTTTTTATCCAAGTGTGGCTCTGATTGCACTGATGAGTGTAATCGGGATTTTTTTCTGTGGGAAAACCGCAGAACTGATGGATGTACACGATGATGGCCGGATTGTCTGGGACGAATTTGCAGGACAATCGATTACCGTATTGCCTTTAATCTATTTTAATCTAATGGATGTAAAATGGGCCCTCATCAGTTTTGCCCTATTCCGGCTGTTCGATGTGTGGAAGCCGTGGCCCATTCGAGTGATTGATCGACAGGTGCATGGCGGATTTGGCATTATGCTTGATGATCTGATTGCAGGGCTCTGGGCTGCACTGTGTATTTTGATATATTTATCACTGGTCTAAACCGTTAAGTAGGTTATTCATGACAACGACCGTTATTATTCTTGCTGCGGGCAAAGGAACGCGTATGCGCTCTAGCCTTCCTAAAGTATTACAGCCTTTGGCGGGCCGTCCTTTGCTCGGACACGTCATTCAAACGGCAAAACAACTGCATGCACAAAATATTATTACCATCTATGGACACGGTGGTGAACACGTTCAGCAACAATTTCAGCAAGAAAATATTCAGTGGGTTGAGCAAGCCGAACAACTGGGCACAGGTCATGCGGTTCAGATGACGTTACCCGTGTTACCACAAGAAGGCATGTCACTGATTTTGTATGGCGATGTGCCGTTGGTGCGCCAAGAAACTCTCGATCAGCTCCTTGCCGTATCAAGTGCGACAGGCATTGGCATGATCACGCTCAATGTGGACAATCCGACCGGATATGGACGTATCATTCGTGACAACGACAAGATTCAGGCGATTGTGGAACATAAAGATGCCACTGAGCAACAGCGTCAGATTCAGGAAATCAATACCGGCATCTATTGCGTCAGTAATCAGAAACTGCACGCATGGTTACCAAAGCTATCGAATAACAACGCCCAAGGTGAATACTATCTCACCGATATTGTGGCCATGGCCGTTGCCGACGGTTTGGAAATTGCATCAATTCAGCCCGAACTGGCCTATGAAGTAGAAGGCGTCAATGACCGTCTACAACTGGCAGCGCTCGAGCGCGAATTTCAATTGCAACAAGCCAAAAGCCTGATGCAACAGGGTCTCACCTTGAGTGATCCGGCTCGTTTTGATGTACGTGGTACGCTCAAAATCGGACAAGATGTCAAAATCGATATCAATGTGATTATTGAAGGTGACTGTGAACTGGGCGATTTTGTCGAAATTGGCGCGGGTTGCGTATTAAAAAATACCCGTATTGCTGCTGGCACAAAAGTGCAACCTTACAGCGTGTTTGAAAATGCGGTTGTGGGTGAAAATACCCTGATCGGACCATTTGCGCGCTTGCGTCCGGGTGCAGAGCTGGCCAACGACGTACACATCGGCAACTTCGTTGAAGTGAAAAATACCCGTATCGGGGTCGGCTCAAAAGCCAACCATTTTACCTATCTGGGCGATGCCGAAGTTGGTGCTGGTTCGAATATTGGTGCAGGGACCATTACCTGCAATTATGATGGTGCAAATAAATTTAAAACCGTGATTGGCGATGCTGCATTTATTGGCTCCAACAGTTCACTGGTTGCACCTGTACATATTGGTAATGGTGCGACCGTGGGTGCAGGTTCGGTGATTACCCGTGATGTGAGCGACAATGCACTGGCATTTGAGCGCGCGCAACAAATTGAAAAAGCAAATTATCAACGTCCGCAAAAGTTGAAAAAATAAGAGGTATTAGGCATGTGTGGTATCGTCGGAGGCGTTGCAGAACGCAACATTAGTGAGATTTTAATTGAAGGTCTCAAACGCCTTGAATACCGCGGATACGACTCTGCGGGCGTTGCATTGGTGAGTCCATCGCATATCCTGCGCGAGCGCCGTGTAGGAAAAGTGGCCAATTTGGCCGAGGCCGTTGTACAGAGCAAATTAAGCGGCTCTCTAGGTATTGCACATACACGTTGGGCCACGCATGGTAAACCGACCGAACACAATGCACATCCGCATATTTCGGGTGATGTGGCTGTGGTGCACAACGGTATTATTGAAAACTATCAAGAGCTTAAAGATGACCTAGAAGCGCTAGGCTATGTCTTTACCTCACAAACCGACACCGAAGTCGTGGCGCATCTGGTGCATCATGCGCTTAAAGAGCAAACCAGTTTGCTCGATGCGGTTCGTAGCGTAGTGCCAGAGCTTAAAGGCGCTTATGCGCTGGGTATTATGCATAAGGATCATCCAGATGAGTTGATCACCGTACGCGAAGGTTCGCCTTTGGTGATTGGTGTGGGGATTGGTGAAAACTTTATCAGTTCAGATCAGTTGGCGCTTTTACCTGTGACCAATCGCTTTGTGTATTTGGAAGAAGGTGATATTGCCCGTCTGACCCGTGACAGCATTGAAATTTATGCACATGGCGAAAAAATCGAGCGTCCGGTTAAAGAGCTTGATGCTGCGGTCAGTAATGCATCAAAAGGCGAATACAAGCACTACATGCTCAAAGAGATTTATGAGCAGCCTGAAGCCATTCAACAAACCATTTCACAAGCCTTAAATGGCAATGCATTGCGTGATGATTTCTTGCACTTGGCCGAAGTGGATTTTAAACAGATCCAAAACGTACAGATTATTGCCTGCGGTACCAGTTACCACGCCGGTATGATTGCCAAGTACTGGTTTGAGCAATTGATTAATGTGCCATGTCAGGTGGAGATTGCCAGCGAGTTTCGTTATCGCTCACCAGTGATTGTGGCGAATACTTTGTATATCTGTATTTCTCAGTCTGGTGAAACTGCCGATACCTTGGCAGCGCTACGTGACACACAAAAGCGTGCCAAAGCCAAAGATATTCAGATCTCGACCCTAACCATTTGTAACGTGGCCACGTCATCGATGGTACGCGAAACAGATCATCATTTGCTAACCCTCGCAGGCCCAGAAATTGGCGTGGCATCGACCAAAGCCTTTACCACTCAGCTTGCAGCATTGATGCTGCTCATTTTGAAAATTGGTCAGGTGAAGCAGCAAATTGCCGCTGAACAAATTTCAGAGATTGCATCGCAATTGTGGCATTGTCCAAAAGTCATGCTCGATACTTTGCAACACAATACGGAAATTTTACGTTTATCTGAACTGTTTGTTGAGAAGCAGCACTGCTTGTTCTTGGGCCGTGGTACACATTATCCGATTGCCCTTGAAGGTGCATTAAAACTGAAAGAAATTTCGTATATTCATGCCGAAGGCTATGCCGCGGGTGAATTAAAACATGGTCCGTTGGCCTTGGTCGATAACGAAATGCCTGTGGTCATTTTGGCGCCGCAAGACGATATGCTCGATAAACTAAAATCGAATATGGAAGAAGTTCAGGCACGTGGCGGTGAACTGTTTGTGTTTGCCGATGAAAACAGCGGTATTCGCGACAAAGACCGTCAGCATGTGGTTTTAATTCCAGATGTGAATGCTTGGCTGGCACCGATTGTGTACAGTATTCCGGTACAGTTACTGTCGTATCATGTGGCGGTATTGCGCGGTACAGATGTCGATCAGCCACGTAACCTTGCAAAATCAGTTACCGTAGAGTAAGCAACTGATTTTGAAAACTAATTTTGTATGAGAGTACTTTATAAATACTACTTAATAAAGTCTCATACTGAATTACTTAAAAATCCACACAAGCGATGCTCTAGAAAAGCATCGCTGTGTGGATTTTTTTATGCTTATGAAGTAAGCCGCTAAATTTAGATTCTATTTGGCATCAACAATTCAACCTGCATCTATTGCAGGTTTTTTTATCTATTTAAATTTTTAACTATCAATATAATTACATTATTCATAAATAAATTTCGTATTGCGTAATTATAAAAAATCCGTATGATGAAAGATAAAGAGATTACTGATATGCCAAGGAATGCTGACATGAGCGCGCATTTATCTTCATTTATCGAGGTTTCCCCGACTTCGGATTTTCCTATTCAGAATTTGCCTTACGGAATTTTTAGCGAAACCACAACAGGTAAACGCCGTGTAGGCGTGGCACTCGGCGACTGGGTGGTCGATCTGGCGGCACTTGAGCGTGCAGGGCTTTTAACTCTCCAAGAGGGTGAACAGTTTTTCGACCAACCCACCTTAAATAAATTTATTGAAAGTGGTAAAGCGTATTGGCACAGCACGCGACAAACCTTGCAGCGCTTATTGTCTAAAAATGAATCGACGCTTCGCGATAACACCGCACTTCGTCAGCACGCTTTTTATCAGCAAAGCGATGTGGTGATGCATTTACCTGTACATATTCCGGGCTATACCGATTTTTATTCGTCTAAAGAACACGCCACCAATGTGGGCTGCATGTTTCGTGACCCCAAAAATGCGTTATTGCCGAACTGGTCTGAGCTACCTGTGGGCTATAACGGACGCGCCAGCTCGGTGGTGGTAAGCGGTACCAATATTGTGCGTCCATCGGGTCAAATCAAATTGCCCGATCAGGAGCGTCCTGTCTTTTCAGCCTGTCGCAAGCTGGATTTTGAACTGGAAACGGGCTTTATTGTGGGCAAGGCAACTCACCTAGGTGAACCGATTTCAATTGAAAACGCATGGGATCATATTTTTGGTGTGGTGCTGTTTAACGACTGGTCGGCGCGCGATTTGCAACAGTGGGAATATGTACCACTCGGGCCGTTCAATGCCAAAACTTTTGCCTCTTCCATCTCGCCATGGATTGTCACGCTAGAGGCACTTGAACCGTTTCGAACGCATTCGCCACAACAAGATCCACTGCCACTGGCTTATTTACAAGAAGATCTTTCGGCCAACAGTTACGACATTCATTTATCGGTAGAACTCAAAGCTGCCGAACAACAACATGCAGATGTGATTTGCAGCACCAATTTTAAATATATGTACTGGTCGATGGCACAACAACTAACTCATCACACGGTGGCAGGCTGTAATGTACAAGTGGGTGACTTAATGGGGTCAGGTACTATTTCTGGCCCGACTCCAGATTCTTATGGCTCGCTGCTTGAACTCACATGGAATAATACGCGCCCATTACAACTTTCAAACGGTGAGCAGCGCGGCTTTTTACAAGATGGCGATACGCTAATCATGAAAGGCTATTGTGAAAAAAATGGCTTACGGATTGGCTTTGGCGAAGTGACAGGCACGATCTTGCCGGCACGTCAATTCGCTTTTCAAGAAACCGAAGCACAGGAACGCACCGACTATGCAACTGTATAGCTATTTTAGAAGCTCGGCGGCGTTTCGAGTCCGCATTGCACTTGCTATTAAAGGACTGACTGCCGAAATTGTACCCGTTCATTTACTTCAAGATGGCGGTCAGCAACACTCACCTGCGTATGTACAGCTTAATCCGAGCGAGCTGGTGCCGACCTTAAAAGATCAAGAGCATGTTCTGACCCAGTCGCTGAGTATTCTTGAATATCTTGAAGAGCAATATCCAGATCCAAGACTTTTGCCGCAAGCGGCCCATTTACGCGCCCAAGTTCGTGCCTTTTGTCTCAATATTGCCTGTGATATTCATCCGCTAAATAACCTGCGGGTACTGCAATATTTAACAGGTACGCTTAAGCTCTCTGATATCGAAAAAAATCAATGGTATCAGCACTGGATCGTGACTGGCCTAAATAGCCTAGAAGCCCAATTACAGGCGACGGCAGGTAAATTTTGTTTTGGTGATCAGCTGACCATGGCAGATTGCTGTCTGATTCCACAAGTTTATAACGCCAAACGCTTTCAAATTGATTTAAGCGCCTATCCACTCATTGAAGCGGTCTATGCACAGTGTATGACCCTCCCCGCGTTTATTGAAGCGGCGCCAGAACAACAACCCGATGCTGCATAAAATAAGGACATGAGCATGACATTTAAAATCGAACAAATCCACCATGTGGCTTATCGCTGCAAAGACGCCAAAGAAACCGTCGAATGGTACAAAAAGAATCTGCATATGGATTTTATTTTGGCCTTTGCCGAAGATCATGTGCCCTCAACCAAAGCCTTCGACCCATATATGCATCTGTTTTTAGATGCGGGCAATGGCAACGTCTTGGCATTTTTTGAGTTGCCACATCAACCGGATATGGGCCGAGATGAAAATACCCCGAAATGGGTACAGCATCTGGCACTGCGTGTAAAAGACGAAGCCACCTTACTTGAGGCCAAAGCACATCTGGAAAACAATGGTGTGGACGTTCTAGGCGTGACCAATCACGGAATTTTCCACTCGATTTACTTTTTCGATCCGAATGGACACCGTATCGAACTCACTTATGATGATCCGCGCTCGCCTGAAAAGATTGCAAAAATTACCGATCAGATCAAACAAGAGATGCTAGACGAGTGGACACGCACCAAACGCGCCCCACATCATACACAGTTTTTACATGCTGAAGAATTGAGCGAAATCTAATTTTGAGGAGTTATGTATACTGGCGCTATTTTTTTGATTTTTCATGCTATGTTCGAGGCATGCCGCAATAAGCAGCCCCATAATATGGTATAAGCAGGAGAATGCTTTGGACATACAAAAAATAGAAGATGGCAAACAGGGTATGTTTCAGGCCCTAGATGACGACAAAGTCGCGGGTGAAATGCACTTTACTTGGGTAGGCGATCATAGCCTGAGTATTGACCACACCGAAGTCGAAAGTGCGTATCGTGGAAGAGGCATTGGCCGTGAGTTGCTCGATGCATTGATCAACTTTGCTCGACAAGATCAAATCAAGGTCATTCCACTTTGCCCATATGCAAAATCGGTATTTGATAAACGCCCTGAATTGCAAGATGTGTTGCGAGACGCATAAATATGATTTTGGTCAGTGCCTGTTTGGCTGGTGAACCAGTACGTTACGATGCAAAAAGTTGTCCTGTTGCACTGGTTCAACGTTTGCTGGCACAAGGTCTGGCCAAAAGTATTTGTCCCGAATGCTTGGGCGGATTACCTACCCCTCGCCCTGCTGCCGAAATTCAGGGCGGTTCGGGTGAGGATGTTTTGGCTGGTCGCGCACGAGTGATAGATGCGACGGGTGAAGATGTTACAGCCGCCTTCATCGAAGGTGCCCATCAGGCACTACGCATTGTAAAGCTGCATAATGCCAGCGTAATTGTACTCAAAGAAAATAGCCCCTCATGTGGTTCGCACTTTATTTATAACGGGCATTTTAATGGCCAGAAACAGGCAGGTTTAGGCGTAACTGCCGCACTGCTCAAACAGTACGGATTTGATGTTTTGTCCGAACATGAACTTGAAGATTGGTATCAACGACAACACTAATCAACAGATGTTGTATCTGTTTCGTGACGACTTTGACGCGCCCAATAGGTCGCCAGCAACGCGCCTGAGATGTTATGCCATAAGCTAAACAAGGCACTCGGTACGGCGGTCAATGGTGACGCCGCGAAATGAACCGCGGCCAGTGCTACACCTAAACCTGAATTTTGCATCCCCACTTCAACCGCAATCGCCTTGCCATCACGATGCGAGAGCTTAAATGCACGACTGGCCCAGTAGCCAATTAAAAACCCAAGTCCGTTATGCAGTATCACCACAGATAAAATCAAAGCGCCCGACTGTAAAATCGCGGCTTTACTGGCCCCAATAATTGCTGCCACAATCGCAACAATCGCCACGACTGAAATCAGCGGCATCACCTCGATATATCGATTCACTTGCACTGCAAAAAAACGTCGTAGCAAGAGCCCAATCACGATGGGCACCAGAATCACCTGTAAAATCGATACAAACATCGACATGGCATCAATCTGAATCCATTGACTGGCCAACAGATAAAAAATAGCAGGTGTCAACAGCGGTGCCAGCAAGGTCGAAACACTGGTACATGCCACCGAGAGCGCAACGTTGCCTCGCGCCATATAAGTAATTACATTCGATGCCGTTCCACCCGGACAACATCCCACCAAAATCACGCCAATCGCGATCGCTGAAGGCAACTGAAATAATTGACACAGTAAAAAGGCCAGTCCCGGCATCACCACGAACTGCGCCACCACGCCAATTAATACGGCTTTAGGATGGTGTAACATGCCTTGAAAATCGTCTAGCGACATGGTCATGCCCATGCCCAGCATAATGATCCCCAGCAGCCATGGAATATAAGCTTTAAGCCACACAAATAAATCCGGCGTCCAGAGTGCCAGCGCAGCAAAGACCACCACCCAAAGGGCAAAGGTTTTTTGCACAAATGCCGTAAAACGAAGTAAAGCTGTCATCAAGAGATAAAACCTTTAAAAACCAAAAATGAAAAGCATGCTTGCTGAACCTAGTTCAATAACTCACGCGATGAAATGCGTTTCACCCCTGCTTTTAACATATCTTGCCACGCATGCTGTAAAGAGCCATTCATGTCGATGGCTTTACAGGCATCGACCACCACGTAGCTATCAAACCCAGCCGCGCAGGCATCTATGGCAGTCCATGCCACACAAAAATCGGTCGCGATACCCACAATATAGACAGTATCGATATCACGCGCCTTTAAATATGCCGCCAGACCAGTTGTGGTCTTACGATCTGCTTCCATAAAAGCGGAGTAGCTGTCGATATCACGGTGAACGCCTTTTCTTAAAATCAACTGTGCCGAAGGTAAATCAAGTGCGGGATGCAATTCGGCATCATGCGTCCCTTGAACGCAATGGCTCGGCCACAGGACCTGATCGCCATAAGGCAGTTGAATGTGCTGGTATGGCTGTTTACCTGCATGATTTTGGGCAAAGGAAATATGATCTTCGGGATGCCAATCCTGCGTGATGACAATCGTATCAAAACAAGCACCCAACTGATTAATACACGGAATAATCTGATCGGCATCTGCAACCGCGAGGTGCCCACCGGGCGTAAATCCATTTTGTACATCGACCACAATTAAAGCGACGTGATTGGGTTGTTTCATTTTTCTCTCCATGGAAATTCATGCCCACCGTCGCAGAGCGCTTCAGCAGTCTTTCTTATATGAGGAATCGATCATATTTTAAATATTTCACAGCATAGCAACTCATACGCCGCTGACAAGTCATGTTAAAAAATTCAATGATTGAATGCGTCGCACTGATTATGTGACAGATCGGCCACACCATCCTTTTGAGACTTTGTATTGTGTCAAAGTTTTTACATGCTTTGATCAAAGGATATTGTTCTTATCTCTCTGATCAGTCATAATTTGCATAATAGTCATCCAGCCTACTTGTTTAGGCCGTGACTTACACTCAAAATACTGCAGACCGTCCACTTTTCGTATTTACTATTTCATCCGGATGGAACAATAGGATATTTTTTTAAAATGACTCAGCAAGCACCGACCATTCAAGGTTCAATCGTCGCAATCGTCACCCCTATGTATAAAGATGGCAGTGTAGATTGGAAGGGTCTTGAGAAGCTCGTTGAGTGGCATATCCAACAAGGTACAAACAGTATTGTCGCCGTCGGCACCACTGGCGAAGCGTCAACACTTAGCATGGAAGAACACACAACCGTTATTAAAGAAATTATTCGTGTGGCGAACAAACGTATTCCAATTATTGCAGGTACTGGTGCAAATTCCACTCACGAAGCCATTGAATTGACAAAAGCCGCGAAAGAGCTTGGCGCAGATGCCGCACTTTTGGTGACGCCATATTATAATAAACCAACACAAGAAGGCCTTTATCAGCATTATAAAGCCATTGCAGAAGCCGTAGATATTCCACAAATTCTATACAACGTTCCGGGCCGTACCGGCGTGGATATGTCGAACGAGACGGCAATCCGTCTGTCCGAGATTCCAAATATTATCGGCATTAAGGATGCAACTGGTGACGTGCCACGTGGCAAAGCATTGATCGACGGTTTAAAGGGCAACATGGCGGTGTATTCGGGTGATGACGAAACCGCATGGGAATTGATTACGCTTGGCGCCAAAGGCAATATTTCGGTCACTGCCAATATTATTCCTAAAGCAATGAGTGAGTTATGTGCAACTGCTTTGCAAGGTGAGTCGGAGCAGGCAAAATCGCTCAATGAGCAAGTTGCAAATGTACACAATATTCTGTTTTGCGAATCGAACCCAATTCCTGTGAAATGGGCGCTACATGAGATGGGCTTAATCGAAACCGGAATTCGTCTTCCTTTGACTCCTCTCGCCGAACAATATCGCGAACCTCTCCGTCATCAGCTAAAAGCTGCGGGAATTATTCAATAAGAGCAAATTATGATGCAGTTACGTCTTGGGTTTACCTTCGCAATCGCCAGTATCGCTTTGGCCGGTTGTAACAGCTTGAGTTTAAATAATCATTCTTTGGACTATAAAAAGGCATCTAATGTTGCTCCGCTTGAATTGCCTGCCAATGCAACCATGCGCCCGTTTACACCGCTGTATCCGGCGCCGATTGTTGATGATCTGGCAATTCAGCATGCACCAAATTTTGAAAATAAACGCGGTAACCGTTATGCAGCACCTCGTCCGGAACAGGTACAAGCGCAACCTGCAACTGCATCTAATACCAGCATGAGCATGAGTCGTCCGCGTTTGGTGACCGATGGAAACAAAAATCCGTTATTGCAAATTGACGGTCCATCAGAAGCGGTATGGCAATACACCATGGCGACGCTCAGCAGCATGAACTACAGCGTGATTGCACAAGACAAAAATGCGTATCAAGCCACCATTAAAGTGGGTGAGCAAGTTTTTGTCCTCAGATTAACTGCCGTTGGTACAAGTAACAATCTGGCACTGTTTACGCCAAGTAACAGCTTTGCCGATACTGCGACTGCCAACCAAGTGTTAAACCAGATTAACCAAAACTGGCCAGCCTAGACTCTCTAGGCGATTTTTTTTTGAAAAAGGTTCCCCCATGTTAAAACAAACCTTGCTCTATACTGGCAAAGCAAAATCTGTATACGAGACAGACAGCGCAGACCATTTGATTTTAGTCTTTCGTGATGATGCCTCCGCGTTCAATGGCGAAAAAATCGAACAACTAGATCGTAAGGGCAAGGTCAACAACCGTTTTAATGCCTTTATTATGGAAAAACTGGCCGAAGCAGGTATCGAAACGCATTTTGAACAGCTGCTTACACCAAACGAAGTGTTGGTGAAAAAGCTCGACATGATTCCAGTCGAGTGCGTGATTCGTAACTATGCGGCAGGTTCATTGTGCCGTCGCTTAGGTGTAGAAGAAGGCAAAGAACTGACTCCGCCAACATTTGAATTGTTCTTTAAAGACGATGGCCTTGGCGATCCGATGGTGAACGAATCTCAAGCGATTGCTTTAGGCTGGGCGACAGCGGATCAGTTGGCTAAAATGAAAGAACTTACCTATCAAGTCAATGATGTGTTAAAAGCATTGTTTGATGCGGGTAACATGATTCTGGTCGATTTCAAACTTGAATTTGGTGTGTTCCACGACCGTATCGTCCTTGGTGATGAGTTCTCTCCAGACGGTTGCCGTTTGTGGGACAAAGACACCAAAAAGAAACTTGATAAAGACCGTTTCCGCCAAGGTTTAGGCGGCGTGGTTGAAGCCTACGAAGAAGTGGCAGCACGCTTGGGTATCGATTTAACAGATATCTAATTGTCTTGTGTTTAAAAAAAACAGCGCTTGGCGCTGTTTTTTTATGTTTGCTCCATCTTTATTTTCTTAGTCTATCGTCGAAGGCAATTCTGGTGCAAAAATTAAGCATCGATCAAAAATGATCCAAAAAAGTACATTTTAATGCATTTAGAACATTCATCCACTACTTACTTCACTATATCAACCACATTAAGATACTGAAAAATATTATTTTTTTAAAAAATATTTTTTAGTATTCGATTCAGCCTCGATATCGATGTTTATCTTCTGGTCTGACCTGGTCTTACCAGAAGGGGCTATTTCCGTTTTTTTATACTCATTATTAAGCATTTTAAATAGTCCAACTTTTTATTGATTCAATTATGAAAACCTTAAAGCAATTTAAAATCATATACTTATATTAATTAATTTTCTTTTTTTCATCATGGCATGGTTGTTGCTAAATCTAGATACACAATCTGTTCTCCCCTATGCTTGCTGGAGTGACCATGTCAAACCGTACATCCTTTGTTTTTGCTTTAACCACGCTTTCTGCTGTTTTAGTTTCAAACTTTGCTCATGCCGATGCCCTAGCCGATATTAAAAAAGCCGGTGTAATTAAAATTGCAATTCCGCAAGATTTTCCGCCATTTGGCACTGTGGGGACCGATTTAAAAGCACAGGGCTACGATATTGATGTGGCTAAACTGATTGCACAAGATTTAGGAGTAAAATTGCAATTGGTGCCAGTCACCAGTGCCAACCGTATTCCCTATCTGACCACCAAAAAAGTGGATTTGGTGATTTCAAGTTTAGGTAAAAATCCTGAGCGAGAAAAAGTCATTGATTTTGCTGGACCCTATGCGCCTTTTTATAATGGCGTGTTTGGACAAAAGAATATCGCGGTAAAATCTGCTGCGGATTTAGCGGGTAAAACGATTGCCGTCACACGTGGTTCAATCGAAGATTTAGAGCTGAGCAAAGTCGCACCAAGCTCAACCACCATTAAGCGTTTTGAAGACAATAACTCGACCGTATCGGCTTTCTACTCAGGTCAGGTGAATTTGATTGCAACTGGCAACGTGGTCGCGGGAAGCTTAAGTAAACACTTTAGCAAAAAGCCGCTTGATACCAAATTCATTATTAAAAACTCGCCATGTTATATCGGTCTAAATAAAGGCGAAGCAGCTTTACAAGGCAAGCTCAATGCCATTATTAAAACCGCAAAAAGTAACGGTCAGCTCAATCGAATTTCGGTGCAATGGTTGGGTGCTCCTCTTCCAAAACAACTCTAATGTCACCCACGTCCGTTTGAATGAGAGATCGAGATGGCCTACGAGTTTGAGTTTTCCAGTGTTCTGCCCTACACCGGCATGATTGCCGAAGGGCTGGGCCGTACAGTGGTTCTAACACTGATTGGTACGGTGTTTGGCTTGGCACTGGGGGTGATTGGGGGAGCATGCCGTGCTTGGCGTATTCAACCGGTCAGTGCCCTGTTTCGGATTTATGTCGAAGTGATCCGTAATACCCCGTTTCTGGTGCAGTTGTTTTTTATTTTCTTTGGCTTACCCGCCATTGGCGTGACCATGAATGCATGGACTGCATCCATTTTGGCCATGATTATCAATTTGGGGGCTTATAGTACCGAAATCGTTCGTGCTGGTATTCAGGCCACGCCCAAAGGTCAAATCGAGGCAGCAGCTTCACTGGCCATGACCCGCTTTCAAATTTTGCGACATGTAGTTTTGCCACCGTCACTGGGTCGGGTCTGGCCAGCGCTGTGTAGCCAAATTATTATTGTGATGCTGGGTTCTTCGGTGTGTTCGCAAATTTCGATGGAAGAACTCACCTTTGTCGCCAACTTTATTCAGTCGCGTAATTTCCGTGGCTTTGAAATCTATATTGTGGTGGCGGTGCTGTATCTGGTGTTGGCGGTATGCGTTCGCGCAATCTTGATGCGAATTGGACGTGTCTGCTTTAAAGGGAGCGTTTAATCATGATGATGATGCAAGAATTTACGCTCTGGAACATTATTCAAAATCTGCTGAATGGCTTGGGCTGGTCATTACTGTTATCGCTGATGGTGTTTGTGCTCGGTGGCTTGTGTGGCTTACTGGTTCTGATGCTTCGGATTAACCCAGATCCGATATTACAAAAAGTTGCTGTGGTGTATATCGAATTCTTTCAGGGTACGCCGCTGCTGATTCAATTATTTATGACCTTTTTTGGCCTGTCACTGTTGGGTATTGATATTTCACCATGGGCTGCTGCTGCCTTTTCACTCACAGCCTATGCCGCTGCCTATTTTGCCGAAATCTGGCGCGGCTGTGTACAAGCGATTCCAAGCGGTCAATGGGAGGCGGCTGCAAGCCTTGCGATGACGCGTTTACAGCAGTTTCGTTATGTGATTTTGCCTCAGGCAACTCGTATCGCCATTGCACCAACAGTCGGGTTTTCCGTACAGATTGTAAAAGCCACTGCCGTTACCTCGATCATTGGTTTTACCGAACTGACCAAAACTGGTTCTGTACTGGCCAACGCCACCTTTGAACCATTCTTGGTTTTTGGATTGGTTGCGATCGGTTATTTCATCTTGTGTTATCCACTATCTGCCTTGGCAGCTTATCTTGAGAAGAAACTTCATGGCTCTGCTTCACATTCATAATTTGCATAAACGCTTTGGCGATCACCATGTACTCAAAGGTATTGGACTAGAAGTAGAAGCTGGTTCAGTGGTGTCGATTATTGGCCGCAGTGGTTCGGGCAAAAGTACTTTATTGCGATCGATCAATGGTCTCGAAACCATCGATGAAGGATACATCGAGGTCGATGGGACCTTACTTGAAGTCGGGCAAACCGATTTAACGGCACTGCGCCTGAAAGTCGGGATGATTTTTCAGCAGTTTAATTTATTTCCACATTTGAGCGTGATTCAAAATGTGATGCTGGCGGTCCAGATTGTCAAAAAAGTCGATAAGGCGGCGACTCGTGATCTGGCCATGCTGATGCTGGATAAAGTTGGTTTAAAACACAAAGCCGATGCCATGCCGAGTCAGCTTTCTGGCGGACAGCAGCAGCGTGTTGCGATTGCACGTGCATTGGCCATGTCGCCTAAAATCTTGCTCTGTGACGAGATTACCTCGGCACTCGATCCAGAATTGGTCAATGAAGTTTTGGCAGTCGTACGAGACTTGGCCCAAGATGGCATGACCTTGATCATGGTCACGCATGAAATGCGCTTTGCCCGTGACGTGGGCGACTACTTGCTGTTTATGCATGAAGGTCGCGTACATGAATACGGCCCTGCCAAAGCATTATTTGCAGCACCTCAAACCGATGAATTACGTTCGTTTATTCATTTAACTCACGCCTAAAACCTGTTCAGGGCAATTCATCTGCAGGATGTATTGCCTACTTTTTTCTACCGTCCTCAGTGATCTAAGATTACATAAATCACCTCGTTGAATACTGGACTCTTTGTAAAAATCTTATAAAAATAAAGAGAATAACACGCATAAATCAATGCCAGATGCTGGCTTATATGCATTTCAAAATCACATGATCACAATAAAGGAAATTGCAATGAGCGAGACTGAAAAAGAAAAAGCCGAGGTTGAAAAAGAAAAAAACGACAACAATCTAAGCTGGCAAGAGCGAATGGCAGTGGAAGAACACGAAAAGCTTTCGCCCCGCTTGGTTTATGAAATTATCCGCCGCGATGGCATTGAGGAGCTGAACCGTCCGACCAAGGCGCTGATTTTCTCAGGTATTACCGCAGGCGTGATTATCAGCTTCTCCTTTGTTTTTAAAGCCATTCTAACCGCCTACTTGCCCGCAGATGCACTTTGGGTAGATCTGGTCACCAACATGGGCTACACGGTCGGATTTGTACTGGTCATTATTGGACACATGCAACTTTTTACCGAAAACACCATTACTACGGTGGTTCCACTCTTTAATCCGTTTACCTTTGATAAGCTCAAAGGCGTATTTCGGCTGTGGAGTATTGTATTTGTCTGCAATTTAATCGGAACGGCGCTGGCGGCCTTATTTTTACTCAACGCCCAGCTTTTTCCACCAGAAGTTGATCAGGCTTTACACGAGCTGGCCCATCATGTAGCTGCGTTGAGTGCCACAGACAATATTATTAAGGGAATCCCTGCGGGTATCCTGATTGCATCCTTGGTCTGGATGCTCCCTTCGGCCACCAACAAGTTTTTACTGATTTTCTTTATTACCTATCTGATGGGTTTGGGTGGATTTACACATGTGATCGTCGGCTCGGCAGAAATGGCCTACTGGGTATATCAGGGGCATGCCTCGCTTTATGACTATGTGCTTCAATTTTTACTTCCGACCACCTTGGGCAATATTTTGGGAGGAACAGGCGTGTTTACCTTACTGATTTACGGACAGGTGAATGAAGAACTGGACTAATCGTACAGCGTTTTGATCGGTAGTGGTTGCCCAAACAAAAAGCCCTGAAAACTAAAGCATTGGTTTTCTTTTAGGCAGTCGAGCTGCTCCTGAGTTTCGACGCCTTCGGCGACAATATTCAAATCAAGCAAATGCGCTAGACGGATAATCGTATTCACAATCGCCAGATCGCGCGGATTATCCACAATATTTTTTACAAAGGATCGATCGATCTTGAGCTGATCTAAAGGCAATAGCTTCAAGTAATTCAGCGATGAGTAGCCCGTGCCAAAATCGTCCATCGAAAAGCGAACGCCAATTTCGATCAGTTTTTTCATTTTTTGAATTGAACTGTGCATATCGCGATAAAACATACTTTCGGTCAGTTCTAAACGCAGGCGATGAGGATTGGCCTCTGTTTCGCGAATGATCTGCATGACGTTGTCTTCAAAATCGGATTGGCGAAATTGCTGTACACTAATATTGACCGATACCGTCCAGTGCGCCGAATGTTCATGCTGGCTCCATTGGTACAACTGCTGACAAGCCATCCGTAACACGCGATTACCAATATGATGGATCAGATCCGATTTCTCAGCCTGTTCAATAAATTCGCCGGGTAAAATCAGCCCCCGTACCGGATGAATCCAGCGCAATAATGCTTCATAGCCAATAATGGTTTTATGCTGATCCACAATAGCCTGATAATACAACTCGAACTCATCTCGAATCAGTGCCTGCCGTAAATCTGAAATGAGCGAGGCGCGTGACACCACCTGCGATTCCATCAAAGGATCGAAGGTACAAATGCAGTTTTTTCCGTTGGCCTTGGCTTGATAGAGCGCCATATCCGCATATTTGAGCAGTGCATTTTGTGGAATGGAATCATCTTTAAATACAAAAATTCCGATACTGGCACTGGTTTGAATGACCTGATTTTCAAGTACAAAAGGCTGATAAATCACTTGAGAAATACGCTCTGCAATCGAATGTGCCTGCTGATGCGCTGTGGCCTCATCTTCACTTAAGTGAGACAGAATAATCAGCAGCTCATCACCACCCAGACGTGCCGTGGTTTCTGTTTCCCGCACACATTTGCTGACCCGTTTCGCCACCATTTTGAGTAAATGATCGCCGTAGTCGTGCCCCAAGGTATCATTGACCGTTTTAAAGTTGTCCAGATCCATCATCATGATTGCACTATGATGTTGCTCGTCTTTACTGGCCTGAATCACCTGCTTTAGTCGCTCTTTGACATAGCGTCGATTGGGCAGTCCGGTTAATTCGTCATACAGCGCCATGTACTTGGCATGATCTTCGGAAGATTTCAACTGCGTGATATCGGTTCGGATAGAAATATAATTCTTTAATAAACCATTGTTGTCTTTAAGCGGCACTATGGTGGTATCGACCCAGTACAAATTGCCATGTTTGGTACGATTACAGATCTCACCTTTCCAAATCTGCCCTTGAGCAATGGTTTTCCACATGGTTTTAAAAAATGTCCGTGGATGATAGCCCGAGTTGATAATTTTATGCGTGCTGCCCACCAGTTCGTGATATTCATACTGCGAGATATCACAAAATTTCTCGTTCACATGGGTGATGATGCCACGATGATCGGTGATGGCCACAATCGAATGCGCATCGATCGCCAATTTGTAGTTTTCAAAATCTTTCAGAATTTTCGCAAGCTGCTGCTGCATGCTAAGCTGATCAGCTTGTTCAACCACACTGAGGGTGATGCCGGCGACCTGCTGATCGCCTGAAAAATAAGGCGATACAAAGGCCATTTTAGAGAGAGTGCCCTGCTTGTGACATTGAATCTGCCAGCAGGCCTGTCCCGAGTGTCCCTCAAATGCGGGTTGCAATAAGGGATAAATATGCTGCCACCAGTCATCTGGAAGTAGATCTTGCAAATCGCGTTGCTGACATACCGCGACATCCATGTTAATGCGTTCAAAGAATGCTGCATTTCCACCACACACCGTCATATTTTTATTTAAATGAGTGATGCTATTAACTGTATGATCCAGATTTAAACTATTTTTCACTTTTATATCAGCACTATTTTATTCTATAGACAAATCTGTCTATAAGTATAACATCATTTGTCATCCGTTTTATTTGGCATAAAAAATCTATTTAAATATTAGAAACATACTTTTACTATAAATTATAATTTTTTAAATTGTTCATTTTTAATAGATTAACTTGAAGATATATTCATGATTAACGGATCGATGGTATTTGATCCGTTATAATCTGCTTAAGCATTATGACATTTTATCTGTTGTATCATTTTCTAAATCCACCAATAACTTTGCAGGATAGACACGATCCCAGTTTTCTTTAAATTTTTTATGGATCGCATCGATTTCAAAGGTACTGGTTTTCGCAACCTGTTGCGCAGATTAAATATCGCACGCAGGTTTGCAATTCAAACTGCTCCAACATCCATTCTTTTTACCTATTTTTTTCATGACTTTATTGAAATAACTCTCATCTTCCTTGATGGGAGTTCCTTTGATTATTGTTGCTGCTGCTCGTGTTGCCAGCGACGTTGCTGTAAACGCTCACCTTCGACTTCACGCTTGTTTCTGGCGTATTCGTATAGCTTGGTGCCTTTGAGTTCAGGCGGCAAATACTCTTGCTCTACAAAATGCTCCGGATAATGATGTGGATACAGATAATCCACACCATAGCCCTGCTGCTTCATCAGTTTGGTCGGTGCGTTGCGTAAATGCAATGGTACAGGCAAATTGGCGGTTTTTTCTGCCAAAGCCAAGGCCCGATCGATGGCCAGATAAGTGCTGTTACTTTTCGGACTCGTAGCCAGATATACGGCACACTGGCCCAAAATAATTCGCGCTTCGGGCATGCCCACAGCCTGCACTGAGCGAAAACATTCCCCGGCCAACAGCAATGCATTCGGATTGGAGTTACCAATATCTTCAGAAGCGGCAATCAGCATGCGCCGTGCAATAAATACGGGATCTTCCCCGCCTTTCAGCATTCGTGCCATCCAGTACAGCGCTGCATCCGGATCACTCCCGCGAATCGATTTGATAAAGGCCGAAACGATATCGTAATGCTGTTCACCCGATTTGTCGTAGCGGGCAATATTTTGTTGTGCCACCTTAACCGTTACGGCATTGGTGACCAAATTTTCCTGATCAGGCTCAAATGTACTGGCAATTAAGTCGATCAGGTTGAGTGCCTTACGGGCATCACCAGCGGCGAACTGAAGCAGCGCATCGTATTCTTCAATATGAATATGGCGCGCTTTTAAAAAGGCATCCGAATCGAGCGCTCGATCAATTAAGCGTTGTATGGCATTTGCATCGAGCACATTCAAGGTATATACCTGACAACGCGACAATAGCGCACCATTCACCTCAAACGACGGGTTTTCGGTGGTGGCGCCAATCAGGGTAATCTTGCCTTTTTCAACCGCGTTCAGCAGCGCATCTTGCTGCGATTTATTAAACCGATGAATCTCATCAATAAATACCACGGGAGTCAACAGGTCGCCACTTTCGGCAATCACCTCACGTAGCTCTTTAACCCCGGTATTGAGTGCAGACAGACTGATAAAAGGCCGATCTACCGCCTGTGCCAACAGCAATGCAATGGTGGTTTTTCCCACTCCGGGTGGCCCCCAGAAAATAATCGAGGGCAAATGGCCCTGATCAATCATTTGACGCAGTGGCGCATGTTCACCCAGCAAATGATCTTGTCCAATAATTTCTGATAAATCGCGTGGACGTAAACGTTCGGGAAGTGGAATATGAGTATCTGACATCATCAAAGACTTTATGGGGTTTTCCTGTAGTCTATTGCGTCTGGTGCAAATCTACAATTTGAATCTACACTGCAACTGATCATTTGTTGTGATTAGACTGAATAAGCTGCGTAAGCGTGGCATAGGCGGCACGAATGCGGGCTTCATTGGGAAAATTACGGTTTGCCAGCATGACCAGTCCAATCTGCTCACTTGGAATAAATACCACATAGGCCGCAAAGCCATTCGTTGCACCAGTTTTGTTTAGCCAAGTTTGTGCTGGCGCTTTGACTGGATGAGCAATCGGCTGAGCCGGCTGTGCATTTAGCGCCATTTGAGTTGAATTACCGGCCAGCAAAGTGTCTAAAGCAACAGGATAGGCATACTGCTCCCACCCCAAACCTTGCTGCATAGGCCCAACCTTAAAATAAGCGATTTGTGTGCTTTCCACTGCTTGTTGCAGGGCAGGTTTGAGTCGCTGTGGATTCAGCTCAGCATCTAAAAACTTGAGCATATCGGCTGTGGTACTTTTGAGCCCATACGCCTGTGCATCAAACATCCCCGGTGAAACCCGAATCGCTTGTTTAGCCTTATAGCCCCATGCGTAATGTGGCATCTGAGCAGTTGGAACCTGAATATAAGTACGGCGCATGCCCAGCGCCACCAGCAAATTGCGCTCCATTAAGGTGGTATACGGGGCTTTCATGGCTCTCGCCGTCAGTTCTCCCATCAAACCAATGCTCGGATTAGAATATTCACGAATACGGTCTGGGGCTGCTTTGGGCTGCCACTGCTGAAAATACTTGACCATGTCGGATTGACTGGTGACCTGCTCGGGAAACTGTAGCGGAAAGCCCCCTGCGGTATAGGTACCCAAATTCAGTAGCGTAGCCTGATTCACGGCGCTTTGTTTTAACTCTGGAAAATACTGTGCGGGATGATCGCTGAGTTTCAGGTTGCCCTGTGCTTGCGCATAACCTGTTAGGGTCGCTGTAAACAGTTTACTCACGGAACCAAGTTCAAATAGTGTTTGCTCAGAAACCGCCTGCTGGGTTTGTACGGATGCCACACCATAATGACGGTAGTAATGCCGTCCGTGCATGGTGACTGCAACGGACATACCCGGAATCTGATACTGATCGATCAATGGCTGAAAATGCTGATCGATTTGATGCTGAACCTGCTGCGCGCTCAGTGGCTGAGCGACTGCAGTGCAGGAGATGAATCCTGCCATACAGCCGGTAAAAGTGAACGATGCGATACGATGTAAATAAGTGGATTTCATTTAAAGTCTGTCGGTTGATGATTTGGGCGTTAATTTGAGTAGGCTGGCATTGGCGCCATCTTGAATCACCCAAAGACTTCCATCTTTGGCGGCATGCACGCCTCGAATCCGATGTTGCATATCAATGCGCTGTACTTCCTGTACGGGTTGCGATTGAAGATCAACCACCACAATGGATTCAGAAGATAACCCGCCGATAATGGCTTTATCTTTCCATGCTGGAAAGGCGCTATGCTGGTAAATAATCATACTGGACGGAGAAATAACCGGTGTCCAGCTCACCTCAGGCGCTTGAAATTCTGGGCGAGTATCGTGATCGGGAATTGGTTTTCCTGAATAATGATCACCATTGGAAACAATCGGATAGCCATAGTTGGCACCTTTCACAATCCGATTCAGCTCGTCACCGCCTTTGGGGCCCATTTCAACGACCCACAACTGACCTTTGGCATCGAAGGCCATGCCCAACGGGTTACGATGACCCAGTGACCAGATTTGCGCAGCAACACCACCTTGACTGGCGAATGGATTCCCGGTTGCTGGCGTGCCATCGTCATTTAAGCGCACAATTTTACCCAAATTCGACGTCATATCCTGCGCTGGATCAAACTTTTGTCGTTCGCCCGAACTGATCCAGAGTTTACCTTCCTGATCAAAAGCTAAACGATGTGCATAGTGGCCCTGTCCCGACATTTTGGGCACTTGCGTCCAGATTTTTTGAATATCGGTCAAACGTGGCTGTGCTGCACGGGTCTGATCGAGTTTGGCACGGATTACCACTGCACCGTATCCACCGGTGCCTGCCTCAGCATAGCTCAGATAAATCCAAGAATTTCGCGCGTAATCGGGATGCACAATCACATCGCCCAATCCGCCCTGCCCGCCATAACTGACTTTCGGTACACCCGCAACCTCAAGACTTTTTCGAGTGGCTGGGTCAAAGAGTTTAAGCTTGCCTTGACGCTCGGTGATCAGTAATCGGTCATCGGGCAATGTGGTCAGCGCCCAAGGCTCATCAAATTTGGCAACCGCTTCCTGGTTAAATGTTTGCTCTACGCGGGTTGCCTGTTGCACGCTTGAGCTGCTTTGCGAATTGGATTGGGGTGCTTTGGAGTTGGTGTTGTTTGCACCGCACGCCCCCAACAAAATAAAGCTACTACACAGTATCGACGTGGCAAATTGCTTCGTCATCTCGTTATACTCCTGAGTCTTTGATCTTGTAGCATAAAAAATTCAGACTCGGCACAATGCTGTGAATATGTAGTTTTGTTTTACCAGATATGTCGAGAGACTAGCACAGTCAATCAAGACGACTAGATTGAGGGATCATGCTCTTTGAGCGTTTGTACAATTTTACAGTCGTCGATGGTCGTACTTGACTGACAACGTTGCCTGAGTTGTTGCAGCTCGGTTTTAAAGCGTTCAAACTGTTTGATTTTTTCATTGATGTGGCCCAAATGTATTTCGATCGCCTGATCGACCAGCGTACATTGCTGTTCAGGATGCTCGAGCAATTGCTGCAATGTCTCAATCTCGTTTAAAGACATCCCAAGCTCTCGGCAATGCCGTATAAAAATCAGTTGATCCAGTGCCTGATCATCATAGTAACGATAGTTATTGTCTGCACGTTTGGGTGCTTTGAGCACACCACGTTTTTCATAGAAACGGATGCTGTCGACAGAAACCTGCGATTTTTTTGCCAGTTCACCAATTAAATATTTCATCATGTGCTTGACCTTGGAGCGGCTCCAGCCTTTTTACTCAGCTTATCCTATACTGAGGAACTTGCAAATGGCTGGCTGCTGTCAACATCACCCACCCGAAAAACATCAGAGTGCTAAATTCAAAACGGCATTATGGATTGCACTTTTACTAAATCTTGGCATGTTTTTGATTGAAGTTTTCGGCGGTGCACATATTGGCTCGACTTCGCTATGGGCCGATGCACTGGATTTCTTGGGTGATTCCGTCAATTACATCATCTCGATTTTTGCGTTGGGCATGAGCCTGTACTGGCGGGCCACCGTTGCACTGCTTAAAGGCCTGACCATGGGGATCTTTGCCCTGATTGTATTGCTTAAAGTACTCTGGTCGATATTCTACGGCATGGCACCTGAAGCAATGACTATGGGTGCAATTGGCTTTATGGGCTTAATGGCCAATCTGATCAGCGCGATTGTACTGTTTGCCTTTCGCGATGGCGATGCCAATATGAAATCGGTGTGGCTGTGTAGCCGTAACGATGCGATTGGAAATTGCGCCATTATGCTGGCTGCACTCGGTGTGTTTGGTACCCAAAGCATCTGGCCCGATCTGGTGGTGGCCTCAATCATGGCCTTTTTGGGTTTGACTGCCGCATGGAGCGTTACTCAGCAATCACTTCAAGAGCGTCGGGATAGCCAAGTCATACAAAGTCGTAGGGCAGATTAACGAATCCAGCGTACGATGTATTCCTCGATATCGTCTTCATGTACCTCGGTTTCTGAAATACATCGCCCTGCTGCTGATTTGCGTGCTTTCAGCATACTTTGCCTTGAGCCCGTATTTAAATAATGCCATGAAGGTAAGTTTTTCCCTTCATTTAAACGCCGATAGGCACAGCTCGACGGTAACCAACGAATGCTTTGCAAACGCTCAGGTGTCAGTTGAATACAGTCGGGCACGCTGGCTTGACGATTTTCATAATCAGAGCAACGCGCAGTGTTGCAGTCGAGCAGTTTGCAGGCCACCTGCGTATAGGCAATTTCATGCGTGTCTTCATCTTCAAGTTTAATCAGACAGCACAGGCCGCAACCGTCGCACAGGGCTTCCCACTCTGCTGTATTGAGTGCATCAAGCGGATAGTGTTTCCAAAATTGGGGACGCAGTGCGGTGGTCATAGTGAATATCTCGGTACCAGAGCCTAAAGTATAACACTCTTTGCTGGCCCTTCGTGGTTGAGCGACCTTGTAACAAATGTTTCCTCAAGATGCTGTGTTTTATACATTTTCGCCACATAAACAACACATAGCCATCTGAAATTTCGCTCTATATTGAAAGAACGATAAATATAAGGAGATCAAAAAAATGTTCCGTTGGGCGATTATATTTGCAGTGATTGCACTTATTGCGAGTCTGTTAGGGTTTGGTGGCGTTGCTGGCTTGTCCAAAGATTTCGCAGTGATCTTACTCGTAGTTGCTGTTATTTTGGCAATTATCGGATTTATCTCGCGTGGTCGGGTATAACGATTCATTCGTGTCTATACGCTTCAACCATAAAAAAGAGGGATCGTACTGTACGGTCCTTCTTTTTTATCTTGAAAATCTTACATCAACCCACTATTTTTTTGAACATCCTGAGACCATGTAGCAGGCTCTTTGAGTCACATAGTGCCTGATCTGCACAAGCTGACTTTTATTCTTTATAAGGATTTAACCCATGACAGCATCGATTATTACTCGTGAAATTGAGTACACCGCAAAGGACGGTACTCATCTGATTGGTTTTTTTGCAGCCCCCGCTACTAAAAGCCCGGTTGCAGGTGTGATTGTGGCACCTGAATGGTGGGGTCGCACCGACTATACGCTACAGCGTGCTCGTGAATTGGCCGAGCATGGTTATGCGGCACTGGCGATCGATATGTATGGCGAGAAAAAAGTAACCACAGAGGCAGCCCAGGCCAATGAGTGGATGACGCAAACCTTTCAAGATCCAGATACCATCGTCACACGTGCAACGGCGGGTCTTGAAACACTCCAAGCACAACCTGAAGTGGATGCAAGTCATGTGGCCGCGATTGGATTTTGTTATGGCGGTAAAGTTGTGCTCGATCTGGCACGCGAAGGTGCGCCCTTAAAAGCGGTCGTTTCGTTTCACGGCACACTCGCCCCGAAAGCACCTGCACAAAAAGGACAAATTCAGGGTGAAATTTTAGTATTACATGGTGAAAAAGACAGCATGGTCACACTTGAAGATGTTGCTAAATTCAAAGAAGAAATGAACAATGCAGAGGTGGACTACAGTGTCGTGGTATTGGAAGGTGCCAAACATGGCTTTAGTAACCCGCTTGCCGATGAACGAGCCAAAGCAAATGGGGTAGATTTAGGCTATAGTGCACAAGCAGAGCAAGACAGTTTGGCTGCTATGTATGCCTTACTTGAACGTCATCTGTGTGCAAAGTGATGTATAAACGGTGCTAGGACACAAGGGTTTAAAGAACAACATCAATCGAGGATATGAAAATGACAGAGAAAAAATGCCCTTATTGTGAATTTGACGACTACGACGTCATTGATAAAAATGATTTTGGTGTAATTTTGCCCGAGGCAAATCCTCTGTCCAAAGGACACTCCATCATCATCCCGATTCGTCATGTCAGTTCTTTTTTTGAAGTGACAGATAAAGAGCGTAAAAGCCTGCTTTCTTTACTCGAACTTGCACGTAATGAACTCAAACTTCGTCATCAACCCGATGGTTTCCATGTGGCTTTTAATGACGGCGATGTCTTTGGCGAAGCGTCTGAGCATCTGCATATTCACATCATTCCACGCTATAAAGGGCAGCAGCTCAAGCTCGATAAGCGCTGGGGGATTGTGCAAGACTAAACCGGCACACGCATAGTATCAGCTCAGGGACGATCAATGATCGTCCCTTTTGCATGGCTTTACTTGCAACGGATAGCTGTGATAATTCAATTTGGGTATACTGACCCCTTCCCTGCCGCTGTATGATTTCATGTCTGATTTTTGTTTTTCCGATGCATTGCTGACTTGGTTTGATCAACATGGCCGACACGACTTGCCTTGGCAGGTGGCCGATGACCCTTATAAGGTTTGGGTCTCTGAAATCATGTTGCAGCAGACACAAGTCAAAACCGTATTGCAATATTTTGAACGCTTTATGACGCGCTTTCCCACTGTCGATGCTCTCGGCAGTGCCACATGGGATGATGTCGCGCCCTACTGGGCCGGTCTGGGCTATTATGCGCGGGCACGCAATCTGCATAAGGCAGCAGGCATTGTGCATCGGCAAGGTCATTTTCCTCACGATCTAGACGGCTGGATGGCCTTACCCGGAATTGGACGCTCCACAGCTGGCGCATTGATGTCGCTCGGATTACGCCAATATGGCGTGATTATGGACGGCAACGTCAAACGTGTCTTATCACGTTTTTTGGCACTCGAAGATGACTTTAGCAAACCTGTCAACGAGCGCATGCTGTGGCAGATTGCAACGCAGCTCTGCCCTCGGCAGCGTAATCACGACTATACCCAAGCGATTATGGATTTAGGTGCAACCATTTGTACGCCTAAAAAACCGTTGTGTTTGTATTGTCCAATGCAGCAGCACTGCAAGGCACATCAGCAAGGCATCGAAAATGAATTACCTTATAAGAAGCCCAAAAAACCAGTGCCGATACGCCACGCCGAAGTACTGTTAATCCAGTCGGAACAACAGTGGTTTTGGCAGCAACGCGATGCAAGCGGACTTTGGGGTGGCTTGTGGTGTCTCCCGATTATCGAGCATTCAGGCGAGATACAGCAATGGGTTAGGGAGTATGGTCTCAGTCCGCTGGCGCAAAACGTACAGATCAGCCACAGCTTCACCCACTTTACTTGGGTGTTGAATGTACAGATGTTTCACGTGGAACATGATCAAAAGGAGCATTTGATGAGTGCGGCTGCCGGCGAGTGGCTCAGCCCCGAAGAAGCCACATCTCGGGGTATTCCCACCGCGATGAAAAAATTGATCTCTGCGCTGGATTCATGACATAGTGATGCCCAAAAGACACATCCAAGGAGGAGCTGTGCGCCCTTTTTTTGTCTATATTGGGATCATCTTTGTAACGGTTGTGTTGTCTGCCTGTACCACAACACCAAAAAAAACAACGCCTCTGCCCAGCGCAGATCTGGCACGATTAAAGGCCACCCCGCTCAGCCATCGCCTGCCCATTCCGGTGAAAGGCATTCAACGCGATGCACTCAGTGATACATGGGGAGCTGCGCGCAGTCATGGTCGTCGGCATGAAGGCATCGATATACTTGCTCCACGTGGAACAAAAATATACAGCACCACCGATGGGATTGTTGCAGACTTACGAGACAACAACTTAGGTGGTAAAGTCATCTGGATTATTGGTCCGGCCGCTTCATGGCATTATTATGCCCATTTGGACGGACACAAACGTGGTTTAAGCGTGGGTGATGCTGTCAAAAAAGGCGAACTGATCGGGTATGTAGGCAATACCGGAAATGCACGCCATACCCTTCCCCATTTGCATTATGGACTTTATCTGGACGGAAAAGGCCGTGGTGCAGTAAACCCTTATCCATATTTACGTTAGGAACTTAAATGATGTCTGAAGCTTTGGTTAATCGACTGGTCGAATTTGCCGAATCGGGGAATCAACAAAAAATCTGTATAGATGGTCAAAGCTATCAAGGCTGGATCATGGAAATTACAGAGGATGCCCTCTTGATCAGTACTGGCTATGCCGATAAATCAGGTCAGGATTTCTGGATCAAGTTTGAAAACTTAGAACGCGCAGAATTATATTATTGGAACACATCGTCCGATCAGTGGACGCGTTTTACATTATAACAATAGATTAAGATTCAATTTCAAGGAGCATAAGATGAGTGTTCGGCGCTGTGGCTGGTGTTCTACAGATCCTGTGTATATGGCTTATCACGATCATGAGTGGGGTAAACCCGAACATGATGAAGCCAAACTCTTTGAAATGCTATGCCTCGAAGGTCAACAAGCCGGGCTCTCTTGGATCACGGTGTTAAAAAAGCGAGAAGCTTATAGACAACATTTTTTTCAGCATTCCATTGAAGAAATTGCCAAGTTCACAAATGACCAACTGGAACTCAAATTAGAGGATAAAGGCTTGATCCGACACATCGGCAAGCTCAAAGCCATTCGTGATAATGCGATTGCTTGGCAATCACTTAAACATCAGACACAGGATGTTTCAACATGGTTATGGGAAAAGGTGCAACATCAACCAATACTTAATGATGTTCAAGATTATCGGCAAGCCCCGGCTCAAACAGAGCTCAGTGTCCAGTTGTCTAAACAACTTAAAAAACTTGGATTCAAATTTGTAGGACCCACGACCTGTTATGCATTTATGCAGGCTGTAGGCATGGTGAATGATCATGAAGATGATTGTTCGTTTAAATGAGTCAAGCATTAAGGATGTCAATCATGAGCAGTAATGAAATTCAAGCTTACGCCGCAATGAAAGCTGGCGAAGCACTCGTGCCGTATACATTTGATGCCGGTGAACTATTGCCCCATCAGGTAGAAGTCAAAGTCGAATATTGTGGGCTGTGCCATTCCGATGTTTCGGTCATCAACAATGAGTGGCATTCTTCGGTTTATCCAGTGGTGGCAGGTCACGAAGTCATTGGTACCATTACGCAGCTTGGCAGCGAAGCCAAAGGGCTCAAACTGGGTCAACGTGTCGGGATTGGCTGGACGGCAGAAAGCTGCCAGGCCTGTGATCAGTGTATCAGTGGTCAGCAGGTCTTGTGTACTGGTGAAAATACCGCAACCATTGTTGGCCATGCGGGTGGCTTTGCCAATAAAGTCCGTGCCGGCTGGCAATGGGTCATTCCCTTACCAGACGAACTTGATCCAACCAGTGCCGGGCCACTGTTGTGCGGTGGAATTACCGTGTTTGACCCCATATTAAAACATCAGATTCAAGCGATTCATCACGTTGCCGTGATTGGGATTGGCGGACTGGGGCATATGGCCATCAAGCTATTAAAAGCATGGGGCTGCGAAATTACTGCGTTTAGTTCAAATCCAAGTAAAACCGACGAACTCAAAGCCATGGGTGCCGATCACGTGGTCAATAGCCGTGATGATGCCGAAATTAAATCGCAACAAGGTAAATTTGATTTACTGCTGAGTACGGTCAATGTGCCTTTAAACTGGAATGCGTATCTAAACACATTGGCACCTAATGGTACCTTCCACTTTTTGGGCGTGGTGATGGAGCCGATTCCTGTACCTGTCGGTGCGCTACTTGGAGGTGCTAAATCACTAACCGCATCGCCTACTGGCTCGCCTGCTGCCTTACGCAAGCTGCTCGAATTTGCTGCCCGTAAAAATATCGCGCCGCAAATCGAGATGTATCCTATGTCGAAGCTCAATGATGCGCTTGAGCGTCTACACTCGGGCAAGGCACGTTATCGAATTGTGCTCCAAGCCGATTTTTAATCTGCTCGCATAAATCTGGTGATCGCTTGTGATCGCCAGATTTTAACCATGCTGTTTCACCCAATCTGCCAAAAAGATAATCGCTGCATGATAATCACGCCGCAAAGCATGCCCCACACTCAGCCGGATAAAATGTCCATAACGCTGATCTTCACCAAATACCGTACCCGGAACAATATTGATGCCGTGTTGCTGGGCAACCTCGTATAACGTCATACTATTGATAGTTTCGGGTAGCTCAAGCCATAAGGCATAGCCCCCTTGAGGCTGACTCAAACCAATGCTTAAAGGCGCAAATGCATTTAAAATCGCGTCTCGATAGGCTTCGACCTGTTGAAGCAAACGTGGATATAACTGATTCAGATGTGCACGATAGGCACGACTAAAAATAAAATCGGCCAGCGCCAGTTGCAATGGTGTATTCACAATCATGTTGTGTGAAAGAAACTGTGGACGCATGGATTCGAGCTGTGCCCCAATACAAAACCAGCCGATTCTATACGCGCTCGATAATGATTTTGACACCGAACTGACCCAGACCACATACCCTGCCTCGTCCCAGTGTTTAATCGGTCGCGGGCGCTGCCCGTTGTGACTGCATTCGGCGTAGATATCATCTTCTAAAATAATACATTCATAACGTGCCGCTAACTGCGCAATGGTCTGCTTATCCTGATCGGCCAAACAATAGCCCAAGGGATTTTGGTAATTGGCCGTGAGCAAACACAATTTCGGTCGATGCTGCTGCATGGCCTGTTCAAGGCGCAATAGATCAATGCCGCTATGGTCTGCTGGAATCTCGATAATATGTCGATTTAAACCCGCCAGCATTTGCAGCTGTCCGTTAAAAGTCGGCGTTGGAATCAGGACACTATCGCCTTCACGACTTAACTGCTGAATCAATAACGACAATGCCGGCATACACCCATTGGTGATAAAGATATCACTGGGTGCCACATAAATGCCGTCTTCACGCCAGTGTTCACTCAGTGCCTGACGTAAGCGCAAATGGCCCTGCTTTTCACAATACAAAAAATCTTCAGGTTTGCAATATTTCAAGGCGCGTTGTATCGAGCGACGCAAGCCATCGATTGGCACCAGCTCAGGGCTAAGCTGAATAGCGCCAAAGGGAATCAAATGATTTTGAATAGAGGCTTCCTGAATCTGATTTTGTAACATCAGATTGGAAACCTCACGTGGCATCGATTCAAATTCAGGGCTGACGGGTAAACGACTCAACCCACTTCTGGGTTTGACAAAATAGCCCGATTTTGGACGGACATAGATCAACCCCTGCGCCTCAAGCCATTCATAACAACTTTTTGCAGTGCTGACACTCACATGATGCTGGGCTGCAAAATCACGCAAAGAACTTAACTTCTGCTGCGGCAATAACTGTTGCTGATAAATTTTATGTGCAATCTGCTGTGCCAAGCGCTGATAGTGAAAGGCCATATCTGTACCGCTTTTTTATAAAAATCTGTATCTGTATTGATTCATACAAACCGATTAACCTCTAAAAAGCAACATATATGAGATAACACCATGAAAAAGTTAGGGTTTATATTTATATTCCTGTTAAGCGCCTGTCATCCGCTCGATGCGAAACAGCAGCAGCAAGATTATATTTGTCAGAGTATGATTCAGGGCTATCTTAAAATGCAGCAACTGTATGATTTTCGACTCTGGCAGCGCGAGTCGCATACTCCCAACCAGATCCGCTATCAGTATCGTCCAGCCAGTGAGCATGGCATGCTGATCGGCACATTAAAAACCGAGCAATTGGTGTTTGAATGCAGCCAGAATCAAAATCTGTTTCGTATACAGCGCCCCAACGAACATGCATCCTTATTGCAGGTTCAGCTTCCAAGTGGCACACAATCATTCATCTGGCGTTGAAAATTGATCTTTTAGCTCATCGGCCAAAAAGTCGATGAATAAGCGGATGCGGTTTGGCAAGTGCTTTTGCTGATAGTACACTGCATGAATATGCTGAAGCTGCCGCTCAATTTGATCTTCAAACAATGCTACCAGTCGGCCTGCTTGTAGGTCTTGCCAGATCTCGAACTCAGATAAACGTGCAATGCCGTGGCCACTCAATGCCAGCTGACGGACAGTTTCACCACTGGAGGCAGTAATTTTAGGTTCAATCCTGTAATACTCCTCACCCACCTTGAGGGGCCATGTATTTAAATATACCGGACGGCTAAAGCCAATGGTCTGATGCGTATTCAGTTCATGTGAATGTCGTGGATGCCCATGTTCGGCCAGATATTCAGGACTGGCTACAATATAAAGCCGGCTTTTGCAGATCAGCCGTGCATGCAAACTGGAGTCATGCAATGCGCCAAAACGAATCGCAACATCTGTTTTGTATTCAAGTAGATCAATCACCTGATCGTTGTTATTGAGTTCGATCTCGATATTGGGATAGCGCTGCATGAATTTTTTCATTAAGGGTGTAATCACGTGCAGCACAAACGGTGTGGCCGAATCGACGCGAAGCTGTCCCGAGGTATCACTGTCCGATTTTAACAGTGCCTCTTCGGCATCTGACAGATCGGCCAAAATCGTCCGTGCCCGTACCAAAAATAAACTGCCCTCTTGAGTGAGTTTAATTTTACGCGTGGTTCGTTCTAGTAAGGTCACATTGAGTTTTTTTTCAAGCCGGTTAAGTGCACGGCTAATACCCGATGGCGTTTGATTGAGTTGCTCTGCAGCCGATACAATCGATCCGGCATCGACAATACGAATAAACGCAACTAGCTCTTCTATGGTCGATTTCATATCTAGATCATGATTCTTGACAAATACTCAATGATATTTTGCGTATTGCAGTATTTTTTCGCAACAATTATCACCGCAGAATAATCATCATTGTTTTAAATTCTTGCTCGCAGTCCGCGGGCGTAAAAAATAGGTACGCATATGATTCTTCCTGCATTTGGTTTAGGTACGTTTCGTTTAAAAGATCAGGTGGTGGTGGATGCGGTGAAAACCGCCTTAGAAGTCGGTTATCGCGCCATCGATACAGCCCAGATTTATGACAACGAAGCCGAAGTAGGTCAAGCCATTCAAGCCAGCGGTGTGGCACGTGACCAGTTATTTTTAACCACTAAAATCTGGGTCAGCAATCTGAACGAACAAGATTTAATCTCCAGCTTAAAAGACAGCTTGGTGAAACTCAAAACCGACGCTGTGAATTTAACCTTGGTGCATTGGCCTGCGCCACAAAAAAACATTGATCTGGTGGCTGTCATGCAGCTATTGATGCAGGCCAAACAGCAAGGCTTGACCCAGCATATCGGGATTTCAAATTTTAATATCGCACAAACGCAACTGGCAATCGATACAGTCGGTGCAGAGCACATTGCCACCAACCAGATCGAACTGAGTCCGTATCTGCAAAATGCCAAACTGGTTGATATGCTCAAACAGCATGAGATTGACGTTACCTCCTACATGACACTGGCCTACGGCAAAGTCTTGCAAGATCCCGTACTCAAGGCTATTGCGGCCCAGCATCAGGCCAGTACCGCTCAAATTGCACTGGCATGGGCGTTACAACGCGGTTTTGCCGTCATTCCATCTTCGACGCAGCGTGAACATCTGATTCAAAATCTGCAAGCACAGCAGATTCAGCTGAGTGCAGATGACATGCAACAGATAGCAGCGCTTGAGCGTAACGGTCGAGAGGTCAATCCGGCTGAACTTGCTCCTGAGTGGGACTGAGATTAGGCCATGAAACTGAACTTTCCTCTGCTCGCCTTGGCGATAGGTGCGTTTGCCATTGGAACCACCGAATTTTCACCAATGGGCTTATTGCCCAATATCGCCAGTGATTTACAGATCAGTATTCCGACAGCGGGAATGTTGATTACAGGATATGCCTTGGGCGTTATGCTCGGTGCACCGATCATGACGCTTTGGCTGGGGCATGTGCCACGGCGCAAGGCGTTAATCTTACTGATGACACTGTTTACCGTGGGCAATATTTTAGCGGCACTGGCACCGAATTACTGGAGCCTGATGGCCGCACGCCTCATCACCAGTCTCAATCATGGCGCATTTTTCGGCATTGGTTCGGTGGTGGCGGCCAGTGTGGTTCCCGTGCATAAACAGGCCAGTGCCGTGGCAGCCATGTTTATGGGCCTGACCATTGCCAATATTGGGGGAGTTCCTCTGGCCACATGGCTTGGTCAGACAATTGGCTGGCGAATGGCATTTTTAAGTATTTCGGGACTGGGGCTATTGACCATGATCTCGTTGTATCAAGCCTTGCCACAGGGGCAGTCGGGTCAACGTCCGAATATTCGAGCAGAACTAAAGGTGCTGACCCGGTTTCCCGTCTTGATGGCACTGCTGACCACGGTATTGGGCTCTGGTGCGATGTTTAGCCTCTACACCTACATTGCACCGAGTTTGCATCGCTTTAACGATGCAACACCGAGCTTTGTAACGCTGATGCTGGTTCTGATCGGGATTGGATTTTCGATTGGCAATCACTTGGGAGGCAGATTGGCGGATCGCGCTTTAAATGCAACGCTGATTGGTTTCTTATCGATGGTAATCGTGATGATGTTACTCTTTCCATGGTTGGCGCAAACACAACTGGGCGCAGCGATTGCCGTGATTCTCTGGGGTATTGCCACTTTTGGTCTGGTTCCTCCGGTCCAAATGCGCGTCATGAAAATTGCACACGAGGCGCCCGGGCTGGCATCATCGATTAATGTGGGTGCATTTAATTTAGGCAATGCACTGGGTGCCGCGGCAGGTGGCTGGGTCTTGAGTCAGCAGCTCGGTTATGCAGCCGTCTCCTACACCGGTGCTGGTTTAGCTGGATTAGGGTTACTGCTGGTACTGCTGCAAATGCGAGTGGCACAGACCGCGCATTCTCATGCCAAACCATGCACCGACTAAATTTAAGCGTCCTCAGGGACGCTTTTTTATTGCTTTACTTTTATTGCTTTATTTTAACACGTCGGGTAAATAGACATTCGATACTGTGGACTGTGCCAGCTCTGTTTTCATTTTCATCAGCATTTGATAGGGCTGCTGCTCGACAAACATATTCACAAAACTCAGCGGAATACTTCCTGCAGGGTCGGCGTAACCCGATGTGGTGACCTTTACTTTCTGCGCACCTAACTTTTGAAACGTCCAGTCTCCGACATAGTGATGTATGCGAATTCGGCCCGGCTGTTCGGGATATCCACCAGACAAGGCCATATTTCGAATCACGATACGGCCTGTCGCATCCTTACTCAAACTACTTTTCACCACCACATCACGATCTTTTAGCGGAAAAGGAAAATCGAGCACCATATACAGTACAAACTCGCCCTTCTTGTCGTCTCTCGACAAAATCTTGGCATCCCCCATATAAGGCACCCACTCTGGCGCACGAGCGACGTCAAGCACCAAACTGACCGCCCGCTCAAGCGGCACATCATAGGTGGTTTCTGCCTTATATTGAATCACCGGATTGGCCTCTGAACGATAGGTCCAGACCTTGATATTGTTGCGAACAAGGCTCAGTTTTTCGTTGGCAGGCGCACTTTGGGCAGATGTGGTCAATGTGAGCAGCAAAGCCAAAAGCCATGATTTTTTTTTCATATTGTTCTCATTATTTATGCCATACCGAGCAAGTTCGAGCAGTATCATTGGGTTGCACCAAAGCCAATTGCTTGACACGGCTCAACGACAGACTTTATAGGTGGCAGCGCCTTATGGGTATTCGGTCATTTTTTATTTTAAGGCCAAATCGCCTCAATGTGAGACGATTTGGTTTATTAAGAAGAATAAGAATGAAGCTTTATACGTCGATCTCGTTAAAACCCAGTACATCTTTCATGTCGTATTTGCGGGCATCTCGTCCGACCACCCATGCCGCAGCACGCACAGCACCCGATGCAAAATTCATGCGGTTGGTGGCTTTGTGAGTGATCTCAACACGTTCACCTTCACCAATAAACATCGCGGTATGTTCACCGACGATATCGCCGCCACGGATGGTTTGAAAGCCAATACTTTGACGCTCACGTGCACCAGTATGCCCTTCACGACAATACACTGCATCGGTTTTCAAGTCACGGCCTAGGGTTTCTGCAATCGCCTCACCCATCATCAGTGCAGTGCCAGACGGCGCATCTACTTTATGACGATGATGTGCTTCAATAATCTCGATATCCACACTGTCGCCAAATACTTTAGAGGCAAGCTCAAGCAATTTGATTGAAACGTTTACCCCTACCGAATAGTTTGCAGCATACACCACTGGAGTACGCGTTGCGGTCTCGTTCAAAAGTTGCTTCTGTTGTTCTGAAAAACCTGTCGTGCCAATCACCATGGCCACACCAGCCTCAGCACACAGTTGTAGATGCTGCTCGGTCGCAACAGGTGCAGTAAAATCAATCACCACATCGCAGTCTTTTAATACTTCAGACAGGCTACCCGCCACCTTGACCCCAATCGATCCGATTCCTGCCAGCTCACCTGCATCTGTACCGACCAAGCTGCTTTCTGGGCGCTCAACCGCCGCCGCCAACTGATAGCCGGCCTGTTGCACAGCCTGAATAAGAATGCGACCCATACGGCCACCCGCACCCAAAACACCAATGCGTGGAGATGCTGACATAATTTTAATCCTGAAAATAGATAATCAAACGTTGCAGCCTACTATATCAAAACTCAGGCAGTGCGCTAAAAAAATCGCCATAAAAAAACCTGCCGAAGCAGGTTTTTTTCAGTATCACTTAATCGAACAAACGGTCGAGAAAGGATTTTTTCTTAGGTGAAGAACCGTGATCGTCTCCATCCAAGCTGGCTTGCAATTCTTTTAACAGTTCACGCTGACGGCTGGTCAAGTTTACTGGTGTTTCAACCACAATACGGCAAAGCAAATCACCGACCATGCTGCTACGCACTGGACGTACGCCTTTACCGCGCAAGCGGAACAGTTTGCCAGTTTGCGTGCCTTCTGGAATCTTTAAACTCACGCGGCCTTCAAGCGTTGGAATTTCAATCTCTTTACCCAATGCAGCATCTGCAATGCTGACCGGCACATCCATATATAGGTCTGCACCATCACGCTGGAAGATTTCATGCTCGCGCACCACTACTTCGACGTAAAGATCGCCAGACTGGCCATCACGTACCGCTTCGCCTTTACCGCTTAAACGTACACGGTCGCCGTTGTCTACGCCAGCAGGGATGGTCACTTCTAAGGTTTGCTGACGGTCGGCAACGCCTGAACCATGACATGTATTACATGGATTTTTAATAATTTTACCTTGGCCACGACAGGTGCCACAGGTTTGCTGAACCGAGAAAAAGCCTTGCTGCATACGTACCTGACCCGAGCCATGACAGGTTCGGCAGGTTTCAACGTCATTCGGATTTTTCGAGCCTTTACCGTCACACACTTCACACGGTGCTGGTGCAGTAAAGGTAATGGTTTTCTTCACTCCACGAACCGCTTCTTCAAGCGTAAGTTCCATTACGTAGCGCAGGTCTGAGCCACGGCGTTGACGCTGTTGCTGACGACCACCGCCGCCACCGAAGGCACCACCAAAAATATCGCCAAACTGACTAAAAATGTCTTCTGCGCTAAATCCGCCGAAGCCACCACCGCCACCGCCAAAACCGCCTTCAAATGCATTATGACCCATGCGGTCGTACATGCTGCGCTTTTCAGCATCGGACAGTACTTCGTATGCTTCAGCAGCTTCTTTAAACTTTTCTTCTGCTTCGTGGTTATCGGGGTTACGGTCCGGGTGATACTTCATCGCCAACTTACGGTAGGCTTTTTTGATCTCATCATCACCTGCGGTTTTCGAAACGCCTAAAACCTCATAATAATCTCGTTTAGCCATGACTGGCGATGCTCCTCACGGAATTTATTTAATACCTGATTGCGATTAAGTTGGGGGCGTGCGTCATGATTACAAGGGAAATTGCGAAAAAAAATAACGGTTTTAAAAAACCGCTTTCTTTTTTAAATACTTAGACATGCCTTTAATCAATGCATTGAGCAAATACAACCAGGCAATTGCAGCAAAAATCACACCGGCAATGGTCAACGCGGTAACCCAGAGTGCGCTGTTCCATGCAAAGAAAATCAGGGGAATAAACCAAAGCGAGGCAAATAAGGTCATGAGCAGAAATAGCACGGTACTGTGCATGATCCAGACGCCGTGCGCCTGAATCCAGACTTCTGCATTTTCAACCAGAGCAACTTTTCGAGCCAGAAAATAGGCAACCACTGCTAAAACCACACTTGCCAATGCAAGAAACATACAGACATAAGAAATCGTAATATAACGACGATGCTGTTTTAATTGATCTTGCCCCATTCGTATCTAACCTCGAATCCATTGCATTTTTAGGTTTCATTGCAATGAATGTATGCTCTGTTTTTTTGTGTTAACAATAAGGTGCTACTATATTTGACTTTTCACTATTTCGCACCTTTTATTCGCAAAAAATTATGACAAAGTTGGCGTTTTTTTAACCTTAAACCATGCTGCATACAGTGCTGGCAAGAAAAACAAAGTCAAAAAGGTCGCCACGATCAATCCCCCCATAATGGCAACCGCCATAGGACCAAAGAAAATACTGCGCGATAACGGAATCATGGCCAAGACCGCAGCCAGCGCCGTCAGTAAAATCGGTCGGAATCGGCGCACGGTCGCATCGATAATAGCCGTCCATGGATCATGCCCGGCTGCAATATCCTGCTCGATCTGATCAATCAAGATCAGTGAATTACGCATAATCATGCCTGAGAGCGCAATGGTGCCCAGCATGGCTACAAAACCAAAAGGTTTATTGAACAGCAATAAAAACAAGCTCACACCAATCAAGCCCAACGGTGCAGTCAAAAACACCATCAGGGTTCGCGAGATACTTCGAAGCTGTAGCATCAGCAACGTCAGCACTACGCCTAAAAATAGCGGCATGCCAGCATTGACCGATGCCTGGCCTTTAGAAGACTCCTCGACCGCACCGCCGACATCGATTAAATAACCGCTCGGCAACTGACTGCGCAACTGATCAATCGAGCTTTGCAACTCAAACACCACCGTAGCAGGCTGTAAATCGGTGTGAACATCGGCACGAACCGTAATGGTGGGCAATCGATCTCGGTGCCAGATAATCCCATCTTCAAATGTGGCATTGATTTTGGCAATTTGCCCAAGCGGTACACTCTGACCGCTACTGGTCGGCACCGCCAGACTGCCCAGTGAGGCCACATCGGCACGTTCGTTCTGATCACCGCGTAAACGGATTTCGATCAGTTCGGTTTTTTCGCGATATTGATCAATCACGCTGCCTGTCAGCGAGCTATTTAAGAAGTTGGCCAAATCAGTATTGCTAATTCCCAATTGACGCGCGCGTTCCTGATCAATTTCAAGTTGAATGCGTTTACTCGGTTCACCCCAATCCAGATGTACGTTACTGGCATTCGGATTTTGACTTACCGTCTGTGCTACTTTTTGTGCCCAGTCACGTACCAGATCCTGATCTTCTCCCGAAACACGATACTGGATGGGATAGCCCACGGGTGGGCCATTTTCAAGTAACGACACTCGCGTTCTGGCGTATGGCAGTAACAATTTAATCTCTCGCTCAAGTGAATGGCGAATCTGATTGCGGTTTTCAAGTGACGAAGCCAGCACCACAAACTGGGCAAAACTGGCCTGTGGAAGCTGTTGATCGAGTGGTAGATAAAAGCGTGGTGACCCTGTACCGACATAGGCCACATAATTATCGATGCCCGATTGTTTCGCCAAAAACTGCTCGACTTTTTTTGCCGCCTGCTCGGTGGCGGTTAAAGACGCGCCTTCTTCTAATTTGATATCGACCAAAATTTCGGCGCGATTAGAGGGCGGAAAAAACTGCTGTGGCACTAATTTAAATAGCAAAACAGCCCCGACAAACAGTCCAACCGTCACCACGATCACGGTTTTCCGGTAGCTCACGCAGGTATCGACGGCATGACGAAAAGCCTGATAAAAACGCGTTTGATAGGGATCATGCCCATGATCATAAGGCACAGGCTGAGGTTCAGGCTGTTTGCGCAGTTTCGCCCAAAAACGCTGATACCACGGCGCGCGCTGTGGTGTATGGCTAAAATCGGGCAGCAGCTTTTCACCTAAGTACGGCACAAAGACCACCGCTGCAATCCATGACACCACCAAGGCAATGGTCACCACCTGAAAAATGGATCGGGTATATTCGCCAGTACTTGAACTGGCTGTAGCAATGGGTAAAAAGCCCGCGGCAGTAATCAGGGTACCTGTAAGCATGGGAAATGCGGTGGTTTTCCATGCGAAGCCCGCGGCCTTGAGCCGGCTGTAGCCCTGTTCCATTTTAATCGCCATCATCTCCACCGCAATGATGGCATCATCGACCAGTAGGCCCAGCGCCAAGATGAGCGCGCCTAGTGAAATTTTGTGCAGGCCCACATCAAACAGATGCATGCCTGCAAAGGTCATGGCCAAGACCAGTGGAATTGAAAACGCTACCACCAGTCCGGTTCGGAATCCTAAAGAGAAGAAACTGACCAACAGCACAATAATGACCGCTTCTGCCAGTACCTGAATAAACTCTCGAATACTGTGCTGAACCGCCACCGGCTGATCTGAGACCTTGCTTAAGGTCATGCCCAAAGGTAAAGTTTTTTGCAAATGAGAAAAAGTCTGTTGCAGTTGCTTCCCCAAAGCAATGATGTCGCCGCCTTTACGCATCGATACCGCAATACCAATGCCATTGTCTCCCATAAAGCGCATCCGCGGCTGTGCCGGTTCACTAAAGCCACGATACACCTCGGCGACATCACTGAGTCGAATGGTTTTATCACCGACTAAAATCGGCAATTGCTTTAGATCTTCAACCGAACTCAGCTTTCCGGTCAGACGCACCTGCATCCGGTCGGAGGGGGTTTCAAAAAACCCGGCACTGACCATATTGTTTTGCTGCTGTAAGGCCTGCTGAATGGCACTGACGGGTACACCGAGCTGCGCCATTTTGGTATTGGACAGTTCAATCCAGATTTTTTGGTCTTGCAGGCCAATCAGTTCTACTTTGGCAACATCGGGTACGCGCTGTAGTTCAAGCTGCAAACGGTCGGCATAGGCTTTAAGAAGCGCATAATCAAAATCTTTTCCGGTCAAAACATAAATATTGCCAAAGGTATCGCCAAATTCATCGTTAAAAAAAGGCCCCTGCACACCAACGGGAAGCTCATGCTGAATATCGCTCACTTTTTTGCGCACGTTATACCAAATATCCGGGATATCGGCAGAGGTGTACGTGTCTTTGGCAAAGAAAGTGACCATCGACTCACCCGGACGCGAATATGATGAAATCCGGTCATATTGACCTGTGGTCATGAGTTCTTTTTCAATCCGGTCGGTGACTTGCTCTGCCACCTCTTTGGCCGTAGCCCCAGGCCAGTAGGTCTGCACCACCATCACTTTGAAAGTAAAAGGTGGATCTTCGCTTTGTGAAAGTTGGGTATACGAATACACCCCCACCACCATTAAAAGCAGCATAAAATACAGCACCAAGGCTTTATTTTTCAGTGACCATTCAGACAGGTTAAAATTCATGATGCAGCCCTCGCTTGAAGGTTGACAGCGCGGTTATTTCGGTCGATCGGACGAATTTTTTGCTGCTCACGCAATAAATGCACACCGCCCACCACCACCCAATCGGATGGCTGAAGCCCTGACCGTATGCTGACCTGTTCACGGCCGTAGTCCCCTAAGCGAACCGGAACTTTCTTGAGCGTATGATTGGCTTGTACGACCCAAACATAGGGCTGCTGATGCGTCGCCGAGACACTACTGAGCGGAACACTCAATGAGGTCTGAGTCGGCTCACTCAAAAACACCCGCGCACTTTGCCCCAGTTGAATACTCGGTTGTGCCTGTGAAAATGCCACCTTGACACGAAAAGTTCGTGTTGCGTCAGCTGCGGGCGAAATTTCCCGAACATATGCCGGATAAACATTTTCCGAGCTTGACCACAAGCGCACACTGGCAGACTGACCAATTTTTAGCGTACTGATCAGTTGCTCGGGTACGCCAATCACCACTTCACGATCGCCATCGATCGCAAGCTGATAAACCGTCTGCCCTGCGCTTACCACCTGCCCAACCTCGATTTCTCGCGCAGTAATAACGCCTGCCTGAGTCGCCCGTAACTGGTTATAACGGGTTTGATTGGCTGCAACATCCAGATTCGAACGGGCCTGCTTTAAACTTGCTTGTGCCGCGGTATATTGATTTTTAATTGCATCAAACTGGGAACGACTTACCGCATTAATCGGCAGTAACTGTTGGTAGCGCTTTAGTTCGTCGCTGGCAACCTGTGCCGCCGCACTGGCATTATCTAATTGTGCCTGTGCTGCATTGAGCTGTAACTGCGCATCCTTGACATCGAGTTTGGCCAGTACTTGGCCAGCACGAACACGATCCCCCACATCCACATCACGTTCGGTAATCTGACCCGCAACCCGAAACGACAACGCCGTTTGCTGGCGGGCTTCAACTTGCCCCGCATAACTGTGTTGTGCTTGTGCGCTGCTGCTCGGTTTAGTCACCATCACCAAGGGAATGTCTTGATTGACTGTTTTTTCTTTCTGACACCCCAACAACGTGATACTGCATAAAATGATCAAGCCCGAAAGGCCAAGGTGTGCTCTGTTCATGATCCCAGTACTCTTTTCAAATTTATTTTTAAGGCACAATATGCGATTATCTTAAATTGTTTATTTTTTAATTAATATACCCATAAGTACATTAATTAAAAAATAAACGTTATTGCTTTGTTTTTCAAAAAATTTATTGAGGTTTAGTGTGCAAAATTCTGGAAGACCAAAAGATCTTGAGAAACGACAACGTATTCTGGAAGCAGCAAAAAATATCTTTTTAAAACAGGGTTATCATCATGCCGGTATGAATCAGATTGCACAGATGGCAGGTGTGACCAAATTGACGGTCTATAATCATTTTCAAGATAAAGCCAATCTGTTTGTCTGCGCCATTGAAGAAAGCTGTGAAACCTACATTTCTGCCGACACATTTCAGTTACAGCCCCAATCCGATTTCAAGCAACAACTGGCGAGTATTAGCCGGTGTGCGCTCCACACCATTTATTTACCCGAAGCACTCAAGCTTGATCATGTGCTGTATGAACTTGCGGCAGAAAAAAGCCCATTGGTAAAACAGTTTTTTGCAGCATCACATCAAAAACTCTGCAACATGCTGACTCACTTTTTTGAGCAAGCCAGCAAACTCGGGTTGATTCAAGCCGATGACCCACTGCGCCAGACCGAATTGATCTTGTCGTTATTACTGGGTTTACGTCACCAAAATGTCTTGCTTGGCATAGAAATGCCTCCTACGCCTGATGAGCTTGAGCTCAGCATTCAATATGCTATCGAGATTTTCATGCTCAAATACAGCCCTTAAATGCTGGCGATCTGGTCAATTGATTTTGTTTTTCTACATCACGAAACATTTGCGTAGCAACGCACCTTTTTTGCTTAATACACGGTAAAAAATGCATTTTTTTCATGTAACGACTTGGAATGTTTGCTAATCGGCGTATATTCAGGTGGTTGAAAGTGAATATAGTAGAAGAACAGGAGAACTAGAATGATTCAACAAATTGATGCTCCACTGCGTGAGGATGTACGCTTACTGGGAAATTTACTGGGCGAAACACTCAAACAACACGCAGGACAAGATTTGTTTAATCAGATTGAACAAATTCGTGCACTCGCCAAAGGTGCACGTGACGGTCAAGCGAAAGTTGAAAAGCAATTAGAAAAGTTATTTTTAAATTTAAAGGACGAGGAAATCTTACCGCTGACCCGCGCGTTTTCCTATTTTTTGAATTTTGCCAATATTGCAGAACAATACCATGTGGTTCGTAGCCGTCGTCAAAGCGAGTTTGATGCACATGCCCCTTCACCGAATCCACTAATTCGCCTGTTTGAGAAATTTCAGCACAATCACATCACCCCGCAACAACTGTTTGATCAGGTATGCGAGCTGAATATTGAACTGGTACTGACTGCGCATCCGACCGAAGTCAGCCGACGCACCCTGATTCAAAAATATGACGATATCAATGATGTCCTGTCAAAACTCGATCAGCAAAAGCTGACCCCGCAAGAGCGTGAGCAAGTGCTCACCAACCTGAAGCATTTGATCTGTTCGGCATGGCAGACCGATGAAATTCGTCAAAACAAGCCAACGCCGCTCGATGAAGCCAAATGGGGTTTTACCACCATTGAACAAACCTTGTGGAACGCAGTACCTAAATTTGTTCGAGAACTAAATACACTGGTGCATCAGCACTGCAACGCGACCTTACCACTTGATATTTCTCCAATTCGTTTTGCCTCATGGATGGGCGGCGACCGTGACGGCAATCCGAATGTCACACACACGGTCACGCAAGAAGTATTGTGGCTGTCCCGTTGGCAAGCGGCCGATCTGTATCTACGTGATATCGAAAGTTTACGCTGGGAACTCTCGATTCAGGCCTGTTCTGAAGAATTAAGCCTTGCGCTGGGTCGTAGTCATCCCGAGCCATACCGTGAATACTTACGTACCACGCGTGAACGCCTGAAAGCTACACGTCACTGGTTGTCGCTACGTTTGCAAGGTCTAGATAGCGATGACAGTCAGATTATCCGCCACAAACAGGAATTACTTGAACCGTTGCTATTGTGTCATCGTTCACTGATCGCCTGTAACTTACCGGAACTGGCCAATGGCAAGCTGCTCGATTTTATTTACCGCGTAAACTGCTTTGGTATCGAACTGCTTAAACTGGATATTCGTCAGGAATCGGGGCGTCATCGTCAGGCGATTTCCGCCATTACCGAATATTTAGGCTTGGGTAATTTCGAATCTTGGACTGAGCAAGCCCGTCAAAACTTTCTGATTCAGGAATTGCAAAGCAAACGCCCACTTCTGCCTAAATATCTTAAAGAACCAGAAGACAGCCTGATTGAACATGCAGATGTCAAAGAAGTGTTTGCCACCATGCGTACACTGGCCGAGCAGCCGCCAGAAAGTTTGGGTGCATATATTATTTCCATGGCCGAATATCCAAGCGATGTCCTAGCCGTTTTGCTTCTGCAAAAAGAAGCCGGTATTTTGCATCCGCTTCGTGTGGTACCACTGTTTGAAACCTTAAAAGATCTAGACGGCGCAGCCAAAACCATGGAAACGCTGTTTAATATGGACTGGTACAAGCAGCATATTCAGGGCAAACATGAAGTCATGATCGGTTACTCCGACTCTGCCAAGGACGCAGGCTTTATGTCGGCCAACTGGGCACAGTATCGTGCGCAGGAAGAACTGACGGCGGTGGCCAAGGCGCACAATGTACAGCTCACCTTATTTCATGGTCGTGGCGGCTCGATTAGCCGTGGCGGGGCGCCAACACAGCAGGCCCTGTTTTCACAACCGCCTGGCTCTATTTCTGGAGCCATTCGTGTGACTGAACAGGGTGAGATGATCCGCTTTAAATTTGGTTTAGAAGGCGTTGCGTTACAAAACCTTGAAGTGTATACCGCAGCAACCCTTGAAGCGACCTTACTGCCACCACCCGTACCGAAGGCAGAGTGGCGTGAGCTGATGCATCAGATGACGGATATTTCAGTTCGCGTATATCGCGAAACCGTGCGTGAAAATCCTCATTTTGTACAGTACCTGAGAACCGTGACGCCTGAGCTTGAACTGCAAATGTTGCCACTGGGTTCACGACCGGCCAAACGTAAAGTGAGTGGCGGAATCGAGTCATTACGTGCCATTCCTTGGGTATTTGCATGGACGCAAATTCGACTCATGTTGCCAGCTTGGCTCGGCACCGGTGCAGCCATTAATCAAGTGATCGATGAAAACAAAAAGCCGCTGCTCGACGAAATGCTGGCAGAATGGCCGTACTTCCAAACCCTGATCGATATGCTGGAGATGGTTCTCTCCAAAGCCGATGCCAATGTCGCGTTGTATTACGAATCGCATCTTACTCATGATGATGAGCTTAAGGTACTGGGCGAAATGCTACGCGCACGTTTGAACGATGCCGTTCAGACCTTATTGACCATGAAAGGTGAATCGAAGCTGCTCAGTAAAAATGATGTACTGGATCAAGCTATGCAGGTACGTAAACCCTACCTGTTGCCATTGCATTTACTTCAGGCAGAACTGATGAAACGGCGTCGTGAATATACGGCAAAAACCAACGCCGATCATACACCTGTCGATCACGCACTGATGGTGAGTATTGCCGGAATTGCAGCGGGTCTGCGTAATACAGGCTAATCGCTGAAATCTATTCATTATCGGCGGTGAGTACAGGCTTGCCGCCGATTCATTCATATGAAAAAAACGTTTTTTTAACAATGGTTCAACTTTTTATAATGTATAGTTTAAGTAAATCAATACCTTGATTTCATACTAAATTATCTTTACCGTTTGGTAAATAATAAAAATAAATCTATGATTTTGAACACATAAGGTCATCAACGAGTAATTATAACTCATCGCCAGACAGGGTATGATGTGCTCCAATTGGATTATTTGAGCCTATTTTATGTCCAGCTGGTTTCCAAAATGGAAGGCGTACAGCGGTCAGATCGATCATCGACCAGTCGCAACCAACGAATATCTCCCTCCTGTCCAAAGCGCGGTACTGGGCATCCAGCATGCATTCGCCATGTTTGGTGCGACGGTGCTAGCTCCCCTTTTGATGGGATTCGATCCAAATCTGGCCATTTTAATGTCTGGTATTTGTACCATTTTATTTTTTCTGATGACCGGCGGCCGGGTGCCGAGCTATCTCGGTTCAAGCTTTGCCTTTATTGGAGTCGTGGCGGCGGCTACGGGTCATGTGACAGGTTCAGGTGCCAATGCCAATTTATCGGTTGCACTGGGTGGTATTGTCGCCTGTGGTGTGGTCTATGCTGCAATTGGCTTTTTGGTCATGCTGACTGGTACGCGCTGGATTGAAAAACTCATGCCACCTGTGGTGACTGGTGCCGTGGTGATGATTATCGGCCTGAATTTAGCACCCGTTACCGTCAAGGCAGTTGCCGGGCATCCCTTTGATATGTGGATGGCACTGATTACCGTACTGTGTATGGGAACCATTGCTGTGTTTACTCGGGGGCTATTACAGCGTTTACTGCTCTTGATTGGACTACTGATGTCTTATCTGATCTATGCCATCGTGACCAACGGACTGGGCTTGGGTAAGGCCATTGATTTTGGTCAAATCGCTACGGCGGCATGGTTTGGTCTACCGAGTTTTAGTGCTCCCACCTTTCAAACCAATGCCATGCTGATTATTGCGCCAGTGGCACTGATTTTGGTGGCCGAAAATCTGGGACATATTAAAGCTGTCGGTGCCATGACCGGTGAAAACCTGACGCCACATTTAGGCAAGGCTTTTGTGGCAGACGGAATTGCGACCAGTCTTTCTGGCAGTGTGGGCGCACCCGGCATGACCACCTATGGCGAAAATATCGGTGTCATGGCGGTTACACGCGTGTACTCGACCATCGTCTTTGTGATTGCGGGTGTATTTGCCATGTTTTTAGGGCTGTCACCCAAATTTGGTGCCGTGATCAGTACAATTCCGACCGCCGTTCTGACCGGTGCATCGATTGTGGTATTTGGCTTAATTACCATTGCCGGTGCCAAAATCTGGATTGAAAACAAGGTCAATTTTGGCAACAACAAAAATTTGATTGTGGCCGCGGTGACCATTATTTTAGGTGCCGGTAATTTTGAACTGACCTTTGGCAGTTTTAATCTGGGCGGTATTGGTACGGCGACATTTGCCGCCATCTTGCTGAATTTATTTTTTAGCCTGAAAGACAAAAGTTAAAGCATCTAGATACGATCAGCAGCCTTAGGGCTGCTTTTTTTATGCCTTTACGCTGCGAGCATGCATCATTTTCAGTATGATAAGCTGGCTCACTCAAGGATTGAACGTTGCCATGCGCTACGATTTTGTTGACCTTCGCTTGTTTTTACATGTCGTCGATACAGGCAGCCTGACTCACGGTGCTGAGCGGGCAGCGCTCTCCTTGCAAGCTGCCAGCGAACGTATTCGTAAATTAGAACACTATTTCGGTAGTGCCCTGTTTACGCGGCATCGGACTGGTGTCGAACTGACTCCTGCGGGGCAACGCGTTTTAGATCATGCCCGTGTGCTGTTGCAGCAGGCGCAATTGTTAGAACAAGACATGAACCGCTTTCGCGCTGAACCCCAGCAGCGACTTCACTTATGAGTAACTCATCGGCACAAAGTGAATATCTGCCGACATTACTGCCAATGTTTTTGCTCAAGCACCCTACGATCAGTATTGAATTGCACGAGGCAGAAAGCTCTGAGATTATTCAGGCACTCGAACAGGGACGCGCACAATTGGGGCTGGTCTCAAGCTTCTCCCAGACTGAATATTTACAAACTCAAGATTTTGTCCATGATCCTTTGGTGTTGATATGCCCAGCTACGCATCAGTTTACTCGCCAGCATCCGCTCAATTTACCGGCGGTGTTTAGCGAGAGTATGATCGGATTAAGTACGCATCACTCCTTACAGCGCTCAATCGATATTCAGGCACGTGCGCTTGGTATTCACATCGATTACCGTTTACGCCTACCAAATTTTACTGCCATTGCCGAAGTGGTGGCCGCAGGTGCGGGTGTGGCGATTATGCCAGCGCGTGCAGCAAGCCGTTTAAAAGAGAGCCACGCCTTGGCCCTGTTGCCACTGAGCGGTGCATGGGCCAATCGGAAATTACTCATTGTGGCACGCGACTTTAGCCAGCTCTCGACGATGTATCGTGACTTTACCGATTTTTTATTGACGCATCGGCCCGCAGCTCCCAAGCTGCAATTATGTTAAAGGCGAACCCAGCATATACAGCCCCAGCAGCATCAGCCCCACAAAAAACAGTCGACGGAATTTTTCTTCGGCAATTTTGTAGCGGATTTTTTGTCCCCACCACATACCCAGCAATGCAGGCAATACCGCAAGCCATGCCAGTCGATAATCCACGACACTGGAGGCACCTGTGTAAAGGTATAAATAAATCGCCAGACAAACGGTAGAAAAGGTAAATACCAATCCAAGCGACTGCACCAGTTCATCACGCTTTAACCGAAGCGATTGCAAGTATGGTACAGCCGGAATAATAATCACCCCGGTAGAGACAATCAGCGCACCGCCGATATATCCCACAATCGGTGACAGCCAACCCGAATGGCGCGAAAGATCGGGAAGTTGTTTGACAAAGAGTCCAAATCCACCATAGGCAATTAACATACCGCCCAGCAGCATTTCACTGGTTTTTCCAGAAGATGCGCTTAAAGTAGGTAAAAAGCTCCAACACGTCCCGAGTACAATACCCAACAATAACGACCAAAAACGCTGAATCAGTGCCCAGACTCTGCCTTCGGCAAAGAGTTGCCATATGTTGGTGATCATGGAGGGAACGATTAAGAGTGCCGCGGCCTGAAACGGCGAAATCACCATGCTCATTAGGCCCATGGCGACGGTCGGCAAGCCAAGCCCCAACGTGCCCTTGACCAGCCCCGCAAAGATAAAAACCGCAATCACCAGTAACAGCATGTCCATCGTTTCATTTCCTCCCTAATATATGAATCATGCTAATTCAATACGGGTGGCATCACGATGCTTGATTTTGGAAGTGAGCCTCAAGCAAAGATTGAGGCTCTAAAACAGAGGTGAGCAGCAGATGGAGTTAGTGCAATTTAAGCTGTGGTGAAGAACCTTTTGAGAGCAAGTCTTTGATGATCATTAAACTGGTCTTGAATACCCCATGCAAAGCCACCTGATGAAAGCGGTACAACGAGATATACATCATGCGGGCAAACAGACCATCGACATTAATATTACCCAAGATATTGCCCACGGTACTCTGATCGCTCAACGACACCAAGGAGCCTTTGTCTTTAAACCCAAAGCTACCCAGTGGTTTACCTTCTAAACGCAGCGCCATGGCTTTGGCTAAAAAGATGGCTTGCTGATTGGCCACCTGTGCACGCGGCGGAACTGGGCGCTCTGCACCTGCGGGAATGTAACAGGCACAATCTCCCATGGCAAAAATGTCTTCATCGAGTGAGCTTTGCAAGCTGGCATTGACCACCAGTTGATTAATTCGGTTGGTTTCCAGACCACCAATTCCTTGCAAAAAATCGGGCGCTTTGATGCCGGCAGACCAGACTTTTAAGGTGGCAGGAATCTCGATTTCATCTTCGCAGTAGACCGTATGTGCATCAATCTCGACCACCCGACAATTTTTGATCACCTGCACACCAATCTCACGCAGTGTGGCTTCGGCATCGTGTGATACCCGTTTGGGTAATGCAGGCAAAACGCGAGGTGCCGCTTCGATCAGGCTGATTTTGACATCTTTAGGGTCGATACTGTTTAGGCCATATTTGGAAAACTGATTGGCTGCATGGTGTAATTCTGCTGCCAGCTCTACGCCAGTTGCGCCCGCCCCAATAATTGCAATATTGAGCTGCTTGTGATGATGTTGTACCAGATTTTTAGCCTGCGCCTCTAAATACAAACTTAAAAATTCGCGCTGAAAACGATCGGCTTGAGGTCGGGAATCGAGAAAAATACAGTGCTCTTTGGCACCCACAGTGCCAAAATCATTGGAGGTCGAACCAATGGCAACCACAAGGGTGTCGTAGGCAATACTGCGTTCTGGCGCAACTTCTTTACCGTCTTCATCTTGAAGCGCTGCCAATAAAATCGTTTTGTCTTTACGGTCAATATCAATCATGCGCCCCAGAAAAAACTCAAAGTGATGCTGGCTGGCATGGGCAAAATAATTTAACTCGTCTTCGTAAGAATTGAGTGTGCCGGCCGCAACTTCATGCAGCAAGGGTTTCCAGATATGCGTGAGGGCAGCATCAACCAAAATAATCTCGGCTTTATTCCTTTTTCCCAGCTGGTTACCCAAACGCGTGGCCAGCTCCAATCCTCCTGCACCGCCGCCAACAATGACGATTCGATGTTGTTTTTCGGCATACTTGTTTTGAGTCGACATAACGTCCTCCAATTTTCTTATGCATGACGACCCATCAGCAGCCATGCATAAGAAAATTGCAAGCTATTATAAACATGAATAATTTGAATAAAAAATAAACTTTTACAGCGGCTGTGTAGTTTTAGGTAATCAATCTGTTTGTGCTGGTCTCATTCAATGCGACATGCTTAAAAAGCGCATCACAATTCATTTTTTGATGCGTCAGATGATTGGGCGAATGATACAACCGCGTCGTGTTTATACTGCTGCTCCAGTACATGACTAAAAATACTTTCAATCAGCCAGACACGATACAAGCTGTTAAACACATATTGCTGTCCATCAATACGTAAGGCCAGTACCGGAAAATCGGGTTGATGATGTGCAATACAGGCCTGATCATTGTGGTTTAAGCGCTGCAATACTTCATCTTCTGGCAATAAGCTGTCAATACGCAACTGCTGACGCAAGGCTTCAAAGTGTGCCTTAAAAGACAGGTCGCGTCCTTTGGTCCAGACTGCTTCTAAAATACAGTGAATGGTCTCGATCTGCTGCTCTTCGGGCACACTATAATACAGCTGGGCCATATTGTGCGTTGCAGCCTCTGTCGGACGGCAAAACGGCGTGAATGCCACTTCAGTCCGTTTAGATAAACGAGTGGCCAGACTCCAGTCAAACCAGTCACGCCCCTGATACGGCAGTGGATACACATTGAGCTTGATATCGTAGTAATTGGCCAATTCTTCACGAATATAAGCCAGTAATAACCAGCTGATCGGATCTTCAAGCGCAATAAACAGATCTAGCTCGGGTTTGAGTGCCTGAATCTGAGCCAATTCTTCAGCATCATTGATCAGATGCTCACGCCATTCAATGTGATTGATCAGAAAAAGCGGTGCACCGGTCAAAAGTTTTTGCTGACGCAAACGACGGGCCAGTCGGAGTAAATCATCTACTGCGTGGTAGTTACGGCCACCAAATTCAAAGAAACTTGCTGCCACTGGTACATCTTTAAAAATTCGTTCTGGAAAGTTTTGCGGGCTATGCTGCTGACTGGCCATGGTATATAAGGTTCGTAGCTTGCCATATTGCTGCTGCCACAGCATATGAAATACATCTTCAAGCAAGTACAAAAAATCTTTACCAGTCAGCGGGGTATTGCGCAAAATTACTTCGGCTTGTTGCAAAGATTCAGGTGTAGGAAGTTCTGGTGTTTCATCAAAGCTAAAACGATGCTGCCGAGCCAAAATTTTGGCGTCGTTCAAACAATAATTTTGCCAGTCGGCATGCGACATACTATTTGGCGGCGCGGCGGCTTCGCGCGAAATAATGACTTTGAGCGGCTTAAGTTCGTCGCTTAAAATATCATCAAGATGATTCAGCTGTTGTACGGCAAGATAACTGTAGACATCGTCTAGACGCAGATAAATCTGCAATCCTTGATCGGTTGGTAAAACCGCCTGACGCGAAGGTTTTTGATAAAACCAACTCGACCGAATCGGATCAAACCAACGTCTTAACAGTGACATGTATAGCGCCTCGAACAATAAACCCCTGTAATCATACAAGGGTTTATAACAATTTAGGGACAATATGATCAATTATAGATCAAGATTTAGATCGGTAACTGCACCTTTGTCCGCACCCACTGCAAGTTTTGCAAATTTCGCCAAAGCCCCGCTGGTATATTTCGGTCGTGGCTTTTGCCATTGTGCACGACGTGAGTCCATCTCATCGTTAGAGATATGTAAGGTGATCTCACGTGTTTCTGCATTGATGGAAATTTTATCACCATTTTTAACCAAACCAATAGGTCCGCCGTCATAGGCTTCAGGCGTGACATGACCAATGACAAAGCCATGACTTCCACCAGAAAAACGACCATCGGTTAACAGTGCCACCGACTGCCCTAGGCCTTTGCCAATGATGGCAGAGGTAGGTTTGAGCATTTCGCGCATACCCGGGCCGCCTTTAGGGCCTTCGCCACGAATTACCACCACTTCGCCTTCTTGAACCTCGCCTTCTAAAATACCACGCATCGCGCCTTCTTCACCCTCAAACACGCGGGCCGGACCTTCAAAATACAACCCTTCTTTACCAGTAATTTTGGCGACAGCACCGGTTGGTGACAAGTTACCTTTGAGCACCACCAAGTGTGAATCTTTTTTGATAGGCTGATCAAAAGGCAAAATAATGTCCTGACCCGCTGGATAATCTTCTACTTCGGCCAAGTTTTCGGCCAGTGTTTTACCCGTTACGGTTAGGCAGCTGCCATCTAACATACCCTGTTGTAGCATGCGTTTCATCAACGGCTGGATGCCACCAATTTTGATCAGCTCAGACATCAGGTATTTGCCTGACGGACGTAAATCGGCCACCACCGGCGTTTCTTTGCCAATACGAACAAAATCGTCTAAATCCAGATGCACACCTGCGCTATGTGCCATCGCAATCAAATGCAATACTGCGTTGGTCGATCCGCCCAGTGCAATCACCACCTTAATCGAGTTTTCAAAGGCAGCTTTGGTCATGATGTCGCGCGGACGAATATTGAGGCGTAGCAGATTCATCACCGCCTCGCCAGCACGATGACAGTCCTGACGTTTATCTTCTGAAATGGCATCTTGTGCTGAAGAACCCGGTAAACTCATACCCAAAGCTTCAATGGCAGAGGCCATCGTGTTGGCAGTGTACATACCGCCACACGAGCCAGGACCAGGCAGCGCCACTTCTTCGATGTGCTTGACCTGAATGGCATTGATTTCACCTTTGGCGTACTGTCCCACCGCTTCAAACACCGAAATCATGTCGGTATGCCCCTGACCTGGTTGAATGGTGCCACCATAAATAAACAGGCCAGGACGGTTTAAGCGCGCCAGCCCCATGATACAGCCCGGCATGTTTTTGTCGCAGCCACCAATGGCAATCACCCCGTCATAGCCCTGACATCCAATCACAGCCTCAATCGAGTCGGCAATGATCTCACGCGATACCAAGGAATACTTCATGCCTTCGGTACCGTTTGAAATACCGTCGGAAATGGTAATGGTATTAAAAATAATACCTTTGCCGTTGGCTTGGTTTACCCCTTGCTCAACTTCACGTGCCAAGCCATCGATATGCATGTTGCACGGCGTGACATTGGCCCAAGTCGATGCGATGCCAATAAAGGGACGGGTAAAGTCGTCATCCTTAAATCCGACTGCACGCATCATCGAGCGTGCAGGTGCATTTTCGATCCCGTCATAAACCGGTGCCGAATGCTGGCGTATTTTGTCATTACTCATGCGTTTTTCTCCGTGGCTGAGGCAAGGTCCTGTCGCTACGCGGGTATCACCTCATTGGTGTTGTGCTGTTTTTTTCGCCCGTCACTGAATACAATAACGAAAAAACGCTATTAAATCTTGTTACACACGGCAAAGTGAAATGAATAATTTTTTGGTAATTCATAATCTATTTTTATGACTTTGATTTTATTTTATAAATTTTTGTATGGCTGATAAGTTTTGAGTGCGGATCGTATCGAGAACAATGCGCTTTTTCGCGCTTAGCGGGGTTTTGGCTTATACTGGTGCACATGTTTATTTTGGAATGTCTGTGTGAAGATTATTTTTGCTGGCACCCCTGACTTTGCTGCATCTGCATTAGACGCTTTGCTGCAAACATCGCACGAAATTGTTGCTGTCTATACCCAGCCTGACCGTAAAGCAGGTCGCGGGCAAAAATTAACGCCCTCACCGGTCAAACAACTGGCCTTAACGCATCATTTGCCGGTGTATCAGCCCTTGCACTTCAAGTCTTCGACTGACGAGGGCAAAAGCGCCCAAGCCGAACTGGCCGCTTTAAATGCCGATGTAATGGTGGTTGCTGCCTATGGTTTGATTTTACCCCAAGTGGTGTTAGATACGCCAAAATACGGTTGTCTCAATATTCACGGCTCATTGTTGCCACGCTGGCGTGGAGCAGCTCCGATTCAGCGTGCCATTGCCGCAGGTGACCCTGAGACCGGCGTGACCATCATGAAAATGGCGGCAGGACTAGATACTGGCGATATGTTGCTAAAAACACACTGCCCTATTCTAGACACCGACACCTCTGCCCACTTATATGAAAAGCTGGCCGAACAAGGCGCAGAGGCCATTTGCACGGTGCTTGAATCTGAGCAGCAATTACAAAAACTACTGGCCGAGCGCGAAGTACAAAACGAAGAGCAGACCGTTTATGCCCACAAGCTGACCAAAACCGAAGCTCGAATTGACTGGACACAAGATGCCATTCAGATCGATCGAAATATCAGGGCATTTAACCCATGGCCTGTCGCGTTTATTCCACTCGATGATCAAAATAATCTTCGGGTGTGGCAATCGGCTGTTTCAACCCTGAGTGCAGCAGATACCCAAGCAGGGCAAATTATTGCCATCGACAAACAGGGCGTGCATGTGTGCTGTGGTACAGGCGTGGTTTGTCTTAAAGCATTACAATGGCCAGGGGGCAAAGCATTAAATCCTGTACAGATTGCACAGACACAAAAACTTAATGTTGGGCAGGTACTTGCATGAAACAGTTTCCGCGTCCAAATACAGACCTCAATTTACGTGCCCAAGTGGTCAGCACCCTACTCAAAGTGCAGCAAGGTCAGTCACTCTCGGGGATTTTGCATCAGCAGCTCAATGATATTCCAGATCGTGATCGTGCCTTGTTTCACGAACTGGTCTTGGGTACGTTGCGTCAGTGGTTTGCCTTAAAAGCCATTACCCTGCCCCTATTAACCAAACCCCTTAATAACGAAACGGTCGAAAGCTGTTTGTATCTGGGGCTATACCAAGTGCTGTGTACCCGTATTCCGGCACATGCTGCTATTTCTGAAACCGTCACAGCCACCAAGCAACTGGGCTTTCATGCCTTAAGCGGGATTGTGAATGCCATCTTACGACGTGCTACTCGTGAAACAGATGCATTTCAAAACCAGCTACAACAGGCGCATGGCCTACCAAGCTGGTTGTACAAACGATTAAAAAGAGACTGGCCAGCACAACTCGATGATCTCTGCCAACAGCTTAAACACACCGCACCGCTGACCTTACGCATTAACCAGCGCCAGATCGGACGCGATGCTTACCTGCTCAAACTGCAAGCACAGTCGATACAAGCCAGAGCCTGTGCATGGTCGGATGTAGGTATTGTGATCGAGCAGTCAGTTCAAATCACCGAGCTGCCGGGCTATCAACAAGGTTGGTTTTCAGTACAAGATGAACATGCACAGCTATGCGCCAGTTTGTTGCACGATCTAGACCAGAAAATCGTGCTGGATGCTTGCGCGGCACCAGGCGGTAAAACGGCGCATCTGCTTGAGGCATTTAAACCTGAGCAGCTGATTGCGCTGGATCACGATGCCAAACGTTTACTGCGTGTCAGTGAAAATATTTCACGCTTACAGTTAGATGCCTCAAGACTTGAGATTCTTGCTGCAGATGCCACTACATGGCAGGCGCCTGACGCATTAGATTGTATTGTACTGGACGCCCCTTGTTCGGCGATTGGTGTATTACGTCGCCACCCCGACATTCGCTTACTCAGACAATCGACCGATATTGCACAAACCGTGTCGTTGCAGCAGCAAATTTTGAAAAATCTATGGCCTCAATTGAAGGTCGGCGGAACGTTACTCTATATCACCTGCTCCATCCTCAAACCTGAAAATGAGCAACAAATGCAGGCGTTCTTTGCAGAACATGGCAACGCATCGGAGCTTAAAATCGAGGCCGACTGGGGGATTGAGCAAGCTTACGGACGCCAACTGCTACCGACCTCTGGACAAGGTGACGGATTTTATTACTGCCGCATCAAAAAAATCGCATAACGCGATTTTTTAGCTGGCGGTGTGGTGTGTCTCAGATCCATTTAAACAACACCAGACTCACTGCCAGCACTGCCATGCCTGTAACCAGTCCATATACTGTTTCGTGACCTCGACCATAGCGCTGGGCAGTGGGTAAAAGCTCATCCAGTGCAAGATACACCATCACGCCTGCAATCAGTCCAAAAACGATACCAAACACCAGATCACCCATGTAGGGCGCTAACAGGAAATAGCCGAGTGCGGCACCAACTGGCTCGGCAAGACCAGAGAGTAGACTGGCCAAGATCGCATAAGACTTTTTGTTGGTGGCCATGTATACCGGTACGGCAATCGCAATCCCTTCAGGAATATTATGAATTGCGATGGCGACTGCCAGAGGTGCACCAAGCATTGGACTGTCTAAGGTTGCAAAAAAAGTGGCCAGTCCCTCTGGAAAATTATGTGCCGTGATGGCCAGCATGGTCAATAATCCGGTCCGCTGCAATTGACGCCGATCAAGCTGCTGTGCTGTATTTTTTTCGACCAAATCATGTGGGTTAGGAACCCATCGATCCAGTAGCAATACCCCAACCACACCCGCCAAAAATGCAGCCGTTCCCCAAGCAAAGCCGATCTTGTCATCAAAGACTTGGCTAAACGCATGGATTGATTTATTCAGGATTTCTGTGAGTGAGATATAAATCATCGCACCAGCAGAAAAGGCCAGACCAAAAGAAAGCAGACGAAAGCTGGGCTGCTTGAAGAACAGCACAATTGCTCCCCCGATGAGGGTGGCGAGCCCTGCAAGTAAGGTCACACTAAATGCAATCAAAACCTCGGAGCTCAATAGTGCCGTCATATGCTATTGATCCTAAAACAAGAAAGCCATCATCTTAATTGATAATGACTTTCATTTACAATTTGTTTTATGGCGCTTTTATTTAGAGTGTGTGCTGATCTTTGACATCCTCAAGCACATCATCGAGCTCTTCTGGATGCTTCATCAAATGAAGAATCGACAAAATCAGCCCGCCCCAAACAAAGACCATGGAGATAATCATCATAATGATTGCAAACTTATTCATACTGGTTCTCTCCTAGCGATCTTTCATTTTACTAAGTACCACAGCAATCACAGCACAGAACAACACACTGCCCCAACCAAAGATGCCCAGCAAACTTGCGCTATAAGTATCATAGCCATTTTTGATTAAATTATATACGGTCATGCTGAGCGTGGTTAACAAAATCAGCGACGTAATTACAGTTAAGGTGAAATCCCAGCCTTTACCTAATTGAATGGTCGAGATGCGATTAACGTGATCACGAAGCGCTTTGAGAGCAGTACGCTTAAACCATGCAACACTAATAATCGACAATAATGCACCGCCGATAATGCCAATATTGTTAATGAAATGATCGATAATATCGACCAGCTTGATGGCATTAACGCTTGAAAATAGAAAGATCGACACGACCGCACTGCCACCACCAATAATGGTCACGGCTTTTTTACGTCCCCATTTTAGCTTGTCTTGCATTGCTGCAATGGGAACTTCCAAAATACTGACCATCGAGGAAATACCGGCGACAAACAAAGACGAGAAGAACAGCAAACCAAAAAGATCGGCGCCAGCACCCAAGCTCGAAATAATTTTAGGAAACGCAATAAAGGCTAGTCCAATACCGCCACTGACCACATCTTTGACTTCACTGCCTGCCGCATGCGCCATAAAGCCCAGTGCCGCAAAAATCCCGATTCCAGCCAAAATTTCAGTTGATGCATTGGCAAAACCTACAATCAGGCCCGATCCAGTGAGGTTGGTTTTGGGTTTTAAATACGATGCATACGTCACCATAATACCAAAGCCCACCGAAAGTGAGAAAAAGGTATGACCATAAGCTGCGAGCCAGACCTTATAGTCCATCATGGCAGCCCAGTTCGGGGTAAAAAATGCATTCAAGCCTTCGACAGCACCCGGCAATCGTAAGGACTGAATCACCAAAATGGTAAACAAAACAAACAGCAATGGCATAAAGATCTTATTGGAGAGTTCTACGCCCTTTTTCACGCCACCATACAAAATAATCAAGGTCAGTGCCCAGATACCCAGAATTGGCCAGAACAAATGACTCACAAAAGTCAGATCAAGCCCCGATGCTTTGCTGGTTTGCAAATAGGTATTGAAGAAAAAAACTTCTGGATTACTGCCCCACATTTGACCGACGGAGAAGTAAATATAACTACCTGCCCACGTGAGTACACTGGCGTAGTACAGCCCAATCACGATACAGACACAGACCTGCCACCATCCCAGCGTTTCGCCGCCTTTAAATAATTTACGATAAGCTTTGGGTGGTGAACTGTTACTGCGATGCCCCACCGCATAATCGAGAAATAACAGCGGTAAACCTGCGGTAATCAGTGCCAGTAAATATGGAATTAAAAATGCACCACCGCCATTTTCGTAGGCCACATAAGGAAAACGCCAGATGTTGCCCAAACCCACGGCAGACCCCACCGCAGCAATAATAAAACCTGATCGCGAGGACCAGTTTTCACGAGTATCAGTCATAATATAAATTCCCTGGTTTTTCTTGCTTAAATTTTTATTGATTACTGCAAGAAAAATACCACCTGTAAAATCTTGAACGTATTGATGGCAGCCTCACTGGGTAAGCGTCACGACATGCCCCAAACAGACAAAAAACTGTTCCTTCTTCCTTAAAGATGGTTCATGTGGTTTTTGTCTTTCTTATGCTTGAACAATACCTGTTTTTATCAAGATTTTCTCTTTTTTGATGCATTGATTCATGAACTGGATAATCATTTCGATCAGATTTGCCTATTTTTAAAGCAAAAATATATTTTTAGTCGATCTGTTGATCAGGCTGGCTTAACAGATATCACCATCTCAAAGAAAAAACTGTTCCACGTGGAACAGTTTTTGTACAGTGCTGGATACTCAAGCTTAGCCGTTTTTGATGACTAATAGGCGCTCTTCTTGCATATCCCGAACAGCGGAATGAATTCCTTCACGCCCTAAACCAGAATCTTTGACGCCTCCATAAGGCATGTTATCTACCCTGAAAGTGGGAATATCATTAATGATCACCCCACCCACCTGTAAATGCTCCCATGCATACAGCATTTTGTTTAGATTTTGAGTGTATACACCTGCTTGTAAGCCAAAACGACTGCGATTTATTTTGGCAATTCCCTGCTCAAAATTTTTGTATTTTTCTAAAATGGCAACAGGCCCGAAGGCTTCATCTTTATAAATCTCGAGGTTTTCATCCACCTGTTCTAACAACGTCGCCTCAAATAAAACACCATTAAGTTCGCCACCTGCCAAAATTTTGGCGCCTTTTTTCTCTGCTTTGTCTATCCATTTTTTTAATCGAACCGCTTCTTTTTCCTTGATCATTGGCCCAACTACTGTCGACTCCTGTGCCGGATCACTCGCTTTGAGTTTTTTAACTTTGGCCAGCAGTTTCTTTTTCAGCTCGGCATAAAGATCACTATGAACCAAAATACGCTGTACGCTAATACACACCTGCCCTGACTGACCGTATGCTCCCGCAATTAAACGATCAATCAAAGCGTCTGTTAGCGCTGTATCAGGCTCAATCATGACCGCAGCATTGCCACCAAGCTCAAGCGTAACCTTTTTACGGCCAGCTCGGGCTTTCATATCCCATCCCACCTGATCTGAACCAGTAAAACTTAGCATTTTAAAACGGTCATCAGTCACCAAAATATCTGCCGCACTGCGCTCACAAGGCAGTATCGACCACGCTCCTTGAGGCAGATCAGTTTCAGCCAAGATTTCAGCAATCTTGAGGGCACTAATAGGCGTCAAACTGGCTGGTTTGAGTACAAAAGGACAACCTGCCACAATGGCGGGTGCAATCTTGTGTGCGGTCAGGTTCAGTGGAAAGTTAAACGGACTAATCAGCGACAAAGCTCCAATAGGCACATGCTTCACCATGCCTTCATAAGCTGCCGCAACAGGCGTCACAGCCAGTGGCATCACCCGGCCAGCATCCATTTGCGTGGTCGCATCGGCCGCCAGTTGAAAGGTATTGATTAACCGCTCAACCTCAGCAGCGGCTGCAGCGCGTGGTTTGCCTCCCTCTGCTATTAAAATATCAGTCAGCAGCGCTTTTTCTTGCGTAAAACGTCGCACACAATCCAGTAAAATCTGCTGCTTTTGATACGGCTTAAGCGCTGCCATATCAGCTTCGGCTTGTACCGCTGCAACAGTCGCTTTTTCTAGAGTCTTGGCATCAGCGACTGCAACACGCGCATATACCTCACCGGTATATTTATGATGAACATCCAGCCATTGCCCAGTTTTACTGGCTTTTCCAGCCACATAAAGTGGATATTCGATTGGTTTTTTGGAGCTTGTTGTCATTCTGGTTCCTTATTGTCATCTATCGAATTTATAGATTCTTTCTGGCTTATGTGCTTATCATTATCGCTTTGAGTATGGAAATACACTGTGTTTCGGTAACAAAAAAAGACCTTTGGCAAAGCCACTCATCTGGCTTTTACGATCATTATGTTATTCAATCGAGTATTAAATGGCCCAGCATATTCTTTGCTCAGATGATTTCATCGGCAACAATTTCACGTATAATTGAAACTGTAATGTGCATTGGTTGATCAGCTTGATCAAGTCTTCTACTGTTGTCTTTATCAGGCCCAGCAGCTCTCCACCGTCATAAAAGATCATTCCTATGAAAGTTTTCTACTGTCACAATTGCCATCATCAGGTATTTTTTAACAATACCTTTTGTCAAAACTGCAATGCGTTGCTGGGCTATCAAGTGAACCGCAAGACGATTGGAACTTTTGATCGAATTGAAGAACTAAAGTGGAAAAGCCTGAATCCAGACGATGCAGGAGAGTTATATAAACCCTGCTACAACTACCACCATCATCATGCCTGTAACTGGATGGTTTCAGCAGATGACCCGAATATTTACTGTGAATCGTGTCGGCTTACGCATACGATTCCCGACTTATCCATTAACAACAGCACGATGTATTGGCATCGACTTGAACAAGCCAAACGCCGTTTTTTATATCTGACTCAACAACTCAATATCTTTCCACGTCCCAAAAAAAACGATCAGGATCGTTATGGTCTAAGATTTAATTTTTTAGTACCTTTGCCAAACCAACCCGTGATGACTGGTCATCATATGGGCACCATCACCCTCAATGCCAGTGAGGCCGATGTGGTTCATCGTGAAAAAACTCGACTCGATATGGGCGAAAACTATCGAACCGTTTTGGGACATTTCCGTCATGAAAGTGGGCATTATTACTTTGATGTCATGACTTATTTATATCCAGATTGGCTTGAAGAGTTTCGCTATTTCTTTGGCGATGAACGACTAGACTATGGTCAGGCACTACAAGAATATTATGAAAACGGGCCAATCATGAACTGGCAAGAGTTTTATATCAGTCGCTATGCCTGTGCACATCCATGGGAAGACTGGGCTGAAACATGGGCGCATTATTTACATATGATGGATACCCTAGACACGGCTTATCATTCAGGTCTGTGTATCGAAGCCAATCGTAAAAACGATCCGGATATGCACTTCAAAGAATCACCGATTGGATCTGTCGACTTTGAGCACACCATCAACAACTGGTTTGCCTTAAGTTACTCACTCAATGCACTAAACCGAAGTATGGGATTGGGCGATGCTTATCCGTTTACTCTATCTAACGGGGTACTCGATAAGTTACGATTTATTCATCGAACGCTGATGAAAGTTGCGCTCAAACCCGAAACTCGTAATCCTTCAGAGTTAATATAAAGATAAACATCATCCTCCATGACTGCGATTCAATCGAAAAGGTATTGAATCCTTACAAATTTGATCTAACGACACAGTTCACGTATAAAACTGCAACACGGTTGGGTAAAGGTATTGGTTAGTCTTGAAGCACTCATGACAACAACGAGACTAACAATGACCAAACATGTGCTTTTTATTACCTCAAATGCAGGTATCGAACATGACGAGCTGATCAAACCACTCGAATTTTTAAAATCAAAAGGTTTTGCTACACAGCATGCTGCTGAGCATCACAAAGCGGTTCAAACTGTTGTTGGAGATCAAGAATTAGGTGAAAAATATTCGCCAGATTTGGCTTTAGTTGATGTTGATCCCTCAGCCTACGACTTACTCGTCATTGCAGGTGGTACCGTCAATGCCGATTTATTGCGTTTAAATTCAGACGCGCTCAATATTATTCAACACTTTACCGACCAAGGAAAGCCCATCGCCGCGATTTGCCATGCGCCGTGGGTATTTATCAATGCAGAACGCATTAAAGATAAAAACCTGACGTCGTATAAAAGTATCCGACTAGATCTTGAAAATGCAGGAGCAAACTGGGTAGATGAAGCCGTTCATCGCTGCAATACAGGCGGATGGGTACTGATTACATCACGTAATCCAGATGATATTCCTGAATTTAACGCGGCAATTTTAAAAGAATTAAGTTAAGTGGTAGAAAGTTAATTGGTTTTCCACTTATTTTTAAGCATAAAAAAGCCCCCTTAACGTATGTTAAGGGGGCTTTCGTATTTAAAAGCTGGCGATGACTTACTCTCACATGGCTAACGCCACACTACCATCAGCGCGAAGAGGTTTCACTTCTGAGTTCGGGAAGGGATCAGGTGGTTCACTCTTGCTATTGTCGCCAGCAAACTGTTTATGGACGTTTTCGGGTCTTATTCAGACTGTGGATTGTATCTCACAGTATGTGCCGTACTTTGTACCAAATGAGTTTAACGGATTGGAATATTGAGTCGGTATTTTATGTTCTAGCTTTCACTAAATCAAGTATTCGTATCGAATTTATCTTGCTACAAC